>NZ_CP022161.1:0-347151 GCF_002214185.1 Streptomyces capitiformicae | reverse complement strand
GCGGCCGGCTTGCTCGATGAGTCCGGTCACGTCGTGCGGGGTCAGGAGCAGGGCCTGGGCGATCTGACGGTCACTGTGACCTGCGCGGAGCAGCTCGACCAGCCGGTGTTCGGTCGGGGAGAGGCTCGGGGCCGCCGGTGGAGCCGGCTTCGGGCGCACTCCTGCCGCGGCGAGCGCTCCGCGTACTTGGCCGGCCAGCAGGACGCTGCCGCAGGTGTCCGCGAGGTGGAGCGCCTGGGTGAGGGCCTGGCGGGCCTCGTCGGTCTCGCCGCCGCGCATGAGGGCGGTTCCCAGCCCGTAGTGGGCGCGGGCCAGTTCCAGTCGGGCGGGGGACCGTTTCAGCAGGGCCACGGCCTCGCGCAGGAGGGCCTGCCCTCTGTGTCCGCCGTGGATGACGCCCAGACAGCGTGAGGCCACCCCGATCGCTCGCTCGGTGCCCCACCGGTGGGCCAGCTCCAGTTCCTCGGTGGCCAGTTGGAGCGCGTCCGTCCGCTGTCCGAGCGTGAGGTGCAGCAAGGCCGCCCGCGACCGCCAGGGCACCCAGGCCAGGCTCATGACCTGTGCCCGGTTCTCCTGCGCGCCGTACTCGTGCAGGATGGCGAGGGCGGCGGCCGGGTTGCCCCGCGCCGCGTGCAGGCGACTGCGTGCGAGGAGCGCCGGGCCCTGCCAGGTCCAGCCCACCCGGTCGAAGTCGGCGTCCGCGGTGAGCACTGCCGTCGCCGAGGTCAGGTCGCACCGCTCGATCAGCGACTCGCCCACCTGGGTTGTCATCGACAGCCTGACCCGAGGCTCCAAGCCCTGGTCGGCCGTGGTGGCGGGGTGTCCGAAGTCAGCGGTGAGCGGGAGCTGTCGGCCACGGCGGGCCTGGACGAGCAACTGCCAGGTCATCGCGGACGAGACCATCAGGAACGAGCCCCATCGGCCGCCCATGTCGCCGACGCGGTCGAATCGCGCGACCGCGTCGTCGAGCCGGTCGGTGGCCACGAAGGCCAGCCCGGCGAGGCTCACGAACATGTGGGACGCGTCCGCCGCGACCAGTCCGCCTCGCAGGGCCCGGTCGAGGAGGTCGTTGGCGACCTGGGCACTGGCCTCCCCGGTGGTGGCCCAGGCGGACAGCGCGGCCAGGACCACGCACTCACCAGGGGTGTCACCGGCCAGCTTGTGGTCCCGCAGCCGTCGCGCGTGCCGGCGTGCGGCGGGGAGCGTGGACAGCTGGTCGTAGCCGATCAGCAGCATCTGTGCCTGAAGGAACCACGACACCTCACGGGCGAGGCCGATGCCGTCGTCGGTCTGCCCCAGATCGTCCACCGCGCGGGCGAGGACGTCGACGGCGCGCTCGTGCTCGTGGCTGAGGAACAGCGCGCTGGCGAGCAGAGAGGCCGCCTCGGCCAGCGCGTACGGGTCGGCTAACGCCGTCGATGCCTGCGTCAGGTGGTGCCTGGCCGCGCCGACGTCGATCTGTATCTCGTCCTTGCCCAGCTCCAGCAGCAAGGGGCCGCGCTCTTCGACGGGCACCGGCTCGCGCAGAGCCCGGCGCAGATAGGCGGAGGTGACCTCCGGAGCCCCTCGGCCACGAGTCGCCCGCGCCGCCTCCCGCAGGGCGTCCACCCACCAGCTTTCACCGCCCGGTTCGGCCAGCAGCAGATGGGCCGCCACCAGATCGTCGGCCGCGCCGTCGCTCCGCAGCAGTTCGGCTGCCCGCGCGTGACCGGCGGCCAGTTCCACCGGCCCCAGGACGGCTTCGGCGACAGCGGTGCGGACCAGGGCATGCCCGAACCGCACCGGCTCGCCCGGCGCCAGCACACCGATCTGCCGCAGCCTGCGGCCGAGCTCCCGTGCCGTCGACTCGCCCAGCCCCGCCAGCTCGGCAGCGACCTTCCAGGTGGCCTCGTCCCCCAGCACGACCAGGGCCCGCGCCAGGCAAAGGACCGGCTCCGGCTCGTCGGCCAGCCGCTTGACCACGGTTCCGGCCAGGATCCGGCCCCGGAACTCCTCCACCAGATGGGCCTGATCGTCGGTGGCCCCGACCTGGTTGTCGGCCAGGGTCCGCAGCAACTCGTGCAGCAGCAGGGGGTTGCTTTCGGTGGCCGAGGCACACGCGGCGACGAACCGTGGTTCAGCGGGCCCCAGGCTCGCCCGCACCAGGTGGGTCACACTGTCGATGTCCAACCCGGGCAGGCCGACCAGACGGCAGTACGGCTGTCCGGCGATCCGCTCCAGCATCGGCTCGGCCCCGGCCCCGTCCTCCGGCCGCCCCGCCAGCACCAGCAGCAGGGGCAGACCCCGCAGACGCCGCGCCAGGTACTCAAGCCACCGCACCGACGGGACATCCGCCCAGTGCACGTCATCGACCACCAGGGCGACCGGCCCCTCGTCGGCGACATGCACCATCAGCCAGTACAGGCTGTGCAGAAGGCCCAGCGACGCCTCGGGCGACAGCTCACCGGTCCCCTCCACACGCAGCGCGTGCGACGCCAACTGCGCCGGACCCGCCAACAACCGAGCCCGCCCCTCGTCGCCGGCTCGGGCCAGCAAAGGCTCGACCAGCTGCCGCAGCACCGCGAAGGCGAAGCCCTGCTCCAGCTCCGCCCCGCTCGCGGACATCACCAGCATCTCCCGCGGCTGCTGGAGGCTTGCCCACGCATCCAGCAGCGCGGTCTTCCCCATCCCCGCGCCCGCCCGTACCAGCACCACGCCGCCCCGGCCCGCCCGTGCCTCACCGGCCGCACGCTCCAGGACCATCAACTGGTCCCGACGACCGAGCAGGCCGGACGGCGCCGTGCCGTCGTCGGCAGGAGGAATCGTCTGCCTGCCGGGGCGGCCCGCCGCGAGCAACACGGCGGCGTCGGCGTCACTCAGCCCCAGCGCCGACACCAGCGACTGCGCCGTGCGGCGCTGCGGACGCGCCCGCCGGCCGCGCTCCAGATCCCGGATGGACCGGGCCGCCATCCCGGCGGCCTCGGCCAGCTCCTCCTGTGTCAACCCCGCGGCCCGGCGAAAGACCAACAGCATCTCACCGAACGTCGCCAACTCCCCTGCCCCCCGTACCGCCCCGCCTCACGGGACGATCCCCTTCGAGTCCTGCCCGAAGCATCCGGGCGAGGACTCCGAGGCCTCGCCGTTCAGCGGATGGTACTCACCGGCGACCACTGCTTGCCGGTCGCCCTCCCTTTCGAACAGGCGGGTCGGTGAGGTGCTGGTGGGGTGGACGTGGGCGACGCTGATGCCGTCCGCGAAGTGAGGGGGGAGGGTGGGGGAGCGACTTTCGGTAGTGGTCGTCCATCGCGTAACGGAAGACTTCCATCGTGCAGCAGTCGATAGACCGTTGCGAGATACAGCCGCCTTCCCGGCGGCGATATGGGTCATGTCATCGACGAGCTTTTCCCGGGCGCGTCCGCGGTGAAGTTGCGGCCGACGAGGTCCGGCACGCGGCCGGCCGCAGCCTGAGTGGGGTTGAACCTTCTCGGCCGTGGCAGGCAGGGCGCCAGGCCCAGTTCGCGCATGAGGCGGCGGACCAACTCCCCTCGGCCCAGCGGTCGGTCGCCTGCTCCCAGGGGTCGCCGGGCACGCTGACGGTCCACCCTCCGCGCCTGGCTCCGCCGACCCCGCCACGGGCCTGCTGGACGAGGTGGGCGGCTTCGGGGGCCAGCCAGCCGGAACCCGGACGGGGAGCGCGGCCGATAGGCGCCTCGCCGGAAGAACACGTGTGATCCGCCGGCGAACGCCTCGGCGCCCGGACCGCGGGCAAGGGGGTCGGCGGCAGGCCCGGTGTGGACGCGCATGGCGGACAGGTCGGCCCGCAGGCCGTGCTCCGAGGCCGTTCACGGACGACACCTGTACTCGATGAGGAGCGGCTGCTGCTTGACCGCGTGCTGAAGAGCACGGGGGCGGAAGGGGCGACCAGGAAGAACAACGGGAAGGACCACCGGAAGAACCGCGCGGGAACCTTCCGGTGCCGGAGCCGGTCCCATCGCCCCTGCCGGCCGGACCGGAGGCGGCGGCCCGCCCGAGGGACAGGGATCGGGCCGCCCTCGTTGTGCGAAGGGGGAACTTCACCGCGCCAGGAACGATGGCCCGCGCATGGTCCCGCCCAAGGCTCTCGTCGCGCTCGACCGCGTCGGCGTTCACGAGGAACTCACGTGGTGAGCCCGCTGCCGGAGCAGCTGCGGCGAGCTGCCGGCTCTCGTCCCGACAACAGCCTCCAGCGGGGCCGAGAGCCTCGTTCCCTGCGGTCGTCGCGGTCGTCGCGGTCGTCGCGGTCGTTGCGGTCGCACAGTCGTGAAGTACGCGTGGGGCCCGAGTTCCCGTGGAGACTGCCGGATCACGCCGTCGCCAGTACTGCCGCTTTCAATCAACTGCGCTCTTCACACGGCTGTTTGCCGACTACGTTGACGCTCGCTGATCTGGGAGAGACACCGTTCGGCCAGCAGCTGGACTCCGGGGGAACCGTGTTGCAAGGAATAGTCGTCGCATGTCCGACCTCAGCGGCGGAAGACCGGTGAGCGTCGGCGGACCGTTGGTCGTACCGGTCCACCTCGGCGCACTGTGTCTGGCCGACGATCTCGATGTGCGGGGACCGGACAACGACTTCACCCGGCTCCCCTACCGGGATACGGCCACCGGTCTGGATCGGAACGAGGATCTCCCTTACCTCAGCGAGATCATGGTGCGGACCCCCTTCCAGGGGGCCGGGTGGTCGACTGCCCATCGGCGATCTCACCAGGAGCATCGCCGCGGCGCTGGGAGTCGAGTCGCTCGGATTCGGCGACTTCGCCCGGCAGATGATCGAGACGGCCGAGCGGGTGACCTTTCTGAGCTCCTGACCGATTCCGCGACCGCGCCCCCTTCACCCCTCGCCTTTCCCGCGGCCCGAACCGTCCTGGCCCGCGCCCGGAGTCGGCAAGGCGTGCACCCCACGTCCCCCGCCCGCGTACCCGCGTCGCCCCGCCCGGGCGGGAAGACCTCCTCAGACCCCGAGAACGGAACTCCGACATGACCACCTTCCACGTCGCGGTCGACCACCCGGACCCCGACACCCATGACGTCACCACCACCTATCTGGGCACCGTCGACCAGGCCCACGTCGACCGGGTACGCGCCATCGCCGCCCTTCCGGGCTCCGATCGCCACGTCAAGGAACACCCCCGGCACGAGGGCGCCTTCATGGTCCTGCGCGACGACGGCGGCCTGGACGTCTACGAGCCCACCGGCCCGGCCGAGCACGCCGCACACGAGCCCGACCCGCTGCCGAAGACCCACGACGAGAGCGGTGAGGGTTTCGTAGGGACTCTGAGCGGCGAACGCAGCCTGGGCGTTCTGCCGCACAGCGCCTCGGGCCCGGCGTACATCGACGGCGTGACCCGCTTCGGCGCGCAGCGCATCGGAGGACCGATGGACACCCCGCTCGAGCCGCCGCGGGCCGTGTGGCACACCACCGAATCCCCGGCCGGCGGCGACTACTTCATGTCCGTGGCCGCCTACCTGATCCGTGCCGGGGCGGAACCGCAGGTGATCTACTGCCCTGTCACCGACCGGCTGGGCCAGTTCGGGCCCCTGAACCTGTCGTCGAGAGCGCTGAAGAACCACGGCACGAAACGCACGAACCGAACCGGCAGGGTCTGCATCCAGATCGAGGTGCTGGGACGTGCCCGCGCTCCGTGGACGAAGGGTTTCGACCCGAAGACCAAGCCGAACTTCCGGAGGCTGCTCACCGCGATACGCGCGCACGGCATCCCGGACGTGTGGCCCGTCGGGGCCCCGCCGGCCACCGCGGCCGCCGCGACGGAGCGTCCCAGAACCACCTGGGAGAACAAGGGCGGCCACTACGGACACTCCCAGATCCCCGGCCAGAACCACTGGGACCCCGGGGCCATCGACACCGAGATCGTACCGGGCAGGCCCCGCTCCGCCGGCGGGGGAACCACTCCGGACACCGGGCCCGGTACCTACACCGTGAAGGCGGGCGACACCCTGACCTCCATCGCGGCCGCGCACCGCACGACCGTGAGTGCTCTGCTGTCCCTCAACGGCATCAAGGACGCCGACCAGATCTCCGTGGGGCAGAAACTGAAACTGCCGACGGCGGCCCCGGCGAAGCCGCCGACACCGCGGTACGAGCCGTTTCCGGGGACGGCGTTCTTCCACGCCGGCCGCCGCAGCCCCCTGGTCACCGCTCTCGGAAGGCGCCTGGTGGAGCTCGGCTTCGGCAAGCACTACACCTCCGGTCCCGGACCCGAATGGTCGGAGGCGGACAGGCGCAACGTCGCTGACTTCCAGCGCTCCCGGCCCGAGCTGGCGGGCGACGCGGACGGGATCCCGGGCCCCAGGACGTGGGCCGCGCTGAAGATCCCGAAGCTCTGAAGATCCCGAAGCTCTGAAGCGTGCCCAGCCCGACGCACCGGCGCCTACGTGCCCGCCGCGGCAGCGGCGGACGCCTGCTGCAGACGGCGGATGCTCTCCCACGGGATACCCCCAGCGACAGTGCCGGGGTGCGGGCCGCCTGTCGCGGATGCGCATCAGGTGATGGCCGATGGCAGACCCCCTCCGGGCGTCAGCGCCTCCGCGAGCCACTGGGGAACATCACAGTCGGGAAGATTTTCACCCGCGGGAAACGAAAAGTACCTCGTACTGCTGATCTGGGACGACGCACGCCAGGTCCCTGAGCATGCGCAGCAGGGCGCTGGTCGAAGTCGGCGCCGGTCAGGGGCTGTCCGTCGGGCCGGGCACAGTCAAGTTTCAATATCCACATTGGACATCACCACGATTTGAGGGGCCTTGTGTCGTCGCCTGGTGCGCCTGTGCGCGAATCAGTCAGAAGAGGGCGGATCGAGCTGTTCGACGGTTTCCGTCTCCAGGTGGAAGGCACCTGGATCCATCCCGTGACCAATGGCCAACGACTGCTGGCCTTCTTGAGTCTGCTCGGGCCCGCCCCACGGACCGTCGTCGCCGGGACCCTCTGGTCAAACGTGCCCGAGAACCGAGCGCTGGGCAGCCTGCGGACCACCATGTGGCGGCTCAACCACGCCGTACCCGGACTGATCGTGGCGGCGCGGGGTCAGCTGGCCCTGGCCGAGTTCGTCAGGGTCGACGTGACCGAGTTCGTCGCTACCGCGGGCGCCCGGTTCCGCCACCCCGGCGGTACCGGACTGCACGCGCCGGAATTACGGCTGCGCGAGCTCCTACCCGGCTGGGACGACGACTGGGTGATCTTCGAACGGGATCGGCTGCGCCAGCTCCGCCTGCACCAGCTTGAGGCGGCCGCAGCCGATCTGTGCGCTCTGGGAGGCTATGCGATGGCGCTCGACGCCGCGCTTGAAGCGGTCCGCAGCGAACCACTGCGGGAGAGCGCACGCCGCGCTGTGATAGGGGTCCACCTCGCCGAGGGCAACTTCGCCGAGGCACTGCACGAGTACCAACGGTTCCGCGCTCTGCTGGCGGAGCAACTGGGCGTGGAGCCGTCCCTGGACCTCACCGACCTGGTGTTCCGGCGAGAACCTCTTCGGAACCGGACGAAGATGGCTCCGATCTGATGGGGCGGCTTCTCTTTTCGGTTGGAGGACACGGACCTCTGCCCCGACTGCACCATGGGGCGGCTGGACGCGCAGTCACCCCGGATCCCACGCTGCCCCCGCTGTGTTTTGCCCGGTCCTGCAAGAGGGCCGCCGGCCTCCGGGCCGGCATGACTGCTCCCCCCTGTCGAACGGATGAGAACGGATGACCTGGGGGGTGGGGTCACCGGGTCCGGGCGGCGCCGTCGGAGACGCTGATGAGCGCCTCTGTGTGTCAAGCGATCGTGATGTGAGCCTTGTGACGGTCGCGGTTTGAGGGTGCGATAGACAACATTCGAGAGGCGCCGTTTGAGGGCGCTGCGTGCCTCCGCCGGTGTCTTGCCCTCGGCGATCTTGCGCAGGTAGTACTCCTGTCCACGGCCGCCGTCGCGAATCGGGCAGACAGCGACCATGCGCGGCACCGAGTTGAGGGCTCGGTTTCCCCCGGTGTTGAGGCGGTGGCGGGTGTTCTTCCCGCTGGAGGCGTCCAGCGGGCCGTACCGGTATGGCTGGCGAAGTGGTGCTCAGTAGGAAAGCGCGTGACGTGGCCCAGGCGCGATGTTCGACACCGAAGACGTGGGCGTGTTCCTCGGCCTGGACGTCGGCGAGACCACTCACCACGGCCACGGGCTCACCCCGGCCGGGAAGAAATTCCTCGACAAGCAGCTGCCCAACAGCGAGCCGAAACTGCGGGCCGTCTTCGACAAGCTGACGGCGAAGTTCGGCATCGTCCTGGTGATCGTGGACCAGCCCGCCTCGATCGGCGCCCTGCCCCTGACCGTCGCCCAGGCCACCGGCCCCTGCCCGCCCGGTGAAGAACCGCAGTGGCAGGCCCGCGTCCGGGTCCTGGCCGTCGACCTCTTCGTCCCCGGCGACGTCGTCGCCCGCGACCTCGAGCGCCTCGCGGCCGCCACCAAGTTCCCCGCCGCCCTCCTCGGCGTCACCATCGAGGACACCAGCACCCGCGGCATCCTCCGGCCGCGCAACGTCTCCGGCGACCTCGAGGTCATTCGCACAGACCGAGGCGACGCCGACGCCGGCGCCGCCAAGATCGCACGTGCCCGCGCCCTCGTCGGCCGCCGCGTCCTCGTCCACAAGGACATGGAGGGCCTTGCCTCCAACCCCATGCACAAGGTGCGGGGCGCCGTGCGTCTGATGGACCTCGGCCCCGAACTGGAGGCGATCGGCGAGGACGAGGCGAAGAACCACGTCCTCGCCGCCGACGGCGACAAGGACGCTGCCCTGCACGTCTGGAACGGGGCTGGCCTTCCCGAGCGCGGCCCGGTCTCCGCCGAGCAGCTCGGGCGGGCGCTCGCGGCGGTGCCCGTCACGTGACACCCGGTCGGCACCCCGTCAGGCGACCGCGCATGGTGGCCACATGGACTTCGCAGAGCGCCGCACCGGTCGAGCACTGCCCCGGCCAGCTGGAGCTGTTCCCCCCGTCCGTATGACCTCGGTCAAACACTCCGTCACCACAGGTTTTTCACGGGGTACTTGTCATCCATGGCCGGTGCCGTGGCCGTCACGGGGCCGGTGACGCATCAGTGACGGAGCGGTGACGCAGGCCTCACTACGGTCACGCCTGTCCGGGCCTGCTCCCGGACTTCCCGGTACACCCTTCGACAGACCCGAGATGGGGCAGCATGGCGGTTCAGACTTCCTACCCCGGCGTCTACGTCACCGAACTACCGAGCGGGGTACGAACCATCACCGGTGTCGCGACCTCGGTCACCGCCTTCGTTGGCATGACCCGGCGCGGCCCTGTGAACGAGGCCACCGTCATCAACAGCCTGGCCGACTACGACCGCGTCTTCGGCGGGTTGTACAAGGGCAGCACGGTGAGCTTCGCCGTCCGCGACTTCTTCGCCAACGGTGGCGGGCAGGCGGTTGTAGTCCGGCTGGTGAGGACGGACAAGTCCGACGGTGAAAAGAAGCCCGCACCGGCCGAGGGTGAAAAGAAGC
The DNA here is from genome assembly GCF_002214185.1 of Streptomyces capitiformicae. Classification (NCBI taxonomy): domain Bacteria; kingdom Bacillati; phylum Actinomycetota; class Actinomycetes; order Kitasatosporales; family Streptomycetaceae; genus Streptomyces; species Streptomyces capitiformicae. The sequence goes on along the minus strand of NZ_CP022161.1, from coordinate 337,642 downwards.
CCGCACCGGCCGAGGGTGAAAAGAAGCCCGCACCGGCCGTCGACGAAAAAAAGCCTGCACTGGCCCGGCTGACACTGAAACCGCAGGCTACGACGGACAAGACCGCAAAGGCCGCACCGGCCCGGCGGACACTGACGGAGGCCCCGGAAGACCCGAAGCCTTCGCAGCCCCCGAAGCCCATCGTCCTGCAGGCTACGGACGTAGGAGCCTGGGCGAACGACCTGAGAGCGACCGTCGATCACGACACACCTCCGATGGTGGCCAAGCAACTCGGGGTGGAGCCAGAGGACCTCTTCAACTTGGTTGTCAGGCTTGGTGACAAGGGCCCGCAGGAAGTCTTCCGCAACGTCACCGCGGTCGAGAGTTCCCGGCGGGTGGACGCGGTGCTCCTGGCCGAGTCGCAACTGGTACGGGTAGATGGGGACTTCGACCCGGTTCGTCCTGACCTAATCCCGGACCACAATTCTGCCATTGTGGACGATCCGGACAAGGGTGAGGATGGAGCTGCTCTGGAGCCTGGCGACTACTTCGGCGGTGACACGAGCTCGAACCACGAAGGGCTCTACGCGCTGGACCATGTCGATCTGTTCAACCTGCTGTGCATCCCGCCGCCGACCTTGGACGGGAACACCGACCCCGGCGTCTACCAGGCGGCGCAGACCTACTGCGCGAAGCGCCGCGCTGTGCTGATCGTCGACCCGCCCAAAGACATGACGGTCGCCAACGCGGTCAGCGCACCTTCCGGCAAAAAGAGCAGTCTGGACAATCTCGAGCTCACCGGCGAGGCGGCCCGTAACTCGGTGCTCTACTTCCCCCGGCTGATGCAACCGGATCCGACCGACCGGGGCCGGATCGGCACGTTCGTCGGCTGCGGCGCGATCGCCGGAGTGATCGCCCGCACCGACGCGACGCGCGGAGTGTGGAAGGCCCCCGCCGGTGTCGACGCGACCCTCACCGGGATCTCCGGCCTCGAGGTGAACCTCACCGACGCCGAGAACGGCATGCTGAACCCGCACGGCATCAACTGTCTTCGGACGTTCCCTGGAACCGGCACAGTGCTGTGGGGCGCGCGGACCCTCCGTGGCGCGGACCACCTGGGCGACGAGTACAAGTACCTCCCGGTCCGCCGGCTCGCCCTGCACATCGAGGAGAGCCTCTTCCGCGGCACCCAGTGGGTGGTGTTCGAGCCCAACGACGAACCGCTGTGGGCGCAGATCAGGCTGAACCTGGGTGCGTTCATGCACAACCTGTTCCGGCAGGGCGCGTTCCATGGCACCACCGCGCGGGACGCCTACTTCGTGAAATGCGACCGCGAGACCACCACACCGAACGACGTGAACGCAGGCCAGGTCAACATCGTCGTCGGCTTCGCGCCGGTGCGGCCCGCCGAGTTCGTGGTGCTGCAGATACAGCAGATCGCCCAGGCCCAGGCCTGACAGACACCGAGAGCGGACAAGAATGGCCCAGTTCACTGTCAACGCACAGCGCTTCGACCCGTACAAGAACTTCAAGTTCCGTGTGCGGTGGGACGGTCTCTATGTCGCAGGCGTCAGCAAGGTGGGTGCCCTCACCCGCACCACGGAAGTGGTGTCGCATCGGGACGGCGGGGACCCCAGCAGCAGCCGCAAGTCACCGGGCCGCACCGACTACGCCGCCATCACTCTGGAACGCGGCGTCACCCACGACCCGCACTTCGAGCAGTGGGCGAACAAGGTGCACATGCACGGCGCCGGACTGGCCTCGGAGCTGTCGCTGCGGGACTTCCGCAAGGACATCGTGATCGAGGTCTACAACGAGGCGGGCCAACTCGCCATCGCCTACAAGGTGTTCCGCTGCTGGGTGTCCGAGTACCAGGCGCTGCCCGAACTCGATGCCAACGCCAACGCCGTCGCGATCCAGCACATCAAGCTGGAGAACGAGGGCTGGGAACGCGACGTGGACGTCCCGGAGCCCACAGAGCCCACCTTCGCCGGCTGATGAGCGGCCTCGACCCAGCCTGGACGATCACCGCGTGGGAGCGCGGGGTGCGGGAGGACACGCTCGACCGCGCCGTGACCCTGCTGGCCTCGGCGACCGGGCTGTCACGCGACCAGGCCGAGTCGGCGGACGTGGGCAGCCGTGACGCGGTCCTCGTCGATGTCCTCAGCAGGTTCACGGGCGGGGTCGTGCAGGCGTGCGTGAGGTGCACCGGATGCGGTGAACGGCTCGACGTACCCCTGGACCTGACCGCGTTTCCCAGGACGCCGTGGCGTGAGCCCGGCGCCCTGCTGGAGGCGGAGGTCTCGGGCTCCGGGGTGCGGTTCCGGCTGCCCAGCACCGGCGACCTGCGTCTGCTCCGGGGCCGTGACGCGGTGGCGGGCAGGCGGCTGCTGCTCGCCCGCTGCGTACAGGCCGAGGCCGGCAGTGGCGAGGACCTCGACGAGGAGACCGCCGCCGCGGTGGAAGCGGCCATGGAGGAGGCAGCCCCGGGCGGCGCGGTGACCGTCCGTACGGGCTGCCCCGACTGCGGGGCGGAGACCGCCGCGGCCCTGGACATACCCGCCCTGCTGTGGGCCGAGGTCCAGGCTCAGGCGGTCGCCCTGCTGCACCAGGTGCACGTCCTGGCCACCGCCTACGGCTGGACCGAGCCCGAGGTGCTGGCCCTCAGCCCGGCGCGCCGCGCCGCGTACCTGGAACTGGTGAGACAGTGAGCGGATTCCTGACCCACCTGGTGGAGCGGACCCTCGGGCTCACCCCCGTGCTCGAACCCCGGCCGAGAGGGCGGTTCGAGCCGGTGGCGGACGAACTCCCGGGCTGGGATGAGGGCGAGAACCCAGGGGACGGGCTCGCCGCCGTCGCGCCTTCTGCTCCTGCTGCGGGTGGCGATCGAATCGGCGCAGCCCCTTCTGTTCCGACAAGTGTTGCTCCTGCAAGTACTGCCCCTCCTGTTTCCGGGACCACTGCTCCTACCGCTGCCGCCCCTTCGGCGTCCGCAGGTGTTGCTTCTACCGGCGTCGCCTCTTCGGCGTCCGTAGGCGTTGCTTCCACCGGCATCGCCCCTCCTGTTTCCGCGAGCACTGCTCCTACCGCTGCCGCCCCTTCGGCGTCCGCAGGTGTTGCTCCGACCGGCGTCGCCTCTTCGGCGTCCGCAGGTGTTGCTTCTACCGGCGTCGCCTCTTCGGCGTCCGCAGGTGTTGCTCCGACCGGCGTCGCCTCTTCGGCGTCCGTAGGCGTTGCTTCTACCGGCGTCGCCTCTTCGGCGTCCGCAGGCGTTGCTTCCACCGGCATCGCCCCTTCGGCGTCCGTAAACGTTGCTTCCACCGCCACCACCCCCTCGACATTCGTGGCAACAGGCATGCCTGACCCGGAACGGGAAGCTGTGCCCCCACTCGCGGCAGCCTGGGATGCCCTTGCTGGAGCGAAAGGGGCGCCCTTCCAGCCGTCGCCGGAGCGGCCGGAGATGAGCATCGGCGCACAACTGCCCCCCACCCCCACGTTCTCGGTCCCGGTCCCGGTCCCGCAGATCTCGCCTCCTCCACCCGCACCACTCGCGCCGGAACCCCGGTGGGCCGACGCGCCGGCCCCACTGCCACCGGCATCCCACCGTCCCGTCGTGCTGTCGACCCGCGCGCGAGAACTCACACTCGACGCCGCGTCACCGGAGCGCTCGCCGACGTCATCCGTCGACTCGGTCCGTGCCGCCGACCTCCGCGTGCCCGGGGAGCGTTCGCTCAGGGATGCCGTACGTGATGCCATACCGCCGGTGTTCCGGTCTGCGGAGCAGCCGCCACAGCCGCCCCGGGTGACGGTGAACATCGGGCGGGTGGAGGTACGGACCACACCGGAGCCCGGCCGGTCCGCCGAGTCCCGGCCCCGGCCGCCGCGCCGGGCGCAACCCGACCGTGCGGCCCGACCGCTGTCGCTGGGTGACTATCTGGCCCGCCGTACGGAAGAAGGAGGGCCGCGATGAGCAACCACCTCGCGGTGGCCATGGTGACCGCCGCACTCACCCGGACACTGGTCGAGGCCCTCGCCGACCCCTCCTTGGGCGGTGTGGAGAACACCGCGGTCACCACCCTGCGCCCCCAGTCGCTGGCGGCGACCGATGCGCAGGCCCGGGGGATCAATGTCTACCTGTACCGGGTCACCCCCAACGGCGCCTGGACACTGGCCGATCTGCCGACCCGCGGTGCCGACGGCCAGTCACTCGTGGCGCGTCCTCGGCAGGCGCTCGACCTGCACTATCTGCTGACCTTTTCGGGTGACGAATCCACCCTGGAGCCCCAGCGGCTGCTGGGCCTCACCGTGAGCACGCTCGCCTCACGGCCGGTGCTGAGCCCGGAACTGATCCGCCGGTTCGCGACGGATGCGGTCCCCCCCAATGACTGGCAGCAGCACTCGGACCTGGCGGATCAACCGGACTCGGTGCGCTTCAGCCTGCAACCGATGGACCTGGAGGAGTCGACCAAGCTGTGGTCGTTGCTCTACCCCTCCTCCTACCGGCTGTCGATCGCCTACCAGGCGACGGCGGTCCTGATCGAGGGCCGTGAGGTGCCGACAACTGCCACACCGGTGGCGACCCGCACGATCGACGTGCGGTTGAAGCCACGGAAGGAGTGAGGCGACGTGGACTGGCTCACCGCGAACCAGCGGTATCTGGTGGCCGCACTCGATGTGCTCCGCCTCCGGCTGAGCGGCGGGGACGGCCTGGAGGACGCCGCCCGCCACCGTGACGACCTCCGAAAGGCGATGCCCGCGCCCCCGGCGCTCGAGGACATCGAAGACGGTTTCGAGCTGTCGGACTTCGAGCGGGATCTGCTGCTGATGTGCGCCGGCGTCGCACTGGACACGGACTTCGCCCATGCCTGCGCCGAGGCCCAGAACGCACCGGAGCGCACCTGGGCGACCTTCGGCCTGGGCCTGGCGAAGCTGGCCAACCCGTACTGGACCGCGCTCACTCCGGCGGGGCCGCTGCGGCGCTGGCATCTGGTCGAACTCACCCACCCGGAGACACCGACCGTCAGCGCCCTGCGGATCGACGAGCGGATCCTGCACGCCCTGACCGGGGTTGCCTACCTGGATCCCAGGATTCAACCGCTCACCGTGCGACTCCCCGAGCCGGGTCCGCTCCCTGTGCCGCTGAGGGAGGCGGGCGAGCAGGTGGCGGCCCACTGGTCCCGGGCCGAGTCCGGTTGTGTTCTGCTCTACGGCCGACCGGTCCCGGATCTCAGATCGGCCGCGGTCGGGGCCTGCACGGAATTCCACGCCTCGCCCGTCTGCCTGCGGGCCGCCGACCTCCCCAAGGCCCCGGAGGAACGGGACCTGCTGGCGCGACTGTGCGAGCGGGAGACCGTGCTGAACGGGACCGCCTGGATCATCGAGGTCGACGACACGGTCCCGGACTGCTCCCGCCTCGCCCTCGACCTGGCCGACCGACTCGACGTCCCTACGGTCGTGATCTCACGCGAGCCGATCGTGGGCTCGGGTCCTCGCGTGGAGGTGGGCCCGGCTCGGGCGGACGACGCACGGGCTGTCTGGCGCGAGGCCCTCGGTCCGGCCGCGGCGGGCCTCTCGGCCTGGATCGACCGTGTGGCGGGGCAGTTCGATCTGGGCCTGGAAGCGGTCGACACCGCGGCGGCGGAGGCACTGGCCGCGCCCGAGGCGGGCGCCGCGCTGTGGGATGCCTGCCGGCGGCTGGCCCGCCCCTCGCTGGACGGCCTCGCCCAGGGGATCGAGCCCCGCGCCCGCTGGGCGGACCTGGTCCTGCCCGACCATCAGCTTCGCGTCCTCCATGAGCTGACCGCCCATGTACGGCACCGGGTCACCGTCCTGGAGGACTGGGGCTTCGCCGCCCGTACGGGTCGTGGGCTCGGCACCGCGGCGCTGTTCTCGGGGCCCAGCGGCACCGGGAAGACCCTGGCGGCGGAGGTGATCGCCGGGGAGTTGCGTCTCGACCTGTACCGGGTGGACCTGAGCCAGGTGGTGAGCAAGTACATCGGGGAGACCGAGAAGAACCTGCGCGGGGTCTTCGACGCCGCCGAGGCGGGCGGTGCGGTGCTGCTCTTCGACGAGGCCGACGCGTTGTTCGGCAAACGGAGCGAGGTCAAGGACAGCCACGACCGGTACGCCAACATCGAGGTCGGCTACCTGCTCCAGCGGATCGAGGCCTACCGGGGGCTGGCCGTCCTCACCACCAACCTCAAGGACACCCTCGACCCGGCCTTCCTGCGGCGGCTGCGCTTCGCCGTCCACTTCCCCTTCCCGGACGCCTCTGCCCGGGCCGAGATCTGGCGCAGGGCCTTCCCCCCGGAGACCCCCACCGACGGCCTGGACCCCGCCGCCCTGGCCCAACTCTCCGTCCCCGGCGGCACGATCAGCACCATCGCCCTCTCCGCGGCCTACCTCGCGGCGGACTCCGGCGAACCGGTCCGTATGCACCACCTGCTGGCCGCCGCCCGCACCGAGTACGCCAAGCTCGAACGCCCCCTCACCACCACCGAGGTCACCGGATGGACGACGACGTAACCATCCACATCGACGCTCTCACCATCGACCTCACCCCTGACGCCGTGGCCGCCCTCCTCACCGGTGACCACGACGTTCTCGTCCCGGCGATCCTGGCAGCTCTGCGCGACATGCCCAGCGGAACGCGCTGGAGAACCGTCAGCGAAGGGCAGTCCTAATCTTCCATATCCGAATCCGACTCGTCACCGCTTTCCCCCAGCTCGTTATCCGAAGCCGAGTCATATGCCTGATCCGAGATTTTCACCCCCTTACTGTTCATCCTGACGGCCTTGCTCATACCTTTGATGCCCAGCTTGCCACCCCAATCATCGAGCCATTTTTCGAACTCGTCAGCGCTTGCTCCCAACATGTTGGCGAGTTTCACCAGTCCGGGGGCCGCGGTATGCCAATACCCACCGGGGTGGCGGTTGAAATCGATATCCATGCCTCCTCGAGCAACGGCATAATCCAGAGTTGCCGAGCAGAGTGTACAAGGCCGCTTTTTCCCATATATGTGAGCTTTTCCATCGAATTCCGATCGCTGGAGGGCAAGTACCAGCTTCTGCTCAGCATGGTAGTCTCCCGCCTCCGTCAGAAAGATTATCTTCCCAGTACCACGAGTGCTCTTGATCAGATCACCGATCGAGGAGCCACTCGCCTTCATGATCGGATTGGCCAGGGCCGACTTCTGCAGCCTATGAACCATGTGCTCGGCCCCCTTTCGTGGCTTCCTGGAATTTTTCGGGTCAATCAGCTTGGAGATCTTTTCGGCAGAGTTCTCGGCCCGCGAGTCACCCTGGTTCTGAACCCGAGAGAGAATACTGCGGAGTGGATTTCTGTCAATTTTACCCTCTATGTAGGAATTGAATTCATTGATCAACTTCTCTGCTAGCTCGAAAGTCGAAGAATCCATGTTGCTGGCTACGACTATGCGCTCGTTCACATACATTGCCTGAAACTCCTGCTCCTCCTCGTTCAGTCGGTTCTTGACATACCAGAAGAACTGTGCAGAGAGGTGTCGGAGGATCTGTCGGTCCGGAAGTTTCTTGAATGATTTGGGGCCTCTCACGTTAACCTTCCTCGTCCACATGCCGGCTCCTGAGTGCCCCTTCACGAGCTTCAGAGCCGCAATTCTCCGCTTTATGCCCGCCACGCTGGCACGCCGACGCCTGGGCTTTTTATCCTTCCGTGAATGGCCCTTCGCTCGCTGAATGATGTACGCCCCGGACGATCTCATAACCGGTGCCCTGCCGCCCCCGGCACTCGGCTTCCGTTGCAGCACGGTCGTAGCCGGGCCGGCCATGGCACGCTGGGCGTTGGCGTCCGCCTCGCGTTCGAACCGGTCGGAGGGGTCGCTCACCCGCAGCCCGTCGCCGTGGTCGTTGCCCGCCACGGGACCGCTGCGCTGCTGGAGTACATGGATGAGTTCATGGGCGATGGTGCGCCGGTCCAGAGCGCCTGGACTGGCGACGATGTGTTCGCCAGAGGTGTAGGCACGGGCGCCGACGGCCGTTGCGGAGCGTTCGGCGGCTGGGTCGGAGTGGATCCGTACGGTGGAGAAGTTCGCGCCGAGGCGGGTCTCCATCTCCTGGAGCAGTGGTTCGTCCAACGGGCGTCCCGGGGCGCTCAACACCCTCTGGACCTGTGTGCTGGGGGCAACCTCCGTGTTCGCGAAGGAGTACCGGAGCCCCGAGACGGCAGGGGGCGGCCCGGGGGCGCGTGATTCCTCGGGGCGGTTCGGCACCGAGGTCGACTTGGGTACGCGCTGCAGAGCCTGGGATCTGCGGAGGGACATGGCAGGCCTTCTTTCGGTCAGCTGGCGCCGAGGCGGATGAGCCAGAGAGTGGGGGCGTTGAACTTCACCGCACCGCCCCCCCCGTTCGGCTTCCGGCATCGCATGACAAGCTCGACCCCGCTTTCGCCGCTCGGTATCGAGCATTCCGCGATTGCCACGATCTGGGTCCAGATCGACGTGTTGCCGCTGACGGTAGGGGAAACAAGCCCCATGCCCCAGAAAAGGTCGTTCGTGGCCTCGTGCCCAAGAATTTTCCCGTTGACCCTGATGGCCACGTCCAGAGAAACATTTGAGGCATTCGAGAGCCCGTGACCCTGCCCGACCAGCAGGAACGACGTGTCGGTCTCGACGTTGACAGTCTCCTTGGCCACCATGTGCCAGTCCCCGGACGTTCTTTCGTTCTCCCACTCCAACCCCCGCTGCATCTGGATACCGATCAACTGGCTGTTGAGTTTGGCGGCGTCGACGAGGCGGACCGTCTCGGAGGCGAGGATGTTCCATTCCTTGGAGCGGATGAGGTCACCGGGTTGCTTGTTCGTGAGGTTCTCGTCGAGGGACATGGCTCTCCTTAGCTGAAAACGTTCTCGTCGAATGTCGAGTCGTCGAAGGCACTCTTGACGCGGGCGCGTTCGATCCAGAACCAGAAGGTGAAGTCGGCGCCGCGGACGTCGTCGACGGTGGGAAGGACCACTTCGGTGGTGCCGTCGGGGCGGGGCCGGGTGAGGGCGAGGCCGTTGAGAAGGCGGTCGGGGTGGTCCTTAGCGGTGAGGGCGCGGCCGTTGAGGGTGAGGCGGCAGCGGATGCGGTCGGGCATCTCCTTGTCGAGCAGAAGTGACTGCAGGCGTTTGACAAGGAAAAGGTCCGGTATCCAACGCAATGCGCTACCGGCGTTCTTCAAGACGCCGGCGAGGTCGAAGGACTGGGTGCCCAGGAATTGGCCGGGTGGCAACCGCCAGGCGTCCCGCTCGGCGGGGGACAAGGGGTAGGGCAGGTCGAGGGTGACGGTGAGCACGGATTGGTCGGTGGCGGGCACGGGGGCCGGGACATCGTCGAAGCCCACGACGACAAAGCTGCGGAGGAAGTCGTCCGTGGCGACGCTGGTGTCGTTGCCCAGTTCCCCGTCGTTGGTGTCCTCGTCCATTTCGTTCGTTTCCTTGCGCGGCAGCAGCCGGACGTGCTTCACGTGGAGGCCCGGTGCGGCCGCGGCGAGCGGAGCGAACAGCGCACGGTAGTCGGACACCCGGGTCCACAGACCGCTGACGCGGTCGAGCAGGGCGATGGCGGCGGTGTGGTGCTTGATGCCGTCCGGCAGCTGATAGACCGGGACGCCGTCCTCCCCGCGGGGCCATTCGACGTTTCCGGGGATGTCGGAGTCGAGGTCGGTCAGGGAGAGGGCGGCGGTCCTGGCCGGGATGAGCCAGTAGTCGCCGGTGCGATGGAAGGCGCCCGGCTCGAACTGGACCTGTACGCCGTCCTCCAGCTCGATCCAGTCGCCGGTGATCGGCACCGCGCCCGGGGAGTCCCAGCGGCGTACTACGGCACCGGGGGAGCCGGACAGCCCGAGCGGGTTGCCCACCCAATGAACAACCTTCAGCTCGGTACCAGACACCTCGCCCAGTTGGGCCAGGGCGCCGTGCTCTCCCCGACGGGTGCGGGCATGGTTGGTCACTTCCACCCACTGGCCCATGGAGAAGCCGAGCGCCTCGTCCCGGCCGGGGGAATCGACAGTGATCGCCTGAGGGGACCAGCCGACCAGCCGTGCGGCGACCGTGCCGTTGTCCCGGGACCATACAAAGGACGGGCTGCCGTCGCTGCCCTCGTGGATCTCCACCCGGTACAGCTGGTTCTCCACCCGGCGGTAGCCCGCGTGCGGCGGGACGACGCCCGGCGTGGGGCCGGCCTCCGGCGGCTGCGCCCGCGCGCGGAGCTGCCCGCGGGTCCTGCTGTCGCGCGGTTTCCAGGGTTGGGCGACCTTGTCGGGGGTGGCCTCGGGGTTGGCCATCTGCTCCAGGCGGACCTGCCACACCGTACGGCTTCTGGTGCCCGTGTCCGGGCCGCCGAGGGCGACCTCGCGCAGTTCGGGCCGCTCCAGGGCGGTGAGGTGCTCCCGCCAGACGTCCAGATAGGCGACGAACCGGCCGTCGGCGTCGGGCAGCCCCAGCTCCGGCAGGTCGGGCTGGTTCTCCAGCTGCACCGGGTTGTCGTTCTCGCAGAGAATGCCGTCGACGTAGTAGCGGCCCAGGGACAGCCACAGGTCCTCCGGAGGGCAGTCACGGGGATCGGCGCCCTTGGGATCGGTGATCGCGAATCCGGCGGCGCCCCGCGGTCCGCCATGGGCGCCGATGGCATCCCGCGCGGTGGTCTCGTCGTGGTGGAGCTGGATGTCCAACTGCTCATTCCAGTCGGCGTCAAGCTGCACCCGGCCCTGCTGCATGAGCACGCCGCGGTAGTGGTTCCCGCTGCGGAACGTCCGCCGGGTGAAGTCGCCCTTCATTGCTGTCCTTCCAATAAAGCGTCAGTCGGGTCAGTCGGGTCGGCAAAGAAGACACCCGCTTCCAGACCGAAGCGGAGATAGCGGTCGAGCTGCGCGGTGAGGTCGGCCATCCACCACGGTTGGTGCAGAAAGTGGAAGGCCCCCAGTTCGCCGCCGTCCTCCGCGCCTGTGGCGATTTCGCTCGGGCAGTCCGCAGCCAGTCGGCAGAAGCCGGGGGCTCCCTGCTGTTCGGAGATGAAGCTCGGGGCCACCCGGGCGGCGGCCGCCGGGTCGGCGGGGTGGCAGCGATAGCGCCGGGAGACGGCGGACTTGAGCGGGGCGTAGCTGTACCGCAGATAGCCCTGCTCGTGCTCGCGGCCCCTGCGGACCTTGATGCCGCCGTGCAGGATGCTGTCACTGGCCGTCAGGGTGCGGGCGAGCGTCATTCCGAGGATCGTGCAGGCCTCGATCTCGACGTCTGCGGGGGCAGCGTCCACCGCCGCCCGGCCTCCGTACAAGATGCTGTCCGACAGGCGGAGGCCGGGCAGTGTGCGGCGCAGCGATACCCCTGCGCAGACGGTGCGGATCAGTCGTACGGTCAGACGGGGGTTGTCGGTGGCCCGCAGTTGACCGGTGAGAGTGCAGTCGGCGACCACGAGGCTGTCCAGGTCGCCGGGCCTGGCAGTGATCCCCCCTTCGACCGACAGGCCGTCCAGGATCAGTTCGCCCGGGCGGGCGGCCCGTCCGCGGGGGGCAACCACCTCCAGCGAGCCGACCAGGTGCGGCCGGGGTCCGGCGGCGGCGAAGGGGCCCGGGGCGGAGGCGGGTGTGTCCGGTGGCTGGGGGAGGAGGCCGGACGGCCAGTGGGCGGCGACCAGCAGCAGCCGGTTGCCCGGGGGGATCTCGATCGCCCGCTTGCCCGTGAGGTTCTCTTGGTAGGTGGCGCTGTCCATCACCACGATGACCCCGGTCTGGCCCGGTGCCTGATCCGGCCGGGTGTTCCAGGCCTGCACGGCCTCGTGGAGGGTGGCGACCACCCGCCCGTAGGAGGGCTCGCGTCGGTCCTGGGCGTGGTTGCGGCTCACCCCGATCTGCCAGTCGACGGTGTCCGGCCAGGGTGTTCCGGCAGCCGAGAGCGCGGCGGCGAGGGTCGCCCGCCGGTCGTGGGGACCGGCCCCGATGTCGCCGGGGCTCCCCTGGTTGAAGTCGACCCGCACCCGGTCCGGCTCCATCCCGGGCGGCAGGGTGAACCTGCCCAGCAGCGGGTCCACGGCGACCCATGGAGGGCCGTCAGTGGTCTCGGGCGGCCGGGTCCATTCGCTGAGGTCGGCGGCGATCAGCCGGTGGGGTTCGGGCAGGCCGATCCGGAACACCGGGTCGGGTCCGGAGACAAGCCGCTCCATGTGCTGATGGAGCGTCAGGCGGTGCAGTGGCGCCGGAATCTCCGTCTCCCGGGTGGGGCCGCCACGTGGCCGGGTGAACAGCGGCAGGTCGCGGCCTGCCGGGTCGAAGGTCCAGCGGCCCGCGGCGGCGTCCACGGTGCGGGCGTCGACGTCGGTGTACGGGTGGGAGCTGAGCCGCCACAGATGGAGCCCGACCGCGCCGAGGTTGTAACGGCCCCGCCCGCGGTCGACATGGCGGACGTCGGCGGTACGGGCCACCTGGTCGAAGGGGGTGCCGAGCAGCTGGAGCCGCCCGGTGTCCCGCAGGTCGGGGGTGCGCAGATTACCGAGGCGTGGATGGTTGACGTGCTGGGTGGTGCCGAGCAGTTGGAAGTACTCCACGACCTTGGCGGGCAGCCCGGTGATGTCCTGGGCCAGCTCTTCCAGGGTGGCGGGGGTGCCCTTGCGCCGCCGGTGGCGGAGGGTGTTGGCGATGAAGGCCCGTCTGGGCGCTGCTCCGTCCGGTGACGCGGCCACGGGTTCGACGCCGAGCAGGTCGCCGAGGTAGGGCAGCACCCATTCGGCACAGGTCTCCACGAACCAGTTGTCGTAGAGGCCGTCGATGTCCTCCCGCAGTCTGCGCAGTTCCTCCTCGACCGGTTCGAGCAGGGCGCGCAGCGGGTGGCCGAGTTCGGCGTCGCGGTTGCGGTGCACGGCGGGCAGCAGGTCGTACACCGGCCGGTCCTCGCTCATGACGTCATCACCTCCACGGAGAGCTCCTTCAGGACCAGCAGTTCGGCGGGGACGGCCGTGCCCGAGGCGTCGAGGCGGGCTCCGCGAGCGGGCAGCAGGGGTGTCACTGCGACCGACCCGCCCGTCAGGTGGAGTTCGGTCAGGTTGGCGGCCACCACCCCGGGGACCCGCTGGGTGGTGGCGATCGCTTCGGCGGCGGTCACGGGCTGGGCGAAGTCGCGTCGCTCGAAGGAGTACAGCTCTGCCAGGGCGTGCTCGACCGCGCTGGACACGGTGTCCGGTTCACGGTCCGGTGCGGGCAGGATCGCGACGGCGAGGGTGAAGGGCAGCTCCAGGTAGCTGTCCAGGCCGAGTCGGCGGCCGGGGAGGCCGTCGGTTTCGAGGGCTGCCCGCAGGGCCGTCAGGGTGTCGTCGGGGACGGCGCCGTCCGGGGCCGCCATGGTGAGGTGGAGGAAGGGCATCGGAGCCGGGCGCAGCACGGTCGCCTTGGCCTTGGCGATCCCGGTGAAGTTCCGGGCGAAGGCCTCGTGGTCGTCCAGGGAGACGACCCGGTCGAAGGTGCGGACGGTCAGTGGTGCCCGGGTTCGTACGTCGTCCGGCCGCTCGGGGGCCGTACCGCCGGTCGCCGCCAGGGGGTTGTCGACGGCGCGGATGCCGAGTGGCCGTTTCACGAGCAGGGAGAGGGAGCCGGCCCCGACGTTGCCCTGGGGGCCGATGCCGGTGCGGTAGGTGGCGCGGACGTTCTCCTGTCCGGACGGCAGCCGGGCGCCGCGTTCCCCGTCGCCGAAGACCACGGTCGCGGTGGCGTCGTCCTGGATCCGCACCACATAGGACCGGTCGTGCGGGCCGAGGGGGAACAGGGAGGGGGCCTCGGTCCAGGTGACGCCGTCGACCTGGACGGCCAGGGTGTCGCGCACCCCGCTCGCGGTCGGCGCGGAGACATGGGTGAGGTCCTTGTGCAGCAGGGTGAACCGCTGGTGGGTGGCTCTGCCGTCACCGCTGCCGAGCACCTCTTCGGTGGTCTGCCCGGCGGTCGCGGCGACGACATTACCGAGCAACAGCACCGAGGCCGGGACGAGTGGGTGCTCCAGGGGCCGGTCGAGGACGATCGAGGTGCCGTCCTCCGCCACCGTGTCGATCAGGTGGACGGCGGTGGACGGGACACCCTGGTCGGTGGTGCCGGTCACCACGACGGGTGCCCCGGGTTTCAGTGTCACGGGCCGTTCGAGCCAAAGGCCGGGTCCGGTCACCAGCGTCGTGTCGGGTTCGTCGGCGAGTTGCAGTTTTTCGGACTGGGTGTGGACCACGGTTGCGCGGCGGTCGAACGGTGACACCTTCCCGGTGCCGCGCAGCCGCAGCCGGGTGGTGGTGGAGGTCAGGGTGAAGTCCGCTGCGGCGGACTGGTCGGCCTCGACGACCTTGTACAGCTCGTCCTGCACTCCGGGTGCCCGGAGCACCAGCCAGGAGCCCGGGAGCAGCGCGGGATGAGCGGCATCGAGTTCGATCACCGGGTCGTCATCCTCTTCGGGCGGGTCGGTGAGGGCGAAGCCGGGCCACTGTGTGGCGGAGGCGAGGTGGGCCTGGTCGAGCTGGGCCTGGTCGAACTGGGCCTGGTCGAACGCGGCCGTACCTCGCGGGCCGGCTGCCGCGAGGTAGCTCTCCCGGACCGAGGTGGGCATGGTCCGCCAGTCGGGCGCGTTGTGGCCGAAGAACGAGGCCCGCAGCCGTAGGGCGTATACCTCGACGCCCTTTGAGGTGGGCATGTTGAGGTCCTGGTCCCAGCCGACCACGGTGGTCGGCGGGCGTCCGGTCGGGTCGGTGGGCAGCGGCTCGACGGTGCGCAGGATGCGGAACTGCCAGGCGTGATGCATTGCGGTGGAGCGGATCAGCAGGGCGTCGCCGGGGCGCAGTCCGGTGGTGGTTCCGGCCAGGTGGAGGCGGGTGGTGCCAAGGCCGACCAGCTGCGGGCGGCGCAGCCGCAGGCGGATCGCGTTGTGCTCGGCGACGGCCTGGAGTTCCGCCCCGGTCTCGAAGGTCTGCGGCAGTTCTCCCTGGCCGGGGATGCTCTGCACCGGTGTGCCCGCGGGTACGACGGCGCGGCCGGGCGTCCCCGGGGTGTCCTCCACGGTGAACGAGAGGTAGGCGGAGGCTGCCGCTCCGGGTCGCAGCTCGTAGCCGATCGAGCGGGCGAGTTCCCGTACCGATATGCGTTCGGTGGCGGTGCGTAGAAAGCCCTCGTTGGCGATCCGCTCCTGGTAGAAGGCCACCATGTCGGCGACCGAGGCCCAGGCGTCCAGCAGGGCGACGGCGGGGTCGTCCGTACTGTGCGTGGTGAGTCCGGGCAGCCGTCGCGACACCTCGGCCAGGCTCCGTGCGAGGGTGTCGCCGTGGGTGGTGATCCGGTACGAGAGGGCCGGGCGCCCCGGCGGGTTGGGCACCCCGGGAGCCCCGCCGGGTACGGGGGTGCTCATGAGCCGCCTTCCATGACGAAGTCGATCCGGCCGTGCTCGGGCAGGTTCGGGTCACTGGGGCAGCGAGCCACCTCGTGCGGCCCGATCGGGATCCGGCCCTGCCTCAGTTCCCCGGCGGGCGGGTGTCCCCAGCGCCCGAAGCGGTTGGGTTTGGGTGATGTGTCGTCGGTGTCGATCCACAGCACCCCGTGCACACCCATGGCTGCCTCCACCACCTGGCTCAGATGGACCGGCGCGCCGAGGGCGAAGCGGTCGGGGTGGAAGAAGCCGGGTGTGCCGTCCGATCGCTGTCCGGCGGTGAAGACGTCCTGCAGGGCCCGTTTGACCTCTCCGCGGGGGTGGCCGGGAGCGACCCGTACGGTGATCACGATGTCCAGCGCCACCGGGACGGCAGCGGTCACCCGGACGTCCTCCCCGGCCATCCGGTGGCGCTCCAGACGGCTGCCGACCTGTCGGCGGAAGTACTGGTCGGGGGTAATGCCGCCGGTGCGGTCGACGGTGACGGTCTCGGTGTACCAGGAGCCGGTCCAGCGCCGGGTCGCGACCGCCTGCCGGACCTGCGGTTGCTGTCCGGCGACCTCCGCGTAGTCGTCGTCGGTGACCGCCCGTTGCTGGACCCGGAACGCCTGCGGTGCCCACTGCCGCACCTGTTCCACCGGCTCGGGGTCGGCTCCGCCCCGGGCGGGCATCGGGTTGCGGACGGTGACGCCGCGGAGGGGTTGCGCCAGCTGGGTGAGCGCTTCCCTGCCGACGTTGCCCGCCCGTCCTCCGCCGGTCCGGTAGACCGCCGTGAACGTGGCCCCGGGTGCGGGGGCGCGGCCGTGCACACCGTCGCCGAAGCGCAGGTGGGCTCGGCCGTCGTCGTCGGTCTCCACGGTGCATTCCGGTGCGAAGCGGCTGCCGGAGAGCAGATCGGGCACCACGGTCCAGGAGGTGGCACTGTCCTTCAGTTCGACCATCACGGGCACCGCCTCGGCGGGGCGGATCGTGAGTGCGTCCGTGGCGGGCCGTGCGGTGGCCTGCCGGTGGTCGTAGGGCACGGCATGGGTCAGCCCGGTGTGGACCAGCCGGGGTCGGTACCGCCCCCGGGTCGGCACCTCGGCGGGGGTCAGCGGTTCGGGGCCGACCAGGGCGCCGTGCTCGGCCAGTACGACGTTGCCGCGGACCACGGTGGCCCCGACCGTGGTGTCGCCCCCGCCGGGGAAGCGCCACAGTCGCAGGGGGAAGGGCGGTGCGTCCTCCTGGTCCCAGCTCACCCGCAGCAGATCGGTGTCGGAGACCCGATGGGGCAGCGGGTCGGCGTTGAGACGTACGGCCCAGCGGTGGGACGGATCGGCGCCGGCGGGGTCGCCGCCGCTGCCGAGCACCTCCTCGAACAGCAGCACGTCCCCGGCGCGCAGTTGGAGCGTTGTGTTGCTGCCGACCAGGGTTGTGGTGGTGGCTCCGGCGGGCAGGACGCTGCGTTCCTCGTCCGCGGTGTAGATCTCGATGGTGTTGCGGGCGGCCCGGAGTTCGACGGGGTGCAGGGTGTGGAAGACCACGCTGCCGTCATCGGTGGCGACCTCGGTGCCACTGTTCAGTCTCGCCCCGGCCATGGATTCGTCGACCTGGACCGCCAGCCAGGTCCTGGCCGCGGCTCCTTCGTGCATCCGATAGTCGAGCAGCCGGGCGTGGCGGCGCACCGAGACCCGGCGCCGGGCGGTGCCGAGGTAGGCCTCGGTGGCCACGGCGTCCTGCGCGTAGGCGAGTTGGTCGCCGAGGTAGGCGAAGAGCTCGACCAGGGTGACCGCCGGGTCGGCGGGCCCGCGGTCTTTCCAGCCGGGCAGCAGCAGCGACAGCCGGTCGAGCAGCAGTCGGCGCAGCCCCGCGTAGTCCCGGTGGAGGTAGTCGATCGGCGAGGTGGAGACGGGTGCGGTCGGCAGGGGGCGCGGTGGGCGGGGATCGGAGTCGTTCGGGACGTCGGCTTCCGTCACTGGGGCAGCCTCCGGGTGAACACAGCGGCGGTGGGCCGGTCCATGGCGCGGGTCCGGTAGCTCACCGTCACCCGGAGGGTGGCCTCCTCCGCGGTGATGTCCACGGCCTGTACCTCGACGAGGTCGCCCAGCCACTGCTGGAGCGCACCGTGCGCCATGAGCCGGGTCGCGGTCGCCAGTTCGCCGCCGGTGGGTTCGAATACGAGTCGGTGGAGGCCGCTGCCGAAGGTGGGACGGTTGACCCGTTCGCCGGGGGCGGTGAACAGCACCTGTTCGATCAGGTCGCGAATGTACTGCTCCTCGTCCACCAGGGCGGTCCTGCCGCCGGGGCCGATCCGGAAGGGGAAGCCGATGTTCACCTCAGGTCCCCTTCACCCTGGTCTGGGTAGCCGACACGGTCAGCGGGGTGGCGGTGGGTGTGCACTGGGCCCTCCCGTCGGACAGCACGGCGGGGACCCCGCCGATCCGCACCCGGGTGGCGGTGGACACCCACTGGGCGGTGAGGCAGGGACCGGGGGGTTGCAGGAGTGTGCAGCCCGCGACCGTGTACGGTGCCACCGCTGTCACCGTCGGCATTCCGTTGACCAGCACCCGGGGCTCGGTCTTGGTGGGCTGCGCGGGCCCGGAGTGCGCACACATGACCGTCGCGCCGAGATGCAGTAGCTGACCTGGCATCAGATGACCTCCAGGGCACCGTCGTTGACCGATACGGAGGCTGCGGTCAGCTTGACGCTCGCGGCTCCGTTGGACAGTTCGATTCCGGCGGCCGTCAGGGAGATGGTCAGCGGCGTGGAGACCGCGGGTGGTCCGACCACCAGGGTCACACCACCCGATCCCGGCAGGTCGTTGACCGTGAGGCTCAGTCCGTCGGTCTTGAACACCTTGGTGGTGGGGCCGGCGCCGGGTGCCTGGCCGCTTCCCCAGAAGCAGCCGCCCCAGATCGGCAGAGCCGGGTCGCCGCCCTCGAACTCGACCCAGACATCGGCGCCGATCGGGGGGACGGCGAGCAGACCGACGCCTGGCCCGGCGTACGGCACGCTGGGCATCGCCCACAGGGCTGTCGCGTCGCCGAGCACATCGGGGCAGCTGACCTGGAGGCGGCCCCGCACCATCGGGTCGGCGTTGTTGCTGACCTTGCCCCGGTACTTGCCGAAGTACTGGTTCATGATGCTCCTCCGTTGCCCTGTCCGGTCGGTCCGGACCCGTTCACCCGCTCCTGGCGCTTCATGGCCGCACCACCGGAGTGGTGGAGCCGACGCCTTCCCGGGTCAGCGTGAACTCCTGGGTGTGCCGCCCCCGGGCGATCGAGTGGGTGACCTGCTTGACGTGGTACAGGCCGTCATGCGACCAGCCCGCCCCTCGTACGCCCACCAGGCCCCTGGCCGGGAGCAGTGCACCGTAGCGCTCGGTGTCGAGTCGGCCGGTGACCGTGAGCGAGCCGTCGTTGGACGCCTCGGCCCTGCCCTGAGCCTGGCTGAACGCCTGCGGGGCGGTCATACCGCTCCCCTCCAGCAGGGTGGTGCGCAGATGCCGGTTGACCAGCCAGTCGGGTTCCGCCGCCAGTGGCGGCCGGGTGCTGCCGACACTGCGGACCTGGATCACCGTGTCGGTGAGCCGGTCCTGGACCCGGCCGCGGACCTGGGTGGCGGCCAGGGCGTCGGACCTGAAGGCAAGCTGCTCGACATTGGTAGCCGGCCCGAAGTCGACCGAGAGCGCCGGTGCCGGTCTGCCCACCCGGGTCGGTGGACCCCAGTAGGCGGTACTGGTGAGCGGTAGCGGGCCCGGGGTGATGTGGAAGACATAGCCGAAGCGCCTGGCCATCGCGGTGAGTTGGGCGAGGTCCGTGCCCCGCTGGACCGGGATGTGCTCGATCGGGAGCGACAAGTCGATCACCGGCGGCGGGACCACTCTGGGCACCAACCCGTAGCGTGCGTACCTCAGGATCAGCCGGGCGGCGATGGCGGCCTCGTCCTGCGCCGGATACTCCGCGGTCCGCTCCTCCAGGTCCATCAGCACGCCGAGGTCCTCCCCGGTGACGGTGAAGGTGGCGGAACCCGAGGTCGAGCCCGGGGTGAGCTCCCGATGAGTGATGACCCCGTCCATCAGCACCGTGGGCGTGCCGTGCAGCGTCAGGACGAGCACCACGCGGTCGAAGGGCTGCAGATACCGCTCGGTGAGCAGCGGGTGATCGAGCGCACCCGCCGGACCGCCGCGTCCGGCGGCGATGACCAGCTGGAATCCGGATCTGGCACTGTCGGACATGGTGACCTGCACCTGCTGGAGGTTCTCCACCAGCCGCGGCGGCGCGGGTACGGGCACCGTGGGGCCGAGGAGCACGGTGAGGTAGGTGCTCAGCAGGGCCATGCTCTCTCTCCTTCCACAGGTTTCCTTCCACAGGCCGGTACGGCGGCAGGGGCGCGGTCACGCCAGGGGGAACGGGATGGGGATCCGGGTTCCGATCCGGTCGGCGGCGGTGAGCTCGTCCGGATGGATCACCGGATGCGCGTCGCAGATCCGCCAGAACTGGGTGGGGTCGCCCAGAGCGGCGGCGGCGATCGTGTCCGGTCGGTCCCCGAGGGCGACCGTGTGCTCGGCGAGCGTGTGCGCACTGCCCGGCATGGGGAGCAGCCTGCGGCTCAGGCAGCGGACCTCGCGGCTGCCGCCGGTGCCGTCCGGGACGGTGGCGGTGACCACGTCCAGCGAGGCGTACCGGCTGGTCGGATCGGTCAACGGAACACCCCTCCGATGCCGCCGGTCACGCCCCGGCCCGCCGCCGACCGGGCGGAGAGCGTGGCCATGGCCTCCTTGGCGATCTGGTGGGCCAGGAAGAGATGGTGTCCTGGACTGGTGACCGACAGATCGCTGTAGGAGAGCACCCGCAGTTCCAGGTCCGCCCGGGCCCGGATCGGGTTGAGCTGGGTGTCGTACGCCTGCTCGGTGATCGAGAAGGAGGTCAGCCGCACCGGGAGGACCCGGCCGACTCCCCAGACCAGGAGGGTGAGCGATGCCTCCATCGGTATCAGTTCGATGGTGCCGACCGCCGTCAGTGCCAGGTTCTCCAGGAGCACCGAACTCTTGGGGTAGAGCAGCATTTCGAGCGCTGCCAGCTGGGGATGGATGCCGAGGAGCGCGGCCTCCGGATCACCGTCCGCCAACTGGTCGGTGGCGTCCAGCTCGACCGCCAGGCTGATCGTCTCGATCGGGGCCCCGGTGAGGCGCAGCGCCTCACTGCGGGCACCGCCGGTCCCGTCGTCGCCCTCCGGTGTCCGGGCGACCAGTCGCCGGGTCATTTCGTCGGGGTTGTACTGGAACACCACCAGGCCGGCCAGCGGGTTGGCCGGGTCGACCCCGACCAGCGCGCCGCGGGGAGTCCGGACCGCGTCCGTACGCCCGGTCATCGGCGCATGCCGTTGTCTGTCCGCATTGCGTGATCGTGGCCGACCTCGCGTCACTCCGGCGTCACTGCCGCGTCACCGGCCGACGGCGGGCGAGTCAGGGACAGGACACCGGGCTTGGCTGGGTCCCGAGTTGTTCCAGCTGACGTACCCGGTCATGGATGCGCTCCAGCCCGCCCATGCCCAGCCCTGGCATGCAGGTAATTGATCTGCCAGGCGACTGTGGTGGTCGTGATACGTGGTCGGGCCGGCCGGCGAGGCCGGCATAGGGCGCCAGGAGGATCGAGGGCGTCGGGAGGATCGGGGCAGGGCACGGGAACCCGCTGGACGACGTTGTTGGCGAACCCACCCAGGTTCCAGGGCTGTTCCACCGTGGTTGCCGAGACCGTCTCGGCCGTCCGGCTGCTGGCCGTGCTGGCCGTGCTGGCCGTGCTGGCCTTCGCCGTAGTCCGGCCGCGAGGCTGGCCGGAAGCGGCGGGCGCCGTCCCCGCGGTGACCCTCGCCATGGCGGTGGGCAGGCCCGTGACTTCGCACGAGGCATGGCAGCAGACGCATAGCCTGCTGCCGGTCGTGGTCTTCCTCGTTCTGATCCTCGTCCTGGACCAGCTCTGCGCCGACGAGGGCCTGTTCGAGGCGGCCGGCACCACCGTTGCCCGCCGGTGCGGCTCCGGTGGAGCAGCGCGTTGACGATCTTCCGTTTCCCGTACCGGCCCTCGTGCGAGGCGCGGGTGCTGCACCACGAGGTCAGACGGCGGCCTGATTCGCCAGGCGCCAGTCCTGGGCGCGGCTGCGTTCGGTCCAGAAGGCGGCGTAGCGTCCGCTGTGGTCGAGCAGTTCGTCGTGTGTTCCGGATTCGGCCACGCGGCCGGAGTTCCCAGAAGTAGCGGATCCGAACACGCTGTTGAAAACGAATTCCACCACGAATAACGTGGTGTCGGTCGCGGTGCAATCGGGATGCGGTGGAAGGCGAGAGCGGATGGAGATTGATCACGTCGTGCTGGCCGCCCGGACCAGGGCCGACGCCGAGCAGGTGCTCAGCCGGGCCGGTCTGGGTATCGCCCGCGGCCGGACCATTCCGGGTCTCGGACTGTCCAACCTCGTCGTACCACTGCGGCATGGCCAGTTGCTGGAGATCCACTATCCGAACGGTGAGGCTCCCGCGCCCGGCGCCCCGCCGCTGCTGGAGTTCGATAAGGAAGCCCTTGCCGCGCATCCCTCAGTGCCTCTCGTCCCGATGGCATGGCTGGTGGCGGTCGAGGACGAGCAGCGGCTGCGCGACCTTGCCGCCGCGAACGAGATGTCCGTGGTCGAGGTGCCCGCGGAGGGCCCGGGCTATCCGCCCTACACGCTTGCCGGCTTCGGCCAGAACTTCGACCGGCGCTTCCTGCCGTGCCTCATCCACTGGTCGCAAGGCCATGCTGTCCTCAGTGCCGCGCACCGCCGACAACCGGTGGGCATCACCGGCATCGAGGTGGCCGGCCCGGCCGACGTCATCGAAGGCTGGTGTGGAGTAAAGCCCAACGGCCTGCACACCGTGCCCGGCACCGCGGGTCCCCTACGGGTGGAGGTCGGCTTCGAGGACGGGGAGCCCCTCATGTTGGGCCTTGCCGAGTAGGTCGGAGTTCGCCGCGGTGGACGAGCGGAACGGGCGAGGAGCGGGGCATATGCCGCCGACCCCCGTCATGGCATCGCGAGCGCCCCTTGCATCGAGCGCCTGCGCAGCAACCGACAGGTGTCGGCCGCCCTGAGCTGCATCACCGCCGCTGTCGTCGGCGTCATCGCCAACCTTGCGCTGAACTTCGCCGAACACGCCCTCTTCACAAGCCTGGCCTTGCCGCCCGCCCTCACCGGCCTGCCCGGCACCTGAGCCCCGCCCGACCCCAAGGTCTGCCGTACCCGGTTGCCCACAGGGCCTTGCCGCTTCTGTGGATAACATTGCTCGACTCGGCGCAGAACGCTGCTTACTGGCTTCGATCACTTCCAGCAGCAGTGATCCTGAGGGCAGGGTGCTTCTGGAAGGTTCATGAAGATGTGCGTCACCGTCATGGCACCGCGCCCATGCAGTCACGCCTTGAGTAACACACAGCCGTGACTGACGTGCGACGGCGGTGCCCTGGGCAAACCCGGCCACTCCTGCCAGGCCGCCGCCGACCCGACCCGCGTCCCTGGCGTTGGCGACCGGCTGCGACTCGAGCGGTGCTGCGGTACCGCTTTACGGCGCGGCGCCGCTCTCAGCCAGTCAGCGCGCCTCGCTCGCCGTGGTACGCGACGCCACCGCCGCCTCACCGGCATGGTGACCCTGGACGACCTGCGCGCTCTATCTTCAGCCGCAGGTGGCCTGACCTCCACCAGGCCGTGGTGGTCGGCGACGACGTCGACCCGAACGACATACTGCTTGGGGCGAGAGTGCTCGACGGCGGCCACGCCGACGTCGCCCTCAACGCCGAGACGGGTGCGCGGCCTCCTCGTCGAGGGCGCCGAGCGTCTTCAGATACGCCGGGAAAGCGACGTACGAGAAGAACGCCGCCCAGGCCGTGGCGTTGCGCAGATGGAACTGACGGCGTGCCGCTGGAACGCTCTCCAGTCCTTGGGCCGGGCGTCCACGGCCCCACGCAGCCGGGCCAGCGCGCGCGTTGTGCAGCTCCAACTCCCCGGCGTCCCGGCCCTGCTCCTGGGCGCGTACAAATAAGGACTGCTCGCAGAGGGCGATAGGCGGAGTCGTCTCGATCATGGCATCGCGCGACAGGATCCGCGGATTGGTGCCCCGCAGATAGTCCTTGATCTCGCCGGTCCGGGCGCTGAGCGGCAGTGCGGTGAAGAACTCGTCCTCGTCGAGATCGAGCGCGTCGGCCAGGTGCTGGTTGATGTCGCCGTCGATGGCGAGGAACGGCGCGCCGGAGCGTGCCAGGTGACGGGAGAAGAGGACGGACAGGGTGGTCCAGCCGCTGCAGCCCTTGTCGGCGAAGGCGATGCGCATGGCTAACCGCCACCGCTACTGGACATGGATGCCAAGAGCGCAGGTTGGCAAGGGGGTGGTGCGAGTGTCAAATGACGGGCCCGCCAACTCTCCTTCCATTACCGAGAGTTGGTTCGCCGAATCCGGTGGGGGTGGGCCGGTCGGCCTGGAGGGCCTCGATGCGGGCGCCTGACTGTGCTATAAAAATGGAAACCATTTTCAATAAATTGGGGAAGGGCGCGGATATGAGTGACGCGGCACGCGGCCGTAGGAGCCGTCCGTTCACCCTTGTCGTCTGCGCGTCGTGTCACGCCGAGACCAACGGGCTGATGGACGGGCTGCGTCGCGCCGTCCGGGGCTGCCCCCACGGGGTCATGGTCTCCACCGGTTGCCTGGAGAAAGTTCTGCACTGCCGGTCGGACCGCGGACTGCACGCGGCCGTGCAGCCATGTACGGCGGATCGCAAGCCGGTCGGGGCCGTCGTACGGCTCGGCCCGCTCGTCACCGGGGCCGACGCCGAAGCGGTCGGTGCCTGGCTGAGGGCCGGGATGCCCGACGACGGTACGCTGCCCAACCGGCTCCGCGCGGCGCCCGCCCCGCAGCAAGTCGCCCACCTCAACTGAGGAGCGACGGCGTGCAGAAGGGCCTGTTGAGCGTGGTCGCCGGCAACACCCCCGACATCCGCGGCGTCGGAGTCGAGCAGTTGCTGCGGCTGTCTCCGCGCGCCGTGCTGCTGGCCGTGTCGATCCAGGGCCAGGAGACGGGGTACCCGATCGTCCAGCGTTTCCTGTCGAGCGTCGACGCGTCCGTGCGGGAGGCAACCTGGGGGGCGACGGGAGATCCTGTGGTGATTCTCCGTCAGGACTTGATGTCTCTACGGCGCTGTTCGGGCCCGGTGCACGTGGTTCTCGCCCTGCCCGGGGACGTCGATGTCCTGCCGTTCCTGGTGGAGTTGTGGCGTGCCCGCGTGGCGAGCGGCTCGCTGGGGGACTACTACGAGCCGGCACCCGTGGTGGTCGGAGTCGAGCCGTCGTCATTCATGGTGGACGTAGGTTGCGTTCATCAGGCGGTACGGCTGTGGAGCGGGTGCGAGCGCGGTGAGGCCCTGAGCCCGGCCGAGGCCGCCGTTCGCCAGGTGGAGGCGGCGGACGTACTGCTCGTGCCGGCTCCTGCGGGCGGCGACAGCGAACAGGCGTCTGCCGCAGCCGCGTTGGCCTCCCAGCTCAACCCACGTGCCCGCCTCGTAACACCTTTGGACATTGACGGAGCCGGACCCGAGCTGCCGGCCTCGCTCGTCCGGGCCGCGCCTCCTGGCGCCGAGGCCGAGTGGCAGGCGCGACTGGAGCCGGTGACGGTTCCCTCTACGCGATACGGCGCCGGCCGAGGAGTGGAGACGGTGCTCTGGCGGGCCCGCCGCCCCCTGCACCCCGGGCGGCTGGCGGACGCGCTCCCCACCGCGATGCGCGGTGTTGTCCGCGGCCGAGGCCACCTGTGGCTGTGCAGCCGTCCCGGCTCCGTCGTGACCTGGCGTTCGGCCGGGGCCCACCTGGAGTTGAGGGAGGCAGACCGCTGGCTGGAGCCGGCGGACGCGCGCGCCTGGCAGGCAGCTTCCCCGCAGCGGCGCGCCCTCGCCTCCTGGTTCTGGGACGACTACTACGGCGAACGCCGCAACGAGATCACCCTGACCGGAACCAGCCTCGACGGCCCGGCGATCCGCTCCGCACTGGACGCGGCCCTGCTCACCGACGCCGAGCTGTCCCTGGGCCAGGAGGGCTGGACTACGGTCCCGGACCCGCTCCTCGGCAGTGCCGGTACCCGGTGACCGTGTGCGTCAGGGCAGGTGGACCAGGCTGAGCCGGTACTCCTCGACCTGAGGCAGATGCTGGGCGGCGAGGCCGCTCAGCATCTCCTGGGTCGCCGCCGGAAGGTCGTTGTACATCGGGATGGGAAGGCTGCTGAGCGTATGGGAGGCCAGTACCTGTGCCCCGGGCTGCCACTCGGCGAGCCCCGCCGGATCGGCGCACGTCCACTGCATCCGGGCCTCCACCTTGCTGAGCGCGTCGTGCTGGTCCTGGGTGCCGACGATGCCGGGGCCGGCGGCGGTGGGCGGAGTCGGCGGGGTTGGCGCCGGTGAGTTTGTGGATGCGTTCCAGACGGTAGGCCAGGGCGCGCACGCTGAGGGTGAGGCGTAGGGCGGCCTCGGCGGAGACGCAGCCGGAGTCGAAGTACGCGGTGAGGGTGTCGAGGAAGGGCCGGGGTCGCTGCGGCCGTAGAGGAAATCGTCGATGAACTCCCGGCGGCCGGCCTCTTCCTGGCGTACGGCGACAAGCTGGGCGCGTTCGTTTCCTTCGGCGAAGGCGTCGATGACCTGCTGCACGGCGGCAAGTGAGTCGTCGGCGGAGCCGGGCGTCCCCGGCCAAGTCGTGCGGGCAGCGGTCAGATGCGCGTTGATGAGGGCGCGCAGCCCCGTGGCCGGCCTCGGTGGCCTGCTCGCCCAGGGTGCGGCGGGAGGCGATCTCGTCCCGGGTGAGGCATCGTCCGGTGGCCGATACCTGGCCAGGATCTCGGCGTAACCGGCCAGATACTGCTCGGGAATCTCCCGGTCTGTCACGTCGTCCCCTGGCTTCTTGACGCGCCGGTGACGGTCTCTTAGCGGTCATCGGCATGCAGACCCTCATGAACACTGCCGGGGACCGGCAATGCGCGGCAGGGATCGGGTCGTGCAGCATGGCTTGTGGGGAGCACGGCGGATGGTTTCGGTGCCGGACACCGGCAGGTGCCCGGCATCGAGGCCCGGAACGACCGTGCGCCGTCGGAGACGACTGATGCGCGCCGTGGGCGGAGGGGGACCGGGAGATGCGGATACTTCTGTCAGCGGCCACGGGCATGCCCACGATCCTGCTGACCGCTGCCCTCGTCGTGGTCGTCTGTTTCTGGCTCCTGGCCGCCGTGGGCGTCGCCGGCGTCGACAGCTTCGACACGGACGTGGACCTTCGGGCGTGGCGCATGGGCGGGGTGCCCGTAACGGTCGCCTTCTCGCTGCTGACGGTGCTCGCCTGGTCCTTGAGCGTTGGAGCGGCGGCTCTGCTCGTAGTGTTCGCGCCCCCGGCACCGGTCGCCGGGATGCTGCACTTGGTCGTACCCGTGGGGGCGTTGTTTGTGGCGTGGCCAGCAACCTGCCTGATCGTACGGCCGCTGCACCGCCTCTTCCCGGATGAACCGGGGCCGTCCGTGCCGAGCGAGGCTCGCATGGGCGCCCCTGCCGCGCTGCAGCAGGCCCGCGGCCGGGATCCCTACGGGAGCGTGTCGCGCGACGCCGTGCCCCATGCGCGGAACTGCGCCGCCTGACCCGAAGCGCCGCCGGATCTCACCTCCGGCCTCTCTTCCTCACGCTACAACTCCCTTACGCCTCAAGGACGTATGCCATGGTCACCAGGATCGTGGGCGTCGGCGTGCTCGTCGCCGTCTGTCTGTTCGCTGTACTCGTCGTCGCCCGCCTGTTCCGCAAGGTGGAGCAGGGCAAGGCGCTGATCGTCTCCAGGATGCGGAAGGCCGACGTGACCTTCACCGGGCAGGTCGTGCTGCCGGTGCTGCACAAGGCCGAGGTGATGGACATCTCGGTGAAGACCATCGAGATCACCCGGGCCGGCAAGGAGGGCCTGATCATTTGATCAAGACCCGGACAGACCCACTCGCGAAAGCGCGAGGTTAACGGCTTCAGCGCTGGAGCGCTTCGCGAGTACGGCAAGCGCACGTCGTTCATCACGCCAGACGGCGGCGATCTGTACTGCGTACTGGAAGGTCGGATTGCCCTGGACGACCTGTTGGGGCAGAAGAAGCGTCGCGCGAACCAGACTGGAAGCTGTTCTTCCTGGCACAGCTGGCACTGTCTTGAGTCCATTGCGTTTCCTGCCTTGAGGCGGCGAGCTTGACACGGGGACGCACTCGCCTGTGTAGAGGCGCCGGAGCAGGGAAACGCCGTGGTGCTGTGCGCCTCGTCTGCCGACTGGTCGGCGCCTACCGGCCCCGGCAGTGGGGAGCCGGACGAACCGTTCCCGAGCCCGGTTGACCAACGCTTGGGTCTTCCCGGGCCGGACGCATCGAACGAGGCCGCCCAACCACATTGGTAACTCAAGGCAGTTGTCGTTCAGATGCAGATGAGGCTGAGCCACCCTGTTCTTCACTGTTCCCACCGTGATCGCCCTCTTTCGCCGTCGCCCGGAAGGTTGGTCGTGCAGAACATCGTCCTCGCGGGGTGTTCATCGAGGGCCTGTTGTCTGGGACCTGGTCTGGAGGCTGCCCTTGCCACCGGCGTCGTCTGCGACGAGGGCTCGACCGTGTTCGTCGGCCTCAACGGCCTACGTTTGCGGTGCGGACCCCAAAAGCCCTGGTGCACGCCCTCTATTACGCCATCGAGCAGAGTGAGCTGTGTGCCCACCCTCTGGAGCGGAACCGTCGGAGGGTGCCGAGTCGGTGGCCGTGGTGGACCCCGCGGGCACCAGCTGGGACGGCCACGGTGTCATCAGCTGTTGCTTCCTGCTCGTTCCCACGACACTGAACGGGGCTACCGGGCAACCAGCAGTGTCAGGAGGCCATGGACGAAGCTGTCGTCCCGGAAGCCGATTTCTGCCGCATCCGCAGGGCTGCGCGGCGCAGAAGCGTCGTGCAGGCAAGGCCGATCATGTTCGACATCGTATCGAGGACCTGCGGCGATGAGCAGCTGGGCGACGGCGACGAGCTCACTGTGGTCCAGTGTCCCGGCGGTGAGATGACGTCGGATCACACGGCCGAGCAGGTCCTCGCCAGGTTCCTCCTCCTTCGCCGTGATGAGACGGTCCAGGTAGGCGGACATCGCCGCGTAGGCGGCGCCGATCTCTTCCCGACTGTCAACGGTGGAGGCGATGGGCGCGCATGTGCTGCTGAAGAAGTCGAGATCCTTCGCCGGAGCACCGAGGATGCCGGCGATCATGAGCGCGGGCAGAGGGAGGGCCACCGCTTCGATGAAGTCGGGGGAGGAGTGCGCTCGGCCAGTTCGTCGAAGAGCCGCTCGGCGGTGCTTCGGATGGCGGGGCGCAACTGCTGGATCCTGCGATGGGTGAACTCCGGGGTGACAGCGCGCCGGAGGCGTCCGTGGTCGGGATCGTCCATACACAGGAACGACACCTGGCTGGGTCCGGGCGGCAGCGGCGAGACCCGGGGCAGGCCGGGGTTGCACAGGGCAACCCACTAATAGAAGTGATCGTCATTTTATGGCTGTCGGTTTTCAGTCACCCTTGCGAGATCTGTAACGGCGTGTATGGCCGATAAGTGCGCCGATGTACCGCGCGATGTCGATGCGCAAAAGGCGCGTATGTGGCGTGGTGGGCCTCGCGGTGGATGTCCGGCTTGTGTTTCGGCCAAGGGCGGCGGCGTGTACAGCCTTGCGTCGGTGGCCAGTTCAGATGAAAATGACAATCGTGTTTAACTAGCCTCCGGAGGGTTGCAGTGTTGGATCCGTACGAACGCTCGGCCGAGTACCTCGACCTCATGATCGCCGGGACGTGGCAGTCCCTTGGCCCGGCGCTGGCCGAAGCGCTCCAGCAGGTGAAGGCGGGGCCCGGACCGGTAGTCGATGTCGGGGCTGGTACCGGCCGGGGAGTCCAGGTGATCTGCTCCGCGCTTCCGGGAGACGACCCTGTGTTGGCTGTCGAGCCCTCTTCCGCCATGCGTGCCGTGCTGCTGGCGCGCGTCCACGATGACCCTGAACTGCGCGAGCGGGTCACGGTGCTGGCGGAGGATGCCGCACATGCCTCGCTCCCTGACGGCCTGCGCGCGATGGTCGCGATGAACGTGCTGGGACACCTGCCGCCGGCCGAGCGGCGGGCCCTGTGGGCGAGCGCCTCACGCCGACTCGCACCCGGCGGCGCACTCATCGTCAGTGTCACTCCGCCCTTCGCGCCCGAGCAGGTTCCGCGCACCCGGATGGCTTCGGCGGCCGTGGGCGCCCTCCACTACGAGGGGTGGGCCACCGCGGAGCCCTCGGGGGAGGACGAGATCACCTGGCGCATGGACTACCGCGTCCTGCGGGACGGTATGCCGCTGTCCGAGGTCACGGTCGACTACCGCTGGTGGGTGGCGAGCGAGAACAGGCTGGCCGAGGAGGCCGCCGAAGCCGGGCTGGACATGCGGCTCGTAGGGAAGCCCGATGTCGGGCTGCACCTCCTCACGCGCACGGGTGAGTAATGCCTGATGTTCGTAATGACCCATCACACCGTCCATATTTTCCACGGAGCGGAGGCCGGATGAGTCAGCTCGTCCCTGCCGAAGACACCCTCGCAAGCACCATCGAATGTATCGGCGAAGTCCTCGGCATACAGAGCGACTTGATCACGCCGGACACACCCTTGTCGGCTCTGGGACTCGAGTCGTTCACCGCTGTGCGGCTGCGGCGCCGGATCCGCGAGCGCACCGATGCCGATCTTCCCCTCACGACCTTCCTCAACGGCGCCACGGCTCAGGACATCGCGAACCGGCTCGCCGCCGAAGTGCGGGAGGCACCTGCTCAAGAACAGGCTGGGAGACCGGAGGAGCAAGCAGCGCCGGGCGGCACGCAGGCCCCCGCCTTCACCGGAAGTCCGCAGGACGACGGCGGGCCCTTCCCCCTGACGCCCATTCAGGCGTCGTACTTCGTCGGCCGGCAGGAAGGGCTGCCCCTCGGAGGGGTGGCCACCTTCTACTACTACGAGTACGACCGCGTCGCCGGGGACCCCCTCGCGGATCTCGGGCGCCTCGAAGCAGCCTGGAACCGGCTGATCGAGCACCACCCGATGCTCCGTATGACCGTGGACGAACGCGGACGGCAGCGGATCCTCGCCGATGTCGGGCCCTACCGGATCGGCACCACCGACCTGCGGAACGCCTCCCCGGACGACGCCGACCTCTCACTGTCCCGCCTTCGCCACGAGCGCTCGCACCAGGTGAGGCCGACCGGAACCTGGCCGCTCTTCGACATCCACGCGGCGCTGCTGCCGGACGGCAGGACACGGCTTCACATCGGCGTGGACGTGCTCATCACCGATCTCGCGGGCTGGATGCTCCTGATGCGTCAGTGGGGTCGGCTCGTCACGGATCCCACCGCGCAACTGCCGGTTCCGGAAACGGACTTCGCGCACATGCAGCGGGCCCGTACGACCGATCCGGAATGGTCCGCACGGCGGGCACGCGACCGTGCCTACTGGTCCGAGCGCGCTCCCCGACTCCCCGATGCCCCGCGCCTTCCTGTGCTGCGCGAGGCGGAGGACACCACGCCTCCCCGGTTCGTCCGGAGTGCTGCGGCCCTCGACGCGCCGACGTGGGCCGCCGTCCGTGCCCGCAGCGCGGAATTCGGCGTCACGCCGACCGCCACCCTGCTCGCCGCCTTCGCCGCCCTGCTGGGCCGCTGGGGAGCCGGTGACCGAATATGCCTCAACACCACCCTGTTCGACCGGCCCGAGACATCGGGTGAGGCGGCTGACGCGGTGGGCGACTTCACCACGACCGCCCTCGTGGGCACACCTCCCTTCAAACCCGGCCGCTGGGAAGGGTTCGCGGGCTACGCCGCGGAGGTCAACCGATGTTTCTGGGAAGACCTGGACCACCGTTCCGTCTCCGGGGTGGAGGTGCTCAGGGACCACGTCCCCGCACGGAGCTCCGACACCGCCCCCGCTCCCCGTTACCCGGTGGTGTTCACCAGTGGGGTGGGCCTCTGCGGTGACGACGAGCCGCCCGCCGCGTGGATCGGCGAAGAGGTCTACGGCATCTCCCAGACTCCTCAGGTTCTCCTGGACCACATCGTGTGGGACGAGGGCGGCCGGCTCCGGCTCGCCTGGGACTGGGTCGACGGCGCGTTCCCGGCCGGTTACGTACAGGCGCTGCTCGACGCCCATGTCCGGCTGCTGAGCAGACTGGCGGAGAGCGCCGCATGGCGGGACCCGGCACTGGGCTGGGACCCGACCTTCCGTCCCGAGGAGCCCCTCGACGTCGCGCCCTTCCCCGACGCGGGCCCTCTGCTGCACGCGCCGGTGCAGGAAGCCGCCCGACGGTACTCGCAGCGACCCGCCCTGCACGGGGCCTCCGGTGCCGTCACGCACGGCCGGCTCGCGGAGAACGCCGCCGCCACGGCCGCGCTCCTGACCGCCCATCAGGCCGGGCCCGGTGATCTCGTGGCCGTGGCCTGCGAGAAGGGCGTCGCGCAGATCACGGCAGTCCTCGGGGTCAGCGCCGCCGGGGCGGGCTACCTGCCCATCGAGCCCACGTGGCCCGACGCCCGGGTCGCCGCCGTCTGCGAACGGGCCGGTGTCCGGCACGCGCTGGTCGGCCGCGGGGTGAAGATCGCCTGGCCGCCGGGTGTCACCGTGCATCGCCTGACCGCCACGGGCAGGCCCGCACGCCGTGCCGCCTCCGACGACCTCGTGGCCGCCAAGACGCCGAGCCCGGACGACCTCGCCTACACGATCTTCACCTCCGGCTCCACGGGCAGCCCGAAGGGTGTCGAGATCCAGCACCGCGCGGCCCGCACCACCATCGACGACATCGTGGACCGGTTCGGCATCGGCGCCGACGACCGCGTACTCGCCCTGTCCGCCCTCAGTTTCGACCTCTCGGTCTTCGACATCTACGGAGTCCTGGGCGCCGGCGGCTCCCTGGTACTCCCCGACCCCGCCCGGCAGCGTGACCCGCAGCACTGGCTGGAGCAGGCGGGACGTCACGGCGTCACCGTGTGGAACACCGCCCCAGCCCTGCTGGAGATGCTGGTCGAGTACGCGGAGCTGGAACCGGAAGCGGCCGCCGAGGCCCTGCGCAGCCTGCGCCTGGTGATGCTGTCCGGCGACTGGATCCCCCTGACTCTGCCCGAGCGGCTGCGCAGACTCGCCCCGCAGGCCGAGTTCATGAGCCTGGGCGGCGCCACCGAGGCGTCGATCTGGTCCATCACCTACCCCGTGGAGAACACCGACCCGAACTGGCGCAGCATCCCCTACGGCCGGGCCCTGCGCGGCCAGTCCTTCCACGTCCTGGACGAGCAGGGTGCCCCGTGCCCGGTCGGTGAGGCCGGTGAACTGTTCATCGGCGGTGACGGGCTGGCCCGCGGCTACGCCGGCGATTCCGTCCAGACCGCCGAACGCTTCGCGATCCACCCGGTCCTCGGGCAGCGTCTCTATCGCACCGGCGACCTGGGCAGGTGGACGGTGGACGGGACTATTGAATTCCTCGGCCGCGCCGACCGGCAGGTGAAGATCCGGGGGCATCGCATCGAGCTGGGTGAGATCGAGTCGGTGCTGAGCCGGCATCCCGGCGTGCGGCAGTGCGTCGCCTCGTCCGTGCGGGGACCTGACGGGCGGCCGCGGCTCGTCGCCCATCTGTCACCGAAGGGAACCGCCCAGGCTCCGTCTCCCGAGGACTTGGCGGCCGCGCTGCGAGAGCGGCTGCCCGAGTACATGATCCCCAGCCGGTTCGTCGTCCTGGACCAGCTGCCGGTCACCGCCAACGGCAAGATCGACCATGCGGCCCTCCCGAGCCCGTATCGCGGGCAGGAGGTTCGCAGCGCCGGGCGGCCCGAGACCGCGGAACCCGCGGTCGCCGCCGAGCCGAGATCCGCGGCAGACGTGCCGTCGGAGGAGGCCGGTACCGAGTGGGCCGCCATCGCGCTCGACGAGGCCGCCGCGCTCGGGCTCGAGGCCGCGATCGTCCTCAGGCCCGGCGTGCTTCCCCCCGACCAGGCCCTGGAGGCGACCGCGTACTGGCTGCGACGGGTGCGGCAACTGCCCGGGTCGTCCCGCCTCGAGCCACGGATCGCCGCCGGGGGACTGGCCGAGATCGTCCAGCGTCCGGCTGCCCCGGGCACGGCAGTCGCCGGACCGGTCCCTTCTCCGGGCGCCACGGCCTCCATCGCCCCGGCCGACCCCGTGCGGGACGCCACCGTCTCCGTCCCGCCTGTCGCGCATCATGCCGACCCGGTGCGGGACCAGGCCGTGCTCGACGACGTCACGTCCGTCTTCGCGGATCTCACCGGATCCCCGGTCCAGGCGGACAGCACCTTCGCCGCCCTGGGCGCGACCTCACTCACCCTGGTCCTGGCACATCGCCGGCTCTGCCAGGGCATCGCCCCGCGACTGGCGCTGGGCGACATGTTCGCGCACGCCGACGTCGGCTCGCTCGCCGCGCGGATCAGCGAATTGCACCGCCGGACGCCTGGTGCGCAGCCTGGGACCGTTGAGGCCCCGGCGGGGGGCGGCCCGCGTCACACGGCGCCCTCGGACACCGGTACCGCCGACCTCGTAACCCAGACACGCCGGGCCTCGCGGGTCGCCGCGCGTGCCCTTGCCCGGGAGACCGCCGGATGACCCAGTCCCCTGAACAGAGCTGTCCGTCCGAACAGAGTTACCCGTCGCGGGCGGTGGACCGGGGAGACGACGAACTGATCGCCGTCACCGCCCTCGACTGCCGTTTCCCGGGCGCCCCGGACACCGAGTCCTTCTGGGACCTGCTCGCGGCTGGACGCAGCGGGCTGACCCGGCAGACGGAGCAGGAGCTGGCCGAGAGCGGTCTGCCGGCCCGGCTGCGGCGCAACCCGGCGCATGTGCCGGTGAGTGGACTGATCGACGGCCAAGACCTGTTCGACCCGGAGCCGTTCGGGCTCACCGATGCCGAGGCCGCCCTGATGGATCCTCAGCAGAGACTGTTCCTGGAGGCGTGCTGGCGGGCGCTGGAACGGGCCGGGCACGGATCGGGCGTCGGGGCAGGTGCCGTGGGAGTCTTCGCCGGTGCGGCCCACAGCGACTACCTGACGCGTCACCTCGCCCGCCGCTACGCCGACTCCGCCGCCGACCCGGTGGGCAGTCTCCAAGCGGCGATCTCGGGCGTCGGCGACTACCTGCCGTTGCACGTCGCCCATCGGCTGGCCCTCACCGGACCGGCGATCTCGGTCGGCACCGCCTGCTCCACCTCGCTCGTGGCGATCCATCTGGCGGCGCAGTCCCTGCTGGCGGGGGAGTGCGACACCGCCCTGGCCGGCGGCTCCTCGCTGATCGTCCCGCAGGGCAGGGGCTACCTCCATGTCCCCGACGGAATCTTCTCGGCCGACGGGCGAGTGCGCCCGTTCTCCGCGGAGGGCACCGGCATCGTGCACAGCCAGGGGGTGGGCGTCGCCGTACTGCGCCGCCTGGCGGACGCCCTCGCCGACGGCGACCCGGTCCTCGCCGTCCTGCACGGGTCCGCGGTGAACAACGACGGTGGGGACCGCACCGGTTTCACGGCGCCGTCCCCGCGCGGACAGGCACGCGCGATCTCCGAAGCCCTCGCCCTCGCCGGCGTCACACCGAGGACGATCAGTTACGTCGAGGCCCACGGAACCGCCACCCGACTCGGCGACGTGGTCGAACTCGCGGCCCTGAAGAGGGTCTTCGGCGAGAACGGTCCCGCGTGGTGCGCCCTCGGCTCCGTCAAGAGCAACATCGGGCACGCCAACTCGGCGGCCGGCATCGCCGGCTTCGCCAAGACCGTGCTCGCGCTGCACCACGGCGTGCTTCCCCCCTCCCTCGGTGCCCTGCCCCTGAACCCCGATCTCGAACTGGAGAACTCCCCGTTCACCGTGCCGCACCATGCCGACTCATGGGCGGGACCTCGCTACGCGGGCGTCAGCTCCTTCGGTATCGGCGGCACGAATTGCCACGTGGTGCTGGGGAGTGCGCCACAGCGCACCATGGCCCCCGCCGACCACCGTCCCCAGCTGGTCCTGCTGTCCGCGCACCGCGACGACGCTCTGGAACGTTTGACCGGCGCCACGGCCACTGCCCTGGACCAGCCGGACGTCGATACCGCCGACGCCGCATACACCCTGCACACCGGCCGCGGCGAACAGGCCCACCGGGCCGCCGCGGTGCTCGGTGAGACGCCCGGCGACACCCACCGGGCCCTCGCCTCCGCGTCTCGGCGCGCCGTCCCGCCCACGCGGCCGAGAATCGTCTTCGCCTTCCCCGGCGGCGGCGCCCAGTACCCGGGTATGGGGCGTGAACTCCTCACCGAGGAGCCGGAGTTCGCCCGCACGGTCGAGGAGTGTGCCAAGCTCTTCGACGGGCATGGCGACGGCACCGGCCCTGGTCTTGTCCCACTCCTGGCCGCGGATCCCTCGGACGAGGATGCCGGGAAGCTGCTGCGGGATCCCGTGAACGGGCTCCCGGCACTGTTCACCGTTTCGCTCGCCACGGCGCGCACGCTGCTCTCCTGGGGCATCGAGGCGGACGCGCTCATCGGCCACAGCCTCGGCGAATACGCGGCCGCCGTCGCCTCCGGAGCCCTCCGGCTGGCGGATGCCGTCACCCTGGTCGACGTGCGCTCCCGCGGCATGTCCCGCACCGCGGGCGGAGGCGCGATGCTGACCGTCGCCCTGCCCGAGGACCAGGTCGTGAAGCTGCTCGGCGACCATCCGGACCTGGACCTGGCCGCGGTGAACGCGCCACGGTCCTGCGTGGTCTCCGGACCCGCCGAGGCGGTGACCGCACTCGAGCGCCGGCTGGCCGCCGAGAGCGTCCACACCGCACGGCTGCACCTGGACGCGGCCGCCCACTCGCGGCTGGTCGATCCGGTGCTGCCCGCGCTGCGCGCCGCCGCCGAGGCGACCGTACCCACGGTCCCGGCCGTGCCGCTCGCCACGACGCTCACCGGACAGCTGCTGCTGACCCCGCCCGGGCCCGAGCACTGGGTGCCCCATCTGCGGTCCGTCGTCAGGTTCTCCGACGCCCTGACCACCGCGCTCGGCACGGGACCGGCGATCGTGGTCCAAGCGGGTCCCGGCAGCGGCCTGTTGCAGCTCGTCCGCCAGCACGGGGCGGCGAACGTCGTCGCCACCCTGCCCACCGTGCCGGGGCGCGACGAGCGCCGTGGAGCACGGGCCGCCCTGCTCACAACCGCGGGCGAACTGTGGACCCACGGCATTCGGCTCGCCCCCGAGGCCCTCCACCGGCCCGGCCGGCGCCGGATCGCCTTGCCCGGTCTGCCCTTCGACCGGCGGCGCCTGTGGATCGACGAGCCCGACGACGTACGGCCCGGCCACACGCCCATGCCGTACGCGATCGCCGCCGAACCCGACGAGGAGGAGCCGTTCCAGGTGCCGGTGTGGCACCGGACGCCGCCCGTCGACGCACCCGAGCGACTGGAGGGCCGCTGGCTCGTCGAAGGCGACCCGGACTCACCGCTGCTGAGCAAGGTCCGCGAGGAGCTCGCCGCCGCCGGTGCCCGGCCCGTCACCCTCGCGCAGGCAGCCGCCGAACCGTCACTGCCCTGTGTGGGCCTGGTCCTCGTCGACACGCATGACGAGGACGGCGAGCACACGGACGACCGGGCCCACGAGGAGGCGTCCGCCGATCCGGCCGACCGAGTCACCGAATCGGTGCTGCGGTACGCGCGGCTTGCGCGAGCCGCCGCCCCCTGGGCCGGCAGCGCCCGCCTGCTCCACGTCAGTGTGGGCGCGCACCACGTGGAAAGCGGCGACCGTCCGATACCGGAGGGCGCCGCATCGCTGGCCGTGCCCCGCGTCCTCGCCCAGGAATTTCCAGGACTGCGCTGGCGTACCCTCGACCTCCCGGCCGGACCGGCACGCGGCGAGGACGCCCGGAAAGTGTGCGTGGAGGCAGCTGCCCTCGCTCACGGCGAGCCGAGCGGTGTGGAGGCCGCATACCGCGGCGGACACCGCTGGGTCCGCGGCGTCACGCCCTGGCACCCCACGGCATCCGAACGGGCGCGGCCCGGCGGAACCGCCGTCGTGATCGGCGGACTCGGCGACGTCGGCATGGCCCTCTCCGCTCATCTCGTACGCAACGGCTGGCGAGTCATCGTCACCGGCCGCGACGGACTGCCCTCCGACCCGGTACCGGGAACCCCGCAGGCCGAGCGGGCCGGGGCCGTACGGCGGCTGCGCGAGGACGGCGTCGAACTGGACGTACGGGCCGTCGACGCGGCGGACCCCGACGCCACGGCCGCCCTTCTGCGGACCGTGTCACAGCAGTACGGGCCACTCGACCTGGTGGTGCACGCGGCCGGTGTCGTGGCCTCGGCCGCGGTGGCCCCGCTGCGTGCCGTGGAGGAGGAGACCGTACGAGCGCACGCACGGGCCAAGGTGTCGGCGGCGATGGCGCTGCGGTCCGCCCTGCGCGGGCTGCCTGACGACCTGCGCCCCGCGAACGTTCTGCTGATGTCGTCGGCCACCACCTTCGTCGGCGGCCTGGGACTGGCCCCGTACGCCGCGGCCAACCGCTTTCTCGATGCCTTGGCCGAACGGGAGGACGCCGAACGGAAGGGCTCCGGCGAGCGCTGGACCAGCGTGGCCTGGGACGGCTGGCGGATAGGCCCCGGCGGCACCGAACGGGTGGTCGCCTCACGCCATTCGATCGGTCTGCGGGACGGAATGCGCTCCGTGGACCGGCTGCTCAGCCTCGCCGAAGAGGGCCGCGCCCCCGCGTCCCTGGCGGTGTCTCCGGCCGATCTGGCCGGCCGTACCGCAGACGTCCCGACCGTCGCACCGGGCCGGGAGGCATCGGGCGGCACCTCGCAGCAGGCAGGATCCGCGCCCCGGGGCGCCGCCGAAGAAGTGCTCGCCGCTCTGTGGTCCGAACTGCTCGGCTTCCCCGTGACCGACCGCGACGCCGACTTCTTCGCCCTCGGCGGTCATTCCTTGCTGGCCACCCGCATGCTGGCCAGGCTGCGCGACGAACGGGGAGCCGAACTACGCCTTCAGGACCTGCTGACGCGTCCCACGGTCGCGGCCCTCGCCCCCCTGATATCCGCGCCCGGCGGAGCGGCAGACCCCGGCGGCGATGAGCCGGAAACACCGGCCGTACCACCGGAGACCGAAACCCGCACCGCGCCGAGGCAACCGACCGGTGCCGTGAGCGAGTTCCCGCTCACCCGGGTGCAGCACGCCTACTGGGTCGGCGGCTCGGGAGGCTACCGTCTCGGCGACGTGCCGTGCTCGTTCCACCTGGAATACGACTGCCCAGGCCTGGACACCGCACGCTACGAGGAGGCATGGAACCGGGTGATCGCCCGACACCCCATGCTCCGCGCGGTCATCTCCCCCGAGGGACGCAACCGGGTACTGGACCGGGTGCCCCGCTACCGCATCCGCGTCCAGGACCTGAGCGGGCTGGGCGAGGAAGAGCGTGTCCAAAAGCTCGAACAGATCCGTACCCGCCTCGTCCGCCGGGAGCCGCGTCCCGGGCGCTGGCCACTGGTCGACATCAGGGCGGCCCGCCTGCCCGGCGACGTCGTGCGCCTGTTCGTCAACGTGGACGTCCTCGTGTGCGACACCGCCAGTTACCTGATCTGGGACCGTGAACTGTGCGCCCTGTACCGGGACCCGGAGCTCCAGCTCCCACCGGTACGCACCACGTTCGCCGAGTGCGTGGCCGCGCTGGAGCAGCGCGCCGACTCCCCGGAACGCGCCCGCGCCGCGGCCTACTGGCGGGCGCGGATCGACAGCCTGCCCGGTGCGCCCGCGCTGCCACTGCGCGCCCCGGAGGCCGATACCCGTCCCCGCTTCGGACGCCGCAGCGCACGGCTCGAACCGGACGACTGGGCGTCACTCAAGGCCGAGGCGGCCCGGCGCGGCCTCACACCGACCGCCGTCCTGCTCGCCGCCTATGGGGACGCTCTCGCCGACTGGTCGGGTCAGGACAGGTTCGCCCTCACGCTCACCCTGTTCGACCGGCCGTCCGATCTGCCCGGCGCGGACGAGGTCGTCGGGGACTTCACCTCTCTGATGCTCCACACGGTGGACCGGTCGCACGACACCTCCTTCGCCGATGCGGCCACCCGTGCACAGCGTTCGCTCTTCGAGGATCTGGACCACCGGGAGTTCTCCGCCTTGGAGTTGCTCGCCGAGAAGTCCACCCGCACCGGGCACACCGAATCCGTGCCCGTCGTGTTCACCAGCGCGCTGGGCCTGTCCGGGCCGCTCGGCGGAGGCCACGACCTGGACTGGGCCGGCACTCCGGTGTACGGGGTGAGCAGTACACCGCAGACCTGGCTGGACCATCAGGTGCTCGAACAGCACGGCGCGCTGCTGCTCCAGTGGGACGTCCTGGAAAGCGAGTTGCCCACCGACGAGGCGGACAGGGCGTTCACCTCGTACGTCGCACGCATACGCCACCTGGCTCAGAGCCCTGCCGCCTGGGAAGCCGACGCTCGGCGGTCGGCGGGTGCGGAACCAGGCGGGCGACAGGCGCCCGCCGCCCTGGAACATCGCGCGGCGACGCAGCCGCCGAGGCGGCAGCCGACCGGCCCCGCTTTCCTCAACAGCCCCGATGACCTCGACACCGCACTGCTCCTGCGCGACGGCAACACCGACCGGCCGCTGTTCCTGGTCCACCCCTCCGGTGGCGACGTGCTGTGCTACGGCGAACTGGCCAGGCTGCTCATGGACGGGCGGCGCGTCGTGGCGCTCGCCGATCCGGCACTGACCGGGGGCACGGCAGCCGAGGACATCGCCGGTCTGGCCGACCAGTACCTGGCGGCCCTGCGCCCGTACCAGGCGAACGGCCCCTACCTCCTGGGCGGCTGGTCCATGGGCGGCACGCTCGCCCATGCCATGGCCTGCGAACTGGAGCGTCGGGGAGAGCGAACCGATCTCCTCCTGATGATCGACTCGAATGTGCCGGACCGCATCACGCCGCTCGGCGGAGCGGGCCCCGACGAGGACGCGACGATCGCCGCCGTGCGGTATCTGCGGTCGCTGGAGGCGTTTCTCGACATGGACCTCGGCCTCGGTGCGGACGAAGCCGTCCAGCTGCTCCGTACGCCGTCCCCGGCTGCCCGGTCCGTGGTGGCCGCACGGCTGCGTGAGGCCGGCCTGGTCGGCCCCCGGGAGACCGCCGAGGTACGCCTGGGGGTCTTCGAACGCCACCTCCGTGCCCTGGGCGATCACAAGGCGGGTCGGCTCGCCGACCCCGACACCCGGTTGCTGCTGTTCCGTGCCACCCGGCCGTCCCCGAGCAACGCCGGAGTGGGCATGGGAGTCGACGACGCCCCCGACCTCGCCTGCCTGGGCTGGCTGCCCCATGTGTCCGGCCCCGTCGACGAGGTGGGCGTCGACGGACACCACTACTCGCTGCTGACCGGTCCGGCGGCAGCCCGGATCGCCGCACTGACCGACCGGGCGCTCGCCGCCGTATCCGCCGGGCCGCCCGAGACCAGCTGAGCCGGGCCGGCCGCGTCGGACATCCGCCTCCTC
Source organism: Streptomyces capitiformicae (assembly GCF_002214185.1). Lineage (NCBI taxonomy): Bacteria > Bacillati > Actinomycetota > Actinomycetes > Kitasatosporales > Streptomycetaceae > Streptomyces > Streptomyces capitiformicae. Next base: position 296,722 of record NZ_CP022161.1, on the reverse strand, counting down.
ACAGGGAAAGCACGAAACGAACGATGAGACTCAACGCGCCCTCGCGCGCACACCAATCCATTCCTGCGACCCGGCGCGCTCTCCTCACCGTGGCCGGGGCCCTGCTGTTGACCGGATGCTCGTCGTCCGACAGCCCCGGTGACGCCGCCGCGCCCACGGGCAAGCCCGTCGACGGCGGAACCCTCCGCTACGCCGTGACCGGTTCGCCCGCCACGGCGAGCAACGACCCGCACGGCGGCCTCGGCAACGAATCCGACCTGCTGCGCTTCGCCCTCGCCTACGACGTGCTGACCGTCCCCGGCAAGGACGGCGAGCCCAAGCCACGACTGGCCGTCTCCTGGAAACCGAACAAGGCCATGAACCGCTGGACGTTCACGCTCCGGGACGACGCGCAGTTCACCGACGGCCGCCCGGTGCGAGCCGCCGACGTGCTTTACTCCCTGCGGCGCATCGCGGACAAGTCCGCCGAGAACTACGGCCGGCTCGCCGACTTCGACATGAAGGCGTCCAGCGCCGACGGCGACCACACCGTGGTCCTGGCCACCCGCGCGCCCATGGCTCAGGCGGCCAAGGCCCTGGAATCCGTCAGCTTCATCGTCCCCGAGGGCACGAAGGACTTCTCGAAGACGGTCCCCGGCTCAGGTCCCTTCAAGGTGCGGACCTCCGGGGCACAGACGGCCGTACTGGTCCGCAACGACCGCTGGTGGGGCTCGCGCCCGCATCTGGACCGTATAGAGATCCAGGCCATCGCCGACCCCCAGGCCCGAGCCAACGCCGTCACCTCGGGGCAGGCCGACGTCGCCGGAAGCGTGAGCCCCGCCGCCGTCAAGAGCGCGGGAAACAGCGGCGGCCTCCAGGTCGTACGACGCAAGGGCGTCACCGAGTATCCGTTCATCATGCGGATGGACACCAAGCCCTTCGACGATCCGCGGGTCCGAGAGGCGTTCCGTCTGGCCACGGACCGCAAGGCCCTCGTGGACACGGTCTTCCTCGGCTACGGGCAGATCGCCAACGACCTGCCCACCCCGTACGACCCCTCCTACCCCGGCGATCTGCCGCAGCGCGTCCGCGATGTCGCGAAGGCCAAAGAACTGCTCCAACAAGCGGGTCACGCCGACGGGTTGACCATCACCCTGCACACCACGACCGCGTACCCCGGCATGGACACCGCGGCCACCCTGTACGCGCGGCAGCTGTCCGAGATCGGCGTGAAGGCCAACGTCAAGGTCGAACCGGCCGACACCTACTGGACCGCCGTGTACGCCAAGAAGACGTTCTACACCGGCTACTACGGCGGCATCTCCTTCCCCGACCTGGCGCGGGTCGGCCTGCTCTCCACCTCCCCGACCAACGAAACCGCCTGGAAGAACAAGAAGTTCGACACCGGCTTCACCCGGGCCATGGGAACGCTCGACGCCGACCGGCGCAACACCCTGCTCGCCGACATCCAGCGGGACCTGTGGAAGGACGGCGGCTACGTCGTGTGGGGCACCGGCGACGGGCTGGACCTTGCGGCCCGCGGCGTGACCGGACTGCCCGACGGGCCCGGTTTCCAGCGGATGTTCATCGACCAGGTGTGGATGGCGAAGTGACCCTCCGCCCGTTTCTGCGGCCGGTCCTGCTCACCGTGGCGGCGACGGCTGTCGTCTTCACCGCCACCGAGCTGCTGCCCGGCGACGCGGGCGACCTCCGGCGCGCGGGACGGGCCTCCGAGCAGGACATCGCGGACGAACGCGACCGGCTCGGCCTCGACCGGCCGGCCGCGGTCCGCTATATCGACTGGCTGTACGGTGCGGTCCGCGGCGATCTCGGACGGTCCCTGGTGAGCGGCCGCACCGTGACCGGCCTGTTCGCCGAGCGGCTTCCCGCCACGGCCGCCCTCGTCGTCTTCGCGCTGGCCGTCACCGTGCTGCTCACAGCGGCCGCCCTGACCGTCGCGTTTCTGCGCGGCGGCCACGGTGGCGCCCTCGCGACCGGCCTTGCCGCCGTACCGCAGTCCGTTTACGCGGCCGTACTCGGCACGGTCTTCGCCGGGATCCTGGGCTGGCTGCCGGCCGTGTCCCTGCTGCCGCCCGGCGGTTCGCCGTTCGACGCGCCCCAGGCGCTGGTGCTGCCCGGCGTCACTCTGGCGCTTCCCTCGGCGGCGTACGCCACCGCGCTGCTCCGCGGAACGCTCGTCGACACCCTGCGCCGGCCCCATGTGAGCGACGCCCGCACGCGCGGCGTGCCGCCGGCTCTCGTGCTGGCCCGGCACGTCCTGGCCTTCCTGCTGATTCCGGCGCTGCGGGTGACCGCTCTGGTGGCCGGCGGACTGATGGCCGGCACGGCTCTGGTGGAGACGATGTTCGGCTACCCCGGCACCGGCAGCCTGCTGGTGTCCGCGGTCGCCGTGCGCGACGTACCCGTGGTGCAGGCCGCCGCGTTGCCCCCCGTCGTCGTCCTGCTGCTGTGCATGCTCGTCGCCGACCGCCTGGCCGTGCTCCACTCTGGGCGGAGCGGCTCCACCGATCACGGCAGCGGTCCAGCCGTCGCGGCGGCTGTCGGAGGGCGAGCCTGATGCGCTCCTTCACGACCGGCCCGGTTGCCGCTGCCCCGGTCACAGCAGGGGCCGTCGCGCTCCTGGTACTGCTGGGGCGATACGCCGCCCCGCACGACCCGGAACAGCAGATCGGCTCACCCTGGTCACCGCCGGGCTCGGCGGCTCCTCTGGGGACGGACGGCCTCGGACGCGACGTGCTGTCGCGGGTGCTGCACGGGGGCACCGAGCTGCTGACCATCTCGCTGCTCGCCGCGGTGGTGGCCGTGAGCTGCGGCACCGGGCTCGGCCTGGCCGCCGGGTGGGCAGGCGGGCGCACCGCCCGCGCGGTGGCCTGGCTGTGCGACCTGCTCTTGGCGGTCCCCGCCCTCGTCCTCGCCCTGGTGCTGGCCGTCGCACTACCGGGCGGGACGGCGGTCGTGGTGGCGTCCGTGCTCAGTGGCACGCCGCTCACCGCCCGTGTGGTGGCCGGCGAATCGGCCCGGCTGCGCACCAGCGGCCATGTGCACGCCGCCTTGGAGCGGGGCGAGACGGTACCGTCCGTCCTCGCCCGAGAGGTGCTGCCCGCACTGCGCGGCCTGGTGACGGCCGACGCCGGACTCCGGCTGGTGACGGCACTGCAGATCGCCGCCGCGCTCGCCGTACTCGGGCTCGGGCCCCAGCCGCCGGAACCCGACTGGGCGCTGATGCTGAGCGAGAACCTTCCAGGTGCCGCGCTCAACCCCGTGGCGCTGCTGGCGCCCGCCGTGCTGCTGGCCGGCTGTGCCTGGGCCCTGGCCGCCGCGGCACACCGGGCAGGGCCGGGAAGGGACGGAAGCCCATGACCACCCCAGAGCGCGAGTCACCGCTGCTCGCGGCGGACGGGCTGACCGTGCACCGGGCGGCGGACAGTGCCCTCGTCCTGCCGCCGACCGATCTGCGCGCCGCATCCGGACAGGTCGTCGTCATCACCGGGTCCTCGGGGGCAGGCAAGACCACTCTGCTGCACGCTCTCCTCGACACCCTCCCGGCGGGGTTGCGCCGGTCCGCCGGAACCGTGCGCTGGCAGGGCACGCTCCTGAAGCAGGGCCACCCCGCCCGCACATGGCGCCGTATCCGGTGCGGCCTGCTGGGCCAGGACCCCGGCGCCGCGTTGCATCCACTGTGGCGCGTCGGACGCCTGATCGGCGAGGACCTCGTCGGCGACCGCGGTGCCCGAGCGGCACGCGTCGCTGAGCAACTCGACCTCCTGGGCCTGCCGCCCGAGATCGTTTCCCGCCGCGCGGGCGAACTCTCCGGTGGCCAGGCCCAGCGGGTGGCGCTGGCCCGCGCGCTCGCCGCGGACCCGGCTCTCCTCGTCCTCGACGAGCCGACATCGGCCATGGACCCGGCCACGGCGGCCCTGGTGAGGCGGGCCGTCGCGGCCCGGCGCGGCTCACCAGGCCGCTGCGTGGTCCTGGTGACCCACGATGAGCGCCTCTTCGGCGAACTGGCGGACGTGACCGTCCGCGTTGCACCGGCCCCAACGGCCGGTGTGCCCCGCACGCCGTCGGAAGCCGGCCGGTCTGGACCGGGGGTGCTTCCCACACTGCCGCATGCCGACCGCGGCGATCCTGTGGCCGCATCCTCGCCTCTCGTAGGAGACGGCTCCCACACCCAGGCACCTTCCGAGGCCAAGAGCGTCGAGCGGCAACGGGCGCCCCATGTCACCGCAGCGCCCCGGCAGGCCATGGCCCTGTCGGCCCGGGGCCTGCTGCTGACCACCCCTGATGGGACGGTGCTGCTGGAGGACGGCGATCTCGACCTGCCCGCCGGAAGCGCGACCGCCGTGGTCGGCACCTCGGGCGCCGGCAAGACGACGTTGCTGCACGCACTCGTGGGCCGCCGCCCCGCGGCCGCCGGGACGCTGCTGCTGCACGGCACACCGTTGCCGAACTCCACCCGGCACCGCAGCCGGGACCAGCTCCGCGCCGTGCAGCTCGCCGGACAGAGCGCCGTCGACGAACTCAACCCCGCCCAGCGCGTGGGCCGGGCCGTGTCCCGACCGCTGACCGTGCTGCACGGCCAGGACCGGGCCGCTGCCCTGGCCGAGGCCCAGGCGGTGCTGACGGCCGTTGGGCTGCCCCCCGGTAGTGCGGCACGTCGTCCGCACATGCTCTCCGGCGGCCAGCGTCAGCGGGTCGTTCTCGCCAGGGCCCTGGCCGCGCGCCCCGACGTACTGCTGCTCGACGAACCCACCGCTTCCCTCGACGCCGACACCGGCCGATCCGTGCTCGACCTGCTGGATCGAATTCGCGAGACAGGGATCGCGATCCTGGCTGTCACCCACGACCCGGCCGTGGCGGCACGCGCGGACGACGTGCTGGAGATGCGGGACGGCCGCCTCCTCGCGATTCCCCCTGCTTCCCTCGGCTCGCCTGTTCCTTCCGCCCACTCGCCCGCCGCGCCCGCGCGACCCAGCACCGAACGAACGGAGCCTCCCGTTGTCCGATGAAGCGACCACCGACACCACCACCGACGCATCGCAGATCACCGCTCTGATCGCCGACCACCCCTGGGTGGCTGACGCACGCCCCGCACCCGACGGAGTCCTGCTGGTCACCCCCCATCCGAGCGCGACAGCCGTGCTTCCCGCACCAGGCCCCCTGGTCCGCGAGCACCTCGCGCACTGGGCGGAGGTGTACGAGTGGGTGTACGAGACGGGTGAGGGCCGGCACGCCGACGACCTGGACCTGTCCGGCTGGCGCTCCTCCGACACCGGAAAGCCGCTGCCGGCCGCCCATATGCGGGACTGGGTCGACCGCACAGTCGACCTCGTCCTCTCCCAGCGGCCCCGTCGACTGCTCGAACTCGGTTGCGGTACGGGCCTGTTGGCCCACAGACTGCATGCGCGGCTGGACGGCTATGTCGGCACCGACGTGACCGAGGTGGCGGTCGCCCGGCTGCACGCCGCCGGACTGCCCCGTACCGCCTTTGTGCGAGCGGCCGCCCATGAGGCTCAGGCGCCCGCGGTCCGGCAGGCGATGGACCGGGTGTTCGGCCCCGGCGTCCGTCCCGACTGCGTCCTGCTGAACTCCGTCACCCAGTGCTTCCCCAACCTCGTATACCTGACGGCGTTCCTGCATCACGCGGTGGCCGCAGTCGAGGACGGCGGCACGGTGATCGTCGGCGACATCCGCCACTCTGGACTGCTCGAAGACCATTTCGACCGGGTCGAGAGGGCGCGCGACCCCGAAGCGGCCGACGCGGATATCGCCGCGCGGGTCGCCTCGGCCGTGGCGGGGGACGAGGAACTGTCGTTCGCTCCAGAAGCCGTACGCGAGATCCTGGCCGCCCAGCCCCGTACCGTCCGGATGAGCGTCCATGCCCGCACGATGGCCGAGGACACAGAACTCACCCGGTACCGCTACGACCTCGTCCTGCATGTCGGCCCCGCCGCCGGCCTCCTGGACGCGTCCGAGGTGCGCCGACTGCCGTGGCAGGGGCTCGCGGGCCAGGAGCTGCCGACGGTACTGCGCGCGGCGCTGACACCCGGGCCCGCCATCCTGTACAGCATCCCCAACGCCCTCCTCGTGCCGGCCCCGGACGCCGTCACCCCCTACGACCTGCGACAGGCACTGGCCGGTACGGACGCTGCCGTGCTGCTCGACTCGGGCGACCCCAGGATGCTCGCCGTGGCCGCGCCCGCCGACTGCGCCACGGCCGCGTCCCACGGCCCGGTTCGGGCACCGGTCGGCCGCCTGGCCCACGAGCCGCTGCCCGCGTTCGTACGGCGCCGACTGCCGGAAGTCCTGCGCGACCAGGTCCGCCGTACCGCACCCGGCACGGTACCGCCGAAGATCGTGGTGGACGACGCGTCGGCGGGGGAGACGCGATGAGGGTGACGGATATGGCCGACGTCCTGTCCGCACTGCCCGAGGTCACCGCCTGGCAGTGGGTGCCGGGCAGCGAGGGTGACACCCTGCTGGTCGCCGGTCCGGTGGACGACGCACGGACAGACGGCCGGGCCACGGACACCGGCTGGGCCGAGCAGGCCGTGGTCGACGCCGGCGCCTCCGGCGACGCCGCCGTGACCGGTACCGACCTCGCGGAACTCCCCGCCCTGATGCGCCTGCTGGACGAGACCGCGCTGTTGACCATGGCCCGCGTGCTGGACCGCACCCGTCTCTTCCGCGACGCGGCGCCGCACACGGCCGCCGAGGTCGTGGCGGCGCTGGGTACGGCACCCCGCCACGCCTGGATCGTACGGCGCTGGCTGCGCACCCTGGCCGAGGAGAGCCGACTCGTCCTTGACCCGACGACGGGCCACTACCGAGAGCTGACCGCGCCCAGCCGCGCGGAGTACGCCCATGCCCGTCGCACCCTGGACGATGCCCGCAGCGGCATGGGCTACCCGGAGTCCATGACGCGATTCTTCTTCGCCGCGGCCGACCGGCTCCCCCTCCTGCTCCAGGACCGCACGAGCCTGCAGGAAGTGCTCTTCCCCGAGGGCGAGACGGACACGGCCGAAGGCAACTACCGCGACAACGTGCCGAGCCGGTGGGCCAACCACGCCGCCGCCGACCTGATCGCGCGCGAGGCCCGCCGACGAGAAAGAAGGGAAATCGGCGGTCGGCCGCTGCGTGTTCTGGAGGCGGGAGCAGGGGTGGGCGGCACCACGGAAGCGGTGCTGAGCGCTCTCGGCTCCACTCCGGTCGACTATCTGTTCACCGATGTGTCCCGGTTCTTCCTTCAGACCTCGCGTACCCGCTTCGGCACCCATCCCGGCCTGCGTCAGGCGCTGTTCGACATCAACCGCGATCCGACGGCGCAGGGCTTCACCCCCGCTTCCCACGATGTGATCCTCGCGGCGAACGTCCTGCACAACGCGCGCCACGTCGGCTGTGCTCTCGCCGCCCTGCGGGAACTGCTGGTGCCGGACGGCCTGCTGGTGCTCGTCGAATCCTGCCGGGAGCACTACCAGGCACTCACCTCGATGTACCTGCTGATGTCGCCGCAGGCGGACGAGGAGGGCTGGTTCACCGACCTGCGGGCCGGTCAGGACCGGGTCTTCCTCACCGAGGGGGAGTGGGTGCGGCAGCTGGACGCGGCCGGATTTCGGCCCCTGCCGGTCCTGCCGCCCGACGGGCACCCCCTGACCGCCCTCGGCCAGCACGTCGTCGCGGGCCGCGCCCGACCCGGCCACGGCAGGCCCGACCCCGGCCGCGTCACACGGGCGCTCGCCCAGCTGCCCGAGACGGCCCGCCCCGTACGCGTCCACGCCGTGGACCGCGTTCTGCCCACCACCACGTCTGGAGCCAGTCGTTGACTTCTTCGCCCCCAGTTCCCGCACCTGACGCCCTTGACGACCTCGTGCAGTCCGTACGCGGTGTCTGGGCCGACGTCCTGGAAACGGACACCGCGTCGACCCCAGCCGACATCAGCTTCCTGAGCCTGGGCGGAGACTCCGTGCTCGCCGTGCGCATGGCAGCACTGATCCGCAAGCGGCTGGGCGTGAACCTCGCCCTGTCGGACGTACGCGTCGAACACACCGCGGCACATCTGGCGGCGCTCCTCCACGAGCGCGGCACCGCGGGCGGACTGCCCCGCAGCCTGTCCCTGGACCTCCAGCGGCGAAAGGATCCGGACGCGCCCTTCCCCCTTCTGCCGCTCCAACAGGGCTACTTCGTCGGCCAGCAGGACGCCTGGGAGCTGTCCTACCGCTCCGCGCACCACTACGTGGACATCGGCCTTGAGGACATCGACAACGAAGAGATCGCCGAAGCACTCCAGGACGCGCTGGAGCGGCTCGCGGAACACCAGTCCGTACTACGGGCACGCATCCTCCCCGACGGCAGGCAGCGGATCCTGCCCCTCGACGACCCCGCGGCCATGCCGCGGCTGCGCGTGACCGATCTCAGCACCGCGGGGGAGGAGGAGATCGCCACCGCACTCGCGGAGATCCGGCGGGAGATGAGCACCGAGGGCCCCGACCCGGCCGCAGGCTGCGGACTCGACATGCGGCTCACCCTGCTCCCCGGAAACCGCGCCCGGTTGCACTCCTCCACCAGTCTGCTGATCATCGACGGCTGGTCGTCCGGAGTCTTCTACCGGGATCTGTTCGCCCTCGTCTCCGACTACAACGCCGTACTCGCCCCGCTGGAGGTCGACTTCGGAGACTACGTCACGAGCCTGCGCGACCTGCCCGACACCGAGGAGTGGCGCGAGGACCGGGACTGGTGGTGGAACCGCCTAGACGACTTCCCGCTGCCTCCGGCGCTGCCTCTTGTGGCCGATCCGGCCGATGTGCGGCCGACGTTGATGGGCACGCGGCAGGCCGTGCTCGATGCCGGGCGGTGGGCCGCGCTGCGCGCCCACTGCGCCGAGCACGGTGTCACTCCCTCCGCCGCCATGTTCGCCGTGTTCTCCGCCGCCGTGGCCCGCGCCTGCGGACACCGGCGCTTCCTGCTCAACACCCTTCAGCTGAACCGGCTGCCCCTGCACCCGGACGTGCCCCGGCTGGTGGGAGCCTTCTCGTCCACCATGCTCATGCCGGTCGAACTGCCCGAGAACCCCGTCTTCTCCGATCTGGCGATCAGCGCCCAGCAGGCCGTCTCGGACGCGCTCGCGCACCACCTGGTCTCCGGGGTCGAGGTCTCCCGGGAGCTGGGCCGCCGCCGTGGCACCCGGCGTCCGGTCGCCCCGGTGGTCTTCCAGAGCACTCTGGGAGTGGACGCGGCGCTGGGCAGCGAGGTCCCCCATGAGGCAGGTCCGCTCGGCCGGATCGATCTGCTCAGCCATCACCAGCAGCTGAGGACCCCTCAGGTCGCCCTGGAAATACGGCTGTTCGAGTTGCGCGGCGAACTCGTCATCGTCTTCTCGCTGGTGGAGGAGCTCTTCGCCGCCGAGGACGTGGACCGCATGTTCCAGGACGTGGTGAGCACCGTCGAATCCCTGGTGGAGAAGGAGGCATGGTCGGCCCCCGTCACACTCCCCAGCACATGGGACGCACCGCAGTCGGACACCGTCGGTACGGCGCCCGGCGGACGGCTGTCCGTCCCGTCGGCCCAGGAGGTGTCCGTCGAGGAGCCCGGGCCTCCCCGCGACGATCTGGAGCTGGCCGTCGCGGCGGAGTGGGCCGAGATGCTCGAGTGCGCGGTGACCGACAGAGCGTCGGACTTCTTCGCACTGGGCGGGGATTCGCTGCTGGCGGTACGGATGCTCGGCGTACTGGCCCGCAGGGGTGTCGGACGGGTGACGCCGCGCCGTTTCCTCGAACGACCCACGGTGGCCGGTCTCGCCGATGCGGTACGTGACGGCGGACCGGCCGCCGCGGGATGACCACACGCGGCGAGGGCGGCCGCCGGACGACCGTCCGCGGCGGGAGCACCCTGGCGCTCCCGCCGCGGGGCGGGTCAGCCGGCGAGCCCCGCGTCCTCGCGGAAGAGCTCCTGATCCAGCCAAACGGCGGCGCGCGCTCCGTCGGCGGCCCCTGTGATCACAAAGGTGAGCGCGTCCGGGAGCGCCTCCAGGCGGGCGGCATCACCGGCCGCGTAGACGCCGGACACGCTGGTGCGCTGAAACTCGTTCACGCGGATGCAGCCGTCGGGCAGCATCTCGCAGCCGAGTTGCTCGGCGAGTGCGGAGTGCTGCCTGGTGGGGGCCCGGTGGTAGACGGCCTGGCGCTCCAGGACCCGTCCGTCCTCCAGGACCAGCCGCACCTCGCCCTCCTTGCCTTCGATCCGGGAGACCGGGGTCTCGTCGACGGCGATACCGGCGGCGGCGAGCCTGCCCGCCGCCTGCTCGGGCACCGGATGCCCGTCGGTGCACACCACCACGTCGTCGCTGAACCGGTCGGCGATGTACAGCGCCTGCATGACCTGCGGCAGCTCGCGGCCCAGCACGGCGATCGTCATGCCCCGCGTCTCCCAGCCGTGGCAGAAGGGACAGTGGTAGACACCCCGGCCGAAGAGTTCGCCGACTCCCTCCACCTGGTCCAGGACATCGACCTGCCCGGTCGCAAGGATCAATTTGCGAGCCGCCACCCTGCTGCCGTCGGCGAGCGTCAGCGTGAACCCGTTCGCCTTCTCCGCCGCGGCCGTGGCCACCAGCGCCTCCCGGATCTCCACGCTCGGGTAGGCCGCGAGCTGCTCACGGCCTATGCGGCGCAGTTCGGCCGGGGACGCGCCGTCACGGCTGAGGAACATGTGCATTTCGGCGGCCGGTGCGTTGCGTGGTTCACCGCTGTCCAGGAGCAGCACGTTGCGGCGCTGACGGCCCGACACCAGTGCCGCGTTGAGACCGGCGGGGCCCCCACCGACCACGACTACGTCGTACGACATCGTTCTCCTCTGCCCAGAGTGATCACGGTCCACTGCCCAGCATCTTAATGATAATAGTTTTCATTTGTATGTGATGGGGCGTAACTTTCCACGACGAAGGGCGAACTCATGGACTCCACGGCGGCCATCGGCATCCTCGGCGGCTACGGAGCCGTCGGAACCGCAGTAGTACGCCGGCTGTACCGCGCGGGTATCGGCCCGCTCCTGGTGGCCGGCCGGGACCCGGCCCGTGCCGAAGCCTTCGTCGCATCGCTCGACGCGGCCGGGGCGGCTGTCAGTGTCCAGGCCGTCGACCTCTGGGACGCGTCACTGGACTCGTTCCTCGCCCGCTGCCGGCTCGTCGTCAACTGCGCGGGCCCGTCCTACCGTGTGCTGGACACGGTGGCACGGGCAGCACTGCGCCACGGCGTGGACTACGTGGACGCGGCCGGCGACGACCCCCTCCATGCCCGGCTGAGCGCACAGGGCGGCGGCGCCGATGAGTGGGCGGCCGCGAACCGCACCGCCGTCCTCTCCGCCGGAGCGCTGCCGGGACTGTCCGGGCTCCTGCCGCGCGTCCTGCTGGACCAGGCGGCACGGCCGGTCCGGCTGGAGGGATACCTCGGCGGCGTGGCAGCGCTCACCCCCGCCGCCGCGGGAGACGTGCTGCTCGCCCGAGGCCCCGAACACGGCATCCCCTCCGCGGCCTGGGAGGACGGACAGACCCGCGACCGGGCCCTTGAACCACGGCGCGGCCTGACGCTCCCCGCCTTCCCTCGGCCGGTCACCGCCTTCCCCTTCCTGTCCACCGAGGCCGCCCGACTCGCGCAGGCCGCCAGGATCCGCCGGGTGCACTGGTACACCGTCTTCGGCGGTGAGCACCTCGCCGAAGAACTGGCCATGGCCTGGGCCATGGACGACACGGAAACGGCGGGTCTGGTGCAGGCCGCAGACGCGGACGTACGTCGCCACGGCTCCTGGTACGGGCAGGAGTTCCGCCTCTGGAACGGCACGGACGAGGGGCCGCCCACCCGCACCCTCACTCTCCGCGCCGAGGACTCCTACGAACTCAGCGGCTTTCTGTCCGCCACCGCCGCACATCACGTCCTCGCCGGCCATGTGAAGCCCGGTGTTCACTTCGCAGCAGATGTGCTCGACCCGCTGTCGACTGCCCAGGCCCTGGCGACGGACCCGGTGGCCAAGCTGGACATGGCGTGATCCCGGGTCGGCATCTCGCCGCACCGTGGTAGTCGTCCGGCACGGCGGCGCTGGTGCATGCTGTGCCCCAGACGCGTGGGTCGGGCAGGTTGTCAGCGGTAGGCGTGGACGACGGCGTGGCCCTTGCCACGGCCGGTCATCCACTCGTTCACGGGCGTGGTGATCAGGAAGGCGCCGCGAAGCCGCCCAGGAAGGCCGACCAGAACAGCCCGTCGGAAAGGTGAGCGTCCAACGCGCCTTGTGTGAGGGCGAATGATGGCATTGGCGATCAGCTCCATCACGGCGATGGAAACGGTGTCGGCGGCGATCGCCACCTTGATCGCGGTCTGGAAGTCCAGGCTGGCACGGCGCACGGCGCACAGCGTGAACGAGTAGCCGGACACCGGCCCGCGGAGGGGCTCGCGCCGCAGCGTCAGCCCTCCACCCGCCCCCGTGCGCGCCGGGACGGTGTGAAGCCGTACAGGTCGAGCACACCGGGCGGGTCGGCGAGGCCGGGCCCGCCCTGTTCGATCCAGGCGGTGATGTCGGCGGTGGCGTCCGTGTCGTTGACCAGGCCGAGCCACACGGGCCGCCCGCCTGCCGTGCGGCCGGCGGCCGAGGGCTGCACGATGACGACGTTGGCGTGCTCGCAGGCGTCGAGGCAGTCGGTGACGCGGACCGTCGCGGTGCCGTCGAGGGCCCGGCGCAGGCCGCGCAGCTGAGCCGCGTGGTCGAGACCGGGGATCTTCGGTGTGCCGCAGCAGCACCCCCGGCACACGGTGACCGTGCACCGCGGCGCCCCCGTCGACGGGTCGGAGGCGGCAGCGGCGGTACGGCGGGAGCGCCTGCTCACGCGGTGTCCTTCCCGGGGCTGGTCCAGGCGGCCTCGCGCAGCAGGCGCAGGCCGTTGAGGCCGACGATGACGGTGGAGCCTTCGTGCCCGGCGACGCCGAGCGGAAGCGGCAGCGTACCGATCAGGTCCCAGGCGACCAGTACGGTGATGAACGCCCCGGCAATGACGAGGTTCTGGGGCACCAGGCGCCGGGCGGTGCGGGACAGCTGTACGACGGCGGGGATGGTGGCGAGTTCGTCGCGGACCACGACGGCGTCGGCGGTCTCCAGGGCGAGGTCGGAGCCGGCCTTGCCCATGGCGATGCCGGTGTGCGCGGCGGCCAGGGCTGGAGCGTCGTTCACGCCGTCACCGACGACCAGAACCTTCCGGCCTTCCTGCCCCCACTCGCGTACAGCGGCCACCTTCTCCTCCGGCAGCAGCCCGGCGCGGACATAGGTGATGCCGACCTCGGCGGCCAGGTGCCGTGCGGCGCGTTCGTTGTCGCCGGTCAGCAGGGTCGGGGCGCGGCCGGTCAGGGCGGTGAGCGCGGCGATGGTGGCGGCGGCATCGGGCCGCAGCCGGTCAGAGATACCCAGCAGCGGGCCGGACCCCACACCTTCGCGCCGGTTCGCCACACGGCAGCGGTCTGGTATCCGTGTCCTCCGTGGAAGTCTGCCTCCACGTGGGCAATCGGGCCGCTCCGACCAGTAGCTCAAGGTCTGCTCGAAGGCCGGGGACATCACCGTGAATAATTGACCCTCAGGCCCGGCGCCATCGTGGCCGGTAAGCAAACCACTCGGCTCCTCGAGGAGGTGTTCGGTGACAGGCACCAGCCCCATGCGCTGCCGGAGCGGGGCGACAGCCGCTTCCCGAATCCCGGCAGTCTGGCTCCTGAGCAGGTCGAAACTTCCCATGACGGCGCTGAGCTCATACGGCATCCCCGCAGGGTAGCCGCACAGCCGCCCCCACGGAGGTTCGGTTGAAAACGCCCCGCGGCAGGCGTCACTTCAGGCGCTGGTGGTGGGGCGGCCGTCCCGGCATAGGGCGGGGGCGCACGGCGGATGAGCATACGCAGTGTGAGGATCGCAGCGGACAGGCAGAGGGAGAAGTCCACGACCCGGCTGCGCTTCTTGGTACAGCGCCGGGGAGTCGCACGGAGGTGGTTCCGGGAGTCACCTTTGCTGTGAGGCGCTGCCACCAGGTCCGGTACCGCGCCGCCGTCGCTACCACCGCCGCATCCGAAAGCTCCCGCAACCTGGCGGAACGTCAGCCCAGGACACTCGGTCTGTCGTGCAGCGGGTGTGGACATGACAGTCCAGTGCCCTCTTAAATGCCAGGACAAGATCAGCGCTGCCCCCAGCGCTGCCCCCAGCGCCACTCCCGGTGCCCCATGTGCCACCCCCCGGTGCCCACCCCCACACGCGCCCCCACGGCGCCTTGTTCAGGAGACACAAGACACTGATGAGTTGGATACGGCAGCACGTCCGAGGTTCCCGTCTCGCCACCGCCGGCATCGCCTCCACCGCCACACTTCTGGCCGGCTTACTCTCCCCGGCCGCCGACGCGGCCGACGGGCCGACCCGTGCCACCGCGCTCGACAACGCGGCGAGGGTCCTCGCCGACCGGGCCGCGGCCCTGGGCCTCACCTCCGCGCAGGACACCTCTGTGAGTGACGTAATCGTGGACAAGGACGGCGCCCAGCACGTTCGCTACGACCGTACTTACCACCAACTCCCCGTGCTCGGTGGCGACTTCGTCGTCCACATGGCCCCCGACGGCACATACCGCAGCGCTGATCGGGCGACGAGGGCGGCGATCTCGCTGCCGAGCACCACCCCGAAGGTGTCGGCCCCCAAGGCGGCCGACGTCGCCGTGAACGCTCTGCGCGCGGCCAACCTGGGCGACGCGCTGAAGCAGGTGAAGGCCGAGCCCCAGCTCGTCGTCGACGCCCTGCACGGTGCCCCGAGACTGGCCTGGCGCACGAACGCCACCGGGCTGGACTCGCTCGGCAACCCGGTCGCCCGCGCGGTGCTGACCGATGCCCGCACCGGTGCCCACATCGACGCCTGGGACACCATGGAGACGGCCACCGGCGACGGCAAGTCCCTGTACGGCGGCACGCTCGCGCTGGAGACAACCCTCTCGGGATCGACATACCAGCTCAAGGACCCCACGCGCGGCAATACTTACACCGCTGACGCGGCCAACAAGACCGACGTGTGCAGCGGCGGTACCTGCAGCAGCCGCACCCCCGTGTCCCTCTTCACGGACGACGACAACCACTGGGGCACGGGCACGACAGCCGACCGCTCGACAGTCGCTGTCGACGCCCAGTACGGCAGCGATATGACCTGGGACTACTACAAGGACGTCTACGGCCGCAATGGCATCGGCAACGACGGCAAGGGCTCCTACAACCGCGTCCACTACGGCAACAATCTCTCCAACGCCTTCTGGAACGACGACTGCTTCTGCATGACCTACGGCGACGGTAACGGCACCCATTTCGGGCCGATGGTCGGGCTGGACGTGGCCGCCCACGAGATGTCCCACGGCGTGACCTCGAGAACCGCCAGACTGGTCTACTCGGGCGAGTCCGGCGGCCTGAACGAGGCGACGTCCGACATCTTCGGAACGCTGGTCGAGTTCTACGCGGGGAACGCGCAGGACCCCGGCGACTACCTGATCGGCGAGAAGGTCGTCCGCTCCGGCTTCCCGCGGGACGCCCTGCGTTACATGGACAAGCCGAGCAAGGACGGCAGCTCCGCGGACTACTGGAGCCGTTCGGTCGCCAACCTCAGCGTCCACTACTCGTCCGGCGTCGCCAACCACTTCGCCTACCTCCTCGCGGAGGGCAGCGGAGCCAGGACGATCAACGGGGTCACCTACAACTCCCCGACGCACAACGGCTCGACCGTCACGGGCATCGGCCGCGCCAAGCTCGGCGCGATCTGGTACCGCGCCCTGACCGTCTACATGACGTCCTCGACGAACTACGCCGGAGCGAGGACGGCCACCCTGAACGCGGCCCGCGACCTCTACGGCGCGGGCAGCACGGAGTACAACACGGTGGCGGCGGCCTGGAGCGCGGTCAATGTGAACTGAGCGTCAACGTGAACTGAGCGTCAACGCGAACTGAGCGTCACCTTGCGCCGGACGCGTCACGTGGCCGCTCCGGTCCCGAGCCCGGGCCCGGAGCGGCCGTCGGCTGGTGTACCCCCACAGCGTGGACATCCGGGGGACCGCCGGACCCCACTCATGGGGCGTCCCTGCCCGGGGCATCGCGCAGACCCGGCCCCTGTTCGCCCCGGGGACGATGGCGCGGCTCGACGTACCAGGCGCCGCGCGGCTCTCATCCGGCACCTCTCACGTCCTGTTGGACGGCCTTTCACGATCGAGGGCGGTCGGCACCGGACGTACGGCCGGGTGGGCCATCCCTGCGCCCGCGCTGTAGCGCCCTCGGGCTGCGGGGCGGTATCGACTCGCACTCCGCCGCGGGTGCGCGAGCAGCGGCCCTACGCACCCGCGGACCGGAACGGGCTGACCCGGCGGAGCGCTACGGCTTCGGCAGGGTGCACCCGGCGGCGCTCAGGTCCAGCTGGTTGTCGGTCGTGAAGCAGGCCGGGATCTGGTAGGTCTGCTGGCCGTAGTTGATGCCCTTTCGAACGGTGACGTTGCCCCTCTGGTCCACCTCGCAGGGGTTGTTCAACGTGCAGGACGCGCCGTTCTCGTTGCCGGTGTTGTGGACCGCGACGACCTCACCGGTGGCCTGGTCGATCACCGGCGAGCCGGAGGTGCCGCCGATGGTCTGGCAGGCGGAGGTGTAGCGGACCGAGTCCTTCCAGGTCCACTTGCCCTCCTTGAGGCGGTGCACGAACCCGTCGATGTTGCAGTCCAGGAGCTTCTTCCAGGCGCCGGACGCCACGGTGACGGCGGTGCCGGCGGTCGGGTGCGTGTCCCGCACAGTCAGCGCCGACACCCCGTACAAGGTCTTGATCGCCGCGTAGGTGGTGGTGAGCTGGTAGATCGACACGTCCGTGTCGGTCATCGTTCCGTACGCGAGCTTTTCGGCCTTCAGCGTGGCGACCTGGGCGCCTGAGGAGTCGAGCAGGCTGAACGGCCGGTTGGCCGGCCGATTGGTGATGACCTGACCGGGGTCCAGCAAACTGCTGCAGTGGCCGTTGGAGAGCACCAGCGCCGGGTCGGTGTCCACGGAGTTCGGGAAGCGGACGACCGAGCCGGAGCAGTTGCTGAGCGCCACGGTGCCGGCGAGGCTCACGGCCTTGAGCGTCGGCTCGGCCGCCTTGGCCGCGGGCTTGACGCCGACGGGCGCCGCGACCGCGGGCGCCGCGACCGCTCCGGCGACGGCCAAAGCGAAGATCATGGCGACGAGAGGCTTTCTCACGTGGGGGGTCCCCTTTTACGAAAAGGCGACCGGAAACCTTCCGGCCGCCGCAGGTTTGTCATGCGCATTGTTGGTGTAGGGGTGGAAGAGATCAAGGACCGTCTTTCAGCCGCGAGGACAGCGCGGACAGCGCGGACATCAGCAATATCGGCGACATCGGATCCACAACTCACGGGGGCGCCACCCTTGCCTACCGGAGTTCGGCTCGGCACCACGCCGCCCCGGTGCCCTCATGAACTGCTCGCCGGACGGGCCGGTCACCGGCAGCGTGTCGGGCGGCTGCGTGGAGGGTGCGGTGTACGACCTGTGCCGGCAGGTCATCAGGGACGTCGTACCCGTACTCGAACGGTACGGGGTGAGTGACGACGCCGCCGGAGCGGTCGGCCTGACCTGCGGCGGCACGATCGAGGTGTACGTCGAGCATCACCGGCTCCCGGCTCGTACTCCGCCCCCGCGATCGCCGTCTCGTGGTGCTGTACTGGGGCGCTGCGGTTCGGCTACTGATCTGGCGTGTCCGCAGTCGGCGCGAGGTCGGTGGTGCTGAACCAGACGGACCCGTCGCCGCCGTCCACCGGTTCTCCACCGAGGCCGAGCCTTCAGGTGCTGATGTCATGCCTGCGCTGCGGCAGCTGGCCTCCCCGCTGAGGACTACCGGCTGTCCAGAGCGTCAGCGCAGCATGTGAAGCTTCGCGCATGACATGGAGCAGTGAAACCCCGTCGTGGCAGGACGTGGTACAGGCCTTGCGGGATGCCTCAAACGCCGAGGAAAGCGTACGCCTGGGTGAAGGCATGGGGGATGAGGAGATGGACGGCTGGGGTGTTCCAGTGCCCGAGCCGATCCGGGAGATCTGCCGCCGGGCCGGGGTGCTTCAGGTCGGCGGCCATGGTGAGTTCGGGGCTGCGTACCGCTCCGGGGCCGTCAGCGGTGGGGCCGTGTGGCGGTGCGGAAAGCCCGGCTCGTTTCGCGTCGTCCACACCAACGCATGCGCGGAGACCTACTACGTGGACATCGATCGCGTGACGGGCGCGTGGGGCCCGGTGTTCAAGTTCTGGGAGGACCACGGTGCCGAGCTGGTTGCGCCGTCGCTTCAGCACTGGCTGGTGACCGTGACAGAGCTGGTGAAGTGCGCCGCAGAGGATGCAGAGCACTTCGACAGCTTCTCCACCGCTTTCCTCAACTGGTTCTCCGGAGACTTCGCCGATGCCGGCGACGAGTTCCCCGAGGATTCGCCGGCTGCCCTGGCGCGCGCGGCCGGACCCGTGACCGCGATGCCTATCACTGCCGAGGCAGCGCGTGCCTCGGGTGATGCGGTGCTTGCGGACGTCGGCTCTCGGCTGCCCGAGGGCGCGCTCGTGGCCGACCTGCGCGGGGCCGCCGGACCGACGGAGATTCCGTTCGGCCGTCACCCCAGGTGGCCCGGAGGTACTCCCGTCTACGCACGCTTCCACAACGGCACGATCCTCACGGCCGGCGGCGAGCCCTGACCATCGGGGTGGGTGGCGTCCCTGGCGGTGAGCCAGGGACGCCCACCTTCGCCCAGATCGCGGTCCGCACCAGGGCCTGTGCGGAGTCGTGATCAGCGTGCCGGTGGAACATTCGTGTGGTGAGACGCGAACTGGGCGATGATGACTGGGTGTTGGTGGAGCCGTTGCTGCCGATAGGCGGGTACGGGCCGTATCCGCACCGGCTGCGGGACCAGTTCGAGGGCGTGATCTGGCGGTTCCGTACCGGGAGCCAGTGGCGGGAGATGCCGGAGGAGTTCGGGCCTGGTCAACGGTCTACGACCGGTTCTGCCAGTGACGTGACACCGGGGTGTTCCAGGCTCTCATGGAAGGGATGATCGGTGAGGCCGCACGGCGTGGACAGGTGGGCCTCTCGCTGGTCAGCGTGGACTCCACGACCGCCCGTGCGCATCACGACGCGGCGGGCGCACGGCTGAGCGAGGACGTCCTGGCCGCCCTGGAGCAGGCCACCGAGCAGTCAAAGGGGGCCACAGGAAGGGATAAAAGGATCAAGAAGGTGCGGAAGGTGTCGAGGCGGCCGACCTCGCCCGTGCCAGCGGCGCCGGGTTCGCCGACGGCGCCCGCGCACGGCTGAAGGCCGCCGCCCTGGGGCGTTCGCGGGGCGGGCTGACCAGCAAGGTGCACCTCTCATCCGAACGGCGCTGCTGTCCGCTGTCCTTCGTGCTCACCCCCGGGCAGGCCGCCGACAGTCCGCAGTTCATCCCCGTCCTGCGGGGCATCAAGGTCCGCGGCCCGGTGGGCCGGCCGCGCACCCGGCCCGACGCGGTCGCCGGCGACAAGGCGTACTCCTCCCGCCGTAACCGCACCCACCTGCGCATACGTGGG
Source organism: Streptomyces capitiformicae (assembly GCF_002214185.1). NCBI lineage: Bacteria > Bacillati > Actinomycetota > Actinomycetes > Kitasatosporales > Streptomycetaceae > Streptomyces > Streptomyces capitiformicae. The sequence goes on along the minus strand of NZ_CP022161.1, from coordinate 277,124 downwards.
ATCAAGGGGGGCCATCCCGGAGAAGGCCGACCAGGCCGCCAACCGGAAGAAGAAGGGCCGCCGCGGCGGACGGCCCGTGACCCACGACGCCGGGCTCTACCGCGACCGCAACACCGTCGAGCGCCTGATCAACAAACTGAAGGCGTGGCGCGGCATCGCCACCCGCTACGACAAGACCCCCGAGAGCTACCTCGCAGCACTTCACCTCCGCGGCGCGATCGTCTGGCTCCGCAGTCTCCGCCCACCGGCACCAGTGACTGGCGCCGGACGCTAAAGAGCGCGCTTGAACCCGTCGTGACTGCGCGCGAAGCCCAGCCCGCCATAGAAGCGGTGCGCATCCTCGCGCCGCTTGTTGCTGGTCAGCTGGACAAGCGCGCAGCCCCGCGTGCGCGCCCGCTCGATCGTGCGCTCCATCAAGATCCGTCCGAGCCCGCCGCCTCGACGGTCCGCGCGGACCCGCACCGCCTCGATCAGGGCCCGCTCGGCCCCGCCCTTGCCCAGGCCCGGGATGTACGTCACCTGCAGACAGCCAACCACCCTGCCGCCATCACCCTGGTCGTCGACGCCTTCGACCAGGACCAAAATTTCGTTACGCGGGTCGGCGTCGATCGCCGCGAAAGCATGCTCGTACGCCTCATCAACTACGAGCGTCGCCGGGTCCATCACCCTCTCCTCGTCAGCGAGCAGAGCGAGCACCGTGGGCAGGTCGGCGCGTGTCGCGGGGCGCAGCGTGAGAGCGGTCGCGTGGACGGATTCAGGGGCAGCTGGCATGGCACCGACCATAACCGCCCCCTCATCGGGACCTTCCACCCTGTTACGAATCCCGCGATGGCGGCAAGACGTTCAGCGAACGCCTGCCTGTGTCCGCCACGGTCGGGCACTGAACGCCGGGGCGTGCGGCGTCAGGGGCTATGCGAAGAGCTGGAAGAACAGGGGGAAGGTTCCGAGGATTCCGAGGGCGATGAGCGCGAGGCTGATGACGAAGGCCCGCACGGTTTCGAACGGCTTGTTGCGCAGTGCGACATAAAGGACGGCCCAGGCCAGCAGCCACACGACTACGGCCAGGATGGTCTTGCCGGACAGCGGGCCGACCGAGTCGCTCCACTCCAGGCCGTCGTGCACCGTCGTGCTGGCCTCGGCGAGCGTGGTGAGAAGCCCCAGTGCGGTGGCTCCGACGCCTGCGGCGATGATCGCTGCCGAGATCGGCCCCTCCACCTTCTCGCTGAGGGGAAAATCCTCTTCCCGTCCGCCTCCGGACGGTGTCGCCGCGTTCCTGGCTTCCATGCCCGCGGCCTCCTTTCAGAGCCTGGGTCACTGCTTGCAGAGCCTGGTCACCGGACGGGTTCCACCTTGGTGATGAAGGCGCCGAATGCCCCGGCCACCGCCGCGAAGGCGAAGGCGAGGACGAACAGGGTGATGGTGGTGCGGCGGACCCGGTTGTGCCGGATCAGGCCGGGGCCGTAGTACCAGACGATGAAGACGACGGTGGTGGCCAGGATCGGGCTGAGCCAGGCGATGTGTTCCTTCCACTCCATGCCGAATTCGTGCCAGTCCGCCGTGTCCGGGTCGGCGAGCAGCTGTGACCTGGGGCTGTCGGGGGTCTTCTCCCGGTACCAGGGATAGACGACCCAGGTGCCGGTGATCACGGTCGCCCATGCCGCCACCGCCATGGCGGTGACCCCGATCCGCACCCGCCGCATCCGCTGCACCACTCCCACTCGCGTCATCAGGGCGGGCTTGAGGCTGTACAGCTCGGCGAGCCCGCCGGCGAAAGCGAGCAGGAAGGCGGCGCCGAGGATCATGCCGTGGACGAGGGTCCACCACTCGCGCTCGGTGAAGTTCACAGCCCATCTCCTGTTCGCACTCGGAGCCGACGCTGCCGTCGGTGTACCTCTCCGATTCGACGCCGATAGAAAAGTGACAATTTGCCCCTATAAGAGAGCGGTGATGACGTTATCGTCATGGTTCAGCTCAGCTGTGCGGGCGCGCCGCGACTACCGTGAGGAGAGGCAGGCCACCGTTGTGCCAGGCCAGCCGACTCCCGGAGGGAGGCCCTCGGTGTCAGCACAAGCGCTCGACGCGAAAACCGTGGCTGCTCTCGTCAGCGACGCCGCAGCCGCACCGTCCATGCACAACGCTCAGCCGTGGAAGTTCCGCTACCTGCGCGGCGCCCGCGCCTTCCACGTCCGGTCGGACCCCGAGCGGGCCATGCCCCATGCCGACCCCACCCACCGCGCCCTGCACATCGGATGCGGCGCGGCCCTGTTCAACCTGCGCGTCAGCGCCGCTCACGTGGGTTGGGAGCCGACCACCCGGCTGCTGCCGGACCCGGCGGACCCGGAGCTGCTCGCGCTGGTGGAGCTGGCCGGTCCCGTACTCCCGGAGACCGACCTTGCGCCGCTGTACCCCGCCATCCGCCGCCGGCACACCAGCCGCTATCCGTTCTCGGACGAGGACATACCCCAGGCCGTACAGGACGCCCTCTGTGGTGCTGCCCTGCGGGAAGGAGCGCGGCTGCTCTTTTCCTCCGAATGGCACGCGGAAACCGTGCTGGACCTGGTCCACGATGCCGAGGGACGTGACTCGCTGGACCCCAGCCAGCTCGAGGACCTCGTCCGCTGGACCCGTATCGGCCCCGACACCGCTGCCGGGTCGGCCGACGGAATCCCCGACTACGCCTTCGGCCCGCGCAAGCGGGACGGAAAGGCCCCGGTACGCGACTTCGCGGGCCGACGCGCCGTGCCCGGCCGCGATGTGGCCACATTCGAGAGCAAGCCACATCTTGCCTTGCTGGGCACCACCGGCGACCGGCCCGAGGACTGGCTGAAGGCGGGGCAGGCGATGGAGCGCGTCCTGCTCGAAGCAACCCTGGACGGGCTGGCGACCTCGCTCACGTCCCACGCCCTCGAGTGGCCGGAACTCCGCTGGGCCGTGCGCGACCCGCAGTCGGCGATGGGGTTCGTCCAGATGGTGCTGCGCCTGGGATACGGCAAGCAGGGTCCCGGGACGCCACGTCGTCCGGTGGAAGACGTGCTCGACATCGAGCCGTAGGGGTGTTTTCAGCGTCGGCGATGCCGATCAGGCCTGCCGCCTGTCCGTCGATAGCGGCGATGACGACGGTGCGGCCGGTGTCGGCCAGTTCCGCGCGGCGGTCGGCCAAGGGGCCGAGGTCCACCCCTTCGCGCAGCGCCAGGCGGCGGTTGCCGACCGCGACCCGGTTGCCGTCGACGACGGCGGTCGAGCCATGGCCGGGGACGTTCTCGAAGTGCCGGGCGCTCGCGGGCCCCACAGCACGGGCGTCGGCATGGCGTACGACGGCTTCGGCCAGCGGATGCTCGGACTCGCGCTCCACCGCCGCGACGAGCCGCAGGAACTCTGCCTCATCGGTGCCGGGGGCGGTGACCACGTCGGTGACTTCCGGTTCGCCCTTGGTCAGGGTGCCGGTCTTGTCCATGACGACGACCTGGATGCCGGCGGATGCCTCCAGCGCGACGGCGTTCTTGAACAGCACGCCTCGTTTCGCCCCGAGGCCGGTGCCCACCATGATGGCCGTCGGGGTCGCAAGTCCCAGGGCGTCCGGGCAGGTGATGACCACGACGGTGATCGCGAACAGCATCGCGGCGCCCAGCGGGCGCTCCGTGGCCGGCAGCCAGACCGCCAAGGTGACGGCGCCGCCGATCAGGGCGACGAAGACCAGCCGGAACGCCGCCCGGTCCGCCGGCCGCTGCCCCGGTGCCTTGGAGTTCTGCGGCTCCTGGACCAGCTTGACGATCTGGGCCAGGGCGGTGTCGGCACCGACCTTGGTGGCGCGTACTCGCAGTGTGCCGTTGGCGTTGATGGTCGCGCCCACCACCTGCGCGCCGGATGCCTTGTGCACCGGCAGGCTCTCGCCGGTGACCATCGACTCGTCGACCTCGCTCTCGCCCTCCTCCACGACTCCGTCGACAGCGATCTTGGCTCCGGGGCGGACCAGCAACAGGTCGCCGACCACGACCTCGGCGGTGGTACCTCGACCGGCACCCCGCCGCGGAGGACGAGGGCCTTGGTCGGGGCGAGATCCAGCAGTGTGCAGATGGCGTCGTTGGCGCCGCCCCGGGCGCGCATCTCGAACCAGTGACCCAGCAGCACGAAGGACGCCAGGACGGTGGCGGCCACGTAGAAGACGTCGCCGCCCCCGGTGAGCGTGATGATCAGGGAGTACAGCCAGCCGGAGCCGACGGCGACCAGCACCATCATGTCCAGAGTGCGGGCGCGCAGGGCCCGCACTTCCGGTCCGGTCCGGTCCGGTCCGGTCCGGTCAGGGCCGGCCCGGACCGGTGTGGTGGTCGTGCTTGTGCAGCGGGTCCTCGTCCCGGTCGTCGCGGTGCTGATCGTGGCCGCCGTGCATGCCCTGACCGTGCATGCTGCGCATCATGAAGAACATCATCAGCGGGCAGGCGGCGACGAGGGCGAGCCAGACCAGGCTTTCCAGGGACGCGCCGACGATCAGTGCGCCGACGACGACGATCGCGGCTGCGAGGGCGTACATGCCGTAGTTGCGCTTGTCGTTCATCACGGGCCTCCTTCGGCGGAGGGCTGTGGGCCGCAATGGGGCGGCCGGGGTTTCAGGTTTTGGGGAGAGGGCCGGAGTGCAGCGCGCTCAGGCGGCGCCGGTACTCCTCTTCGTCGATCTCCCCGCGGGCGAACCGCTCGGCGAGGATCTGCTGCGGTGTGGGTGCGGCGGTGGGGGTGTGGGTGTGTTCGTGGGGCCGGTTGGCGGCACGGAAGACCAGCACGAGGGCTGTGATGATCAGTGCCCAGAACGCGACCATGCCGATCGACATCCCGAACCAGCCCCATCCGCTCATGTCGTGGGCGTGCCAGAACATCATTGCCACTCACCTGCTTCGGCTTATCGACGACCGGGCGCTGGATGGGCTCCCGGGGACTTCTTGCCCTCACGTCCATCGTCCCCCTGGCTGGTGAGGCGGTCTGGGGCCGGACGGCCCATGACCAGTGGGCCGTTCAGCCCCTACCTGGCAGGGGTACCCGAGCGCAGGCTGGACAGTGACCCTCCAAGGGAGGCGAGAAGCCCATGGGTGCCATCGATGTCGTTGTGATCTTGGCGTCGGCCGTGCTGGTCGCTGCGCTCGGGTGGTACTTCTTCGGGCCGCGCCGGGCCGGTGCCGCCCGGCTGGAAGGCGGCGTCCAGCGGGTCGAGGTGACGGTACGGGGCGGCTACAGCCCCGACGTGATCAAGGTCCGCCAGGGCACACCGGTGGAGTTGGTCTTCGACCGGCAGGAGGCCGGCGAGTGCACCTCCCGTGTGGTCTTCCCCGATCTCAAGGTCGGCGCGGGCCTGCCCGCCCACACCCGCACCACCGTGCGGCTGAACCCGGAGCGGCCGGGTTCCTTCGGCTTCGCGTGCGGCATGAACATGATCCACGGCACGCTGCTGGTCGAACCCGCGGAAGGCTCCGCACCGCCCGCCCCGGACGGTCACAGTGCCACGGCTGCCTCTGCTCCTGTGGTCGGCGGGCCGCCGTCGACGGGTGAGGAACGGACGGCGGCCGAGGCGGAGGCCGCGGACGGCGCCGAGCGGCAGACGGAGATCAAGGACCTCACCCGAAGGGTGCTGACCGGCGCCGTGTTCACCGCCCCGGTGCTCTTCGCCGTGATGGCACACGAGCTCTTCGGCGCGGACTGGGTGCCCGGCTGGATGCTGAACCACTGGCTGCAACTGGCGCTGATCACCCCGGTGATGTTCTACACCGGGTGGCCGATCCATATGACGGGCTGGCTGACCCTGCGCCACCGCGCCGCCGACATGAACTCCCTGATCACTCTCGGCACCAGTGCCGCCTACGGGTACAGCCTGCTCGTCACCCTCGCCCCCGGCCTGCTGCCGGAGGACCTGCGGGAGGTCTACTACGAAGCCGTGGGCGTCATCCTGACCCTCATCCTGCTCGGGCGGCTGCTGGAGGCCCGTGCGAAGGCGGGCACCGGCGAGGCCATCCGTGCGCTGCTGGGACTGCAGGCCCGTACCGCCCGCGTGGTGCGCGACGGCACCGAGAGCGAGATACCCATCGAGGACGTCGTGGTCGGAGACGAGATCGTCATCCGGCCGGGGGAGAAGATCCCCGTCGACGCCGAGGTTCTCTCCGGCTCCTCCGCGGTCGACGAGTCGATGGTCACCGGCGAGCCGATACCCGTGACCAAGCGCACCGGGGACACGGTCATCGGGGCCACCGTCAACGGCACCGGGTCTCTGCGGGTGCGGGCGGCCAAGGTCGGCGCGGACACGATGCTGGCCCAGATCATCCGCTTGGTGCAGCAGGCCCAGGCGTCGAAGGCCCCCATCCAGCGGCTCGCCGACGCCGTCTCGGCGTACTTCGTGCCCGCGGTGATCGCCATCGCGATCGGCACCTTCGCGGTCTGGTTCACCCTGGGGCCGTCGCCCGAGCTGACCCTGGCGCTGGTCTCCGCGGTGGCGGTACTGATCATCGCCTGCCCGTGCGCGCTGGGCCTGGCCACTCCGCTGTCGGTGATGGTCGGTACGGGCAAGGGCGCCCAGGCCGGCATCCTCATCCGCTCCGCCGAAGCCCTGGAGACCGCGCACAAGCTGGACACGGTGGTCCTGGACAAGACCGGCACCGTCACCGAGGGCAAGCCGGTCCTGACCGACGTCCACACCGCCGAGGGATTCGACGAGACGCTGCTGCTGCGGCTGGTCGCGGGAGCCGAGGCCGACAGCGAGCACCCGCTCGCGCAAGCCATCATCACCGGCGTCCGCGACCGCGGACTTCGCCCGCCCGTTGCGACCGGCTTCGACTCGGTCACCGGCAAAGGCGTCCAGGCCACCGTCGACGGACGCGCCGTCCTGGTCGGCACCGCCCGGCTCCTGGGCGACGTCGGCATCGACACCACCGCCCTGAACCTCGTCGCGGCCGACCTGTCGGCCGAGGGCAAGACCCCCGTGCTCGCAGCGGTCGACGGATGTCCCGCGGGTGTGCTGGCGGTCGCCGACACGGTCAAGGACGACTCCGTATCCGCCATCGCCGCCCTCCAGCGCCTCGGCATCGACGTCGTCATCATCACCGGCGACAACGCCCGCACGGCTGGGGCGATCGCCGCCCAAGTGGGCGTGGACCGGGTGCTGGCCGAGGTGCTGCCCGAGCACAAGGCCGACGAGATCCGCCGCCTGCAGGGCGAAGGCCGCACCGTCGGCATGGTCGGCGACGGCATCAACGACGCCCCCGCCCTGGCCGCCGCCGATGTCGGCCTGGCCATCGGCACCGGCACCGACGTGGCCATCGAGGCCGCCGACATCACTCTGATCTCCGGCTCGCTGAGCGGAGTCGTCACGGCGATCCGCCTGTCGCGGGCGACCATGCGCAACATCCGACAGAACCTGTTCTTCGCCCTGGTCTACAACGCTGTCGGCGTCCCGCTCGCCGCGGGTGCCCTGTACCCGCTGTGGGGCCTGCGCCTCAGCCCGATCATCGCCGCCGCGGCCATGGCACTCAGCTCCCTGTCGGTCGTCACCAACGCCTCCCGGCTACGCCGCTGGCACACCCAGCCACTGCCCGACGCCCAGCCCGCGAGCGTCCAGCCCCGGGTCGAGTCCGCCGCCGACCGCGCCCCGGCCGGGAGCACGGCCACCACGGCTGATCACGGGCACCACCACCCCGCCTCCAGGGGTGACGGCGACGGCATGGTCACGGACCCCGTGTGCGGCATGCGGCTGGACAAGGCGACCGCTGCCGAACAGCGGCAGAGCGAGCACGGCACCTATTACTTCTGCTCCGCCCACTGCGCCGCCACGTTCGATGACGACCCGGACCGCTATACGGCCCCCACGTCCGGCGGTATGCACGAGGGGAGGTGAAACCCAATGACCACCGTTCCGGCCACCCCTCACCACGCGCACGAACAGCACACCGACGCACCCGGTTACACCAGCCACAAGTACGAACAGCACACCGCCGCACCCGGTTACACCAGCCACAAGACCGACCACCTGGCCCGCCTGAGCAAGATCGAAGGCCAGATACGCGGCATCTCCCGCATGGTCACCGGCGACCGCTACTGCATCGACGTCCTCACCCAGATCAGCGCCGCCAGCCATGCTCTGCAGGAAGTCGCCCTGGGCCTGCTCGACGACCACGTACGCGGCTGCGTCACCGACGCCGCCCGCACCGACACCACCCAAGCTGAGGAGAAGTTCGCAGAACTCAACGACACCCTGCGCCGCGCACTGCGTCTGTAGCCACCGTCGCAACGGGTGTTCCCGTGCCCCGCCGTTCCAGTCGCCCACTTACCCCCGCCCGGGTGTATCGACGCGGGACCGGACGTTTCAGCTCAGCACGGATGGAAGCCATGGCGACAGCCGCTCACCGAGGAGGCGCCGCTGGGGGTGCACTGCTCCGGTGGACAGGCGCTGCCGTCATCGCGCTGGTGGCGACGCCTGCCGTTCTCGTCCACCACGAAACAGCCGCGCCGTCCCCCACGTGCCGCCTGCCCGGGCTTCCGGCACGAGCAACATGGCGGCCATGCACCACGAGGTCACACCAGCGATGCCCGTCCACCCCAGCGGGCACGCCCTCGCCTCCGGCGTCACAGCCCCCGCCGCGGTCCACGACGACGGGGCGTGCTCCGGCACAGCGATGCGCACTGCACCGCCGCCGGCATCGACAGCACGAAGCTCGTGCCTCCACCTCTCCACCGGCTGCGCTCCGGCCATCGATCTCCTGGGTGCTGGAGATCCACCCGGCACTGACTCGGAGGAGAGTCCTGGCGATCCGACTGGCGCTCCTCCAACGCGCGGACCCGTCCGGCCAGCAGTTCGACTGCACCGTGGGCCACGCTGCTGGAGAGCCTGGCCACAGAGGTGGCACGTGTCCGGATCGACTTCACGCAGTACGCCGAGGCCTACTACTTCCATGACGGCGAGGACCACTCGTCCCTGGCGGCCACGATCGGCTACGCCGCTGACCTCGCTCATAGCGGACGAACGGCCCGGCGGCCGGACGTCGCCTGACCGGGGACCTGCTCGCGGGCGCGCTGGAAGACCTCGCCGCCACCCTTGACCAGCGTTTTCTCCACACGGGCGGAACACCGGCGGAACACCGGCGGACGTCTTCGCCGCGTACGCCGCGGACCATGGGCGCGGCCTCATCCCATTGTGATCACTGCGCCCGGGCAGTGTTGAGGCCCGTGCTGTGCTTTTCCGAGCCGTGGGCGAGCGCCCGACGAGGTACCGCATGTCCGCTTCCGGCATGCGTACGGGGTGCGAAGAATCCACACTGGCCTGAAGGAGTGCCGGGCGGGGCTGCCTGGCGCTAGGGGCTCTCCCCGCGCAGATCAAGAGGCTCGAAGGAGATGGCCATGACCACTGCACGAGAGATCATGCATCCCGGTGCCACCTGCATCCAGGAGAGCGAGACGCTGGAGGTCGCGGCGCGCCGGATGAGCGAGCTGGACGTCGGTGCCCTCCCGATCTGCGGGCCGGACGACCGGCTCCACGGGATCATCACCGACCGTGACATCGTGGTGAAGTGTCTCGCCAAGGGCAAGGACCCGAAGACCATGACCGCCGGCATGCTCGAGCAGGGCAAGCCGATCACGATCGACGCCGAGGCGGATACGGACCAGGTCCTGCGGGCCATGGAGGAGCACAAGATCCGGCGGCTGCCGGTCATCGAGAACCATCGTCTGGTGGGCATGATCAGTGAGGCGGATCTCGCACGACGCCTGCCGGAGGAGCAGGTGGGGCACTTCGTCGAGGTCGTCTGCGCGACGAAGTGACCGACCATCCCCAAGGCGCAGTCGGCCACGACCCGCAGAACAACGTAGGGAGGTCTGACCGAGTCGCATGGGTCCCGGGTCGGCGAGTACGGACGGCGACGGGGTTGCACCCGCCGACGTCGCACGATGACGCATCTGCGAGGCGAACGGCCTGATGGAGCGCGACGAAGAGCCCCAGGGGGCCGAGCCGCACATCCCTGACCTCGGGCGTGGACTGGATGCCGAACTGGAGCGGATCGCCGGGCAGTTGCAGGAGCTGGCACGCGCCAAGGACCGGTTGCAGGGCCTGCTGGACGCCGTCATGGCGATCAGCCAGGAGCTGGAACTGCCCGTGGTACTGCGCCGGATCATCACCACCGCCATGGACCTGGTCCATGCCCGCTACGGTGCCCTTGGCGTCCTCGATGAGGAGGGCGAGCAACTGGCTCAGCTCATCCCGGTCGGCCTGACCGAGCAGGAACGGGCCGACCTGGCCGATAGCGAGTTCCCACACGGCGTCGGCCTGCTCGGACACCTGATCCACAACCCCGAACCCCTCCGAGTGGCCGACATCCCCTCTCACCCGCTCTTCGCGGGCTTTCCGGCCGGCCACCCGACGATGCACACCCTGCTGGGCGTCGCGATCAGCGTCCGCGGCGAGATCTACGGAGACCTGTACCTGTGCGACCGGCACGACGGGCAGCCCTTCGACGCCCACGACGAGGACATCGTCGTCGCGCTGGCCGGCGCCGCCGGTGTGGCCATCGAGAACGCCCACCTGTTCGAGCAGCTCCGTGCCGGCGCCGAACAGTTTCAGCGCTTGCTGCTGCCGACGCTGCCCGACCTGCGGCCGTTCTCCGGCGCCGCCGTCTACCGGCCCGCCAGCGCTCCCGCGCACCTGGGAGGGGACTGGTACGACGCTCTCCTGCTGCCCGACCACGCCTGCGCAGCCGTCATCGGTGACGTCGTCGGCCATGACCTGCACGCGGCGGCCGCCATGGCTCAGACCCGGAACATGCTGCGCGCCCTCCTGTACGACCGCCGCACCCCGCCCAGCGCAGTCCTCGCCCAGCTCGACCGCACCCTCCACGCCATCACCGCCAACCCCGTCACCACCGCCTGCCTGGCCCGCATCGAACCCGAAGACAACGCCTGGACCCTGCGCTGGAGCACTGCGGGCCACCTCCCGCCCCTCCTGATCACCCCCGACCGGCACGCCGAGTATCTGCACGCCGACCCCGGCGTCCCGCTCGGCGTCGACATCGGCCAGCCCCGCCCTGACCACACCCACCCGTTGGCTGCGGACACCACCGTGATCTTCTTCACCGACGGATTGATCGAGCACCCGGCCCACCCGATCGACACCGGTCTGGAGGCCCTCGTCCAACTCGCCACCACCCACGCCGACCTGTCGCCGGACGGGCTCGTCCAGACCCTGGTCGCCCACCACCCCAGCGACGGCCACGACGACATGGCCGTTCTCGCACTCCGCACCCCACGGGGCACGCCCGGCCGCTCGTGACGTGCCGCCCAGAGTCAGGTACCGGGTTCCGCACGGAGATCCGGGGGACTCGCGGCTCAGCAGAACTGCGAGCCCATGTCCCCCCAACGCCTCACCTGGGACGAACACTTCGAGTTGATCGGCCTCGCCTGCGCCATGACCAGCGAGGCGCACAGCATCGTTGTCCGGGCGTCAGTACGGGGTTCAGGTACCCATCGCCGGCCGCGCCGGCGGGACGCTGTCATGTCGAGGCTACGCGTACCGCGGTGACCTTGTACTCGAGGCGGGATGTGACGGTGTCCGCGTGGTCGGAGGTGAGGCGGTTCACTCCGCTTGCCGGAAAGTGGAAGGAGCAGAAGGCCTGACCGGGGACTGTCTGTTCGCTGACGCGGGCAATGAGCCGCGCCTGGCCGTGCCGGCTCTCCACGGTGAACTGCCTGCCGTCCCTCACGTCGTACCTGGCGGCGTCGTCTGGGTGGAGGGAGAGGAAGTCGACCGGATCGAGTGCGAGGTTGCCGCCGCGGCGGGTCATGCTGCCGGAGTTGTAGTGGGCCCAGCGCCGTCCGGTGACCAGGACCAGCCGGTAGTCGTCGTCGGGCTGTTCACCGGGTGGGAGATAGGGGGCCGCGGCAAGATGGGCCTGCCCGTCCGGGGTGGCGAACCGCTCGCGGTAGAGCGTGGCCTCGCCGGGGCGGTCGGGGTCCGGGCAGGGCCACGGGGTGGCGCCTTCCCGGTCCAGTCGGTCGTGGGAGAGCCCGGCGAAGACGGGGGCCACGCGTCCGCACTCGCCCAGCGCGTCGGCCGGAGTAGTACAGCGAAGGTCGACTCCCATCAGCGTGGTGAGGGCACGTACGACCTCGAAGTCGCTCCGCGCCTCTCCCAGCGGGGGCACGGCGGGACGCACCCGCTGGAACCGGCGGTCGAAGTTGACGAATGTGCCGTCCTTCTCCAGCCAGGAGGCGACAGACAGCACGACATCTGCGTGGCGGGCCGCTGGCCGGCCTTCCACTCGGTGGCGTACTCCTCGAACCGCATCGCGCCGTACCGGGCGATCCGCTCCACCTTCGCCTGGCCCGGTCGCGAACCCGGACTCCTCCAACTGCTTCCCGGCCGCCGACCGATACCGGATCTTGTACGAGTGAGGGCACTTCGACCACTGCGACCGCGGATGCTCGCACTTCTTGGAAAAACGACCCCGTCCCACGAACCAGGGCTGAACTGATGGCCGCTGGGCGGAAGGCGGTTGGCGTACCGGTCAGTGAACAGTGCCGCGGGGTTGGAGCATGACCAAGCCGGCCCCAGCGGTGGCCGAGGTACTCCGCGATCAGGCCGGTCAGCGGGAAGCTGAGCCCGGCCCCGGTGGCCTGACAGGGGCAGGACGAGCGCTCCATGATGCGCCCGGCAAGGGCCCCACCGCGTTCGGTCGTTGCCGTACTCGTGAGCCCATTGCCACCGCCTGAACCGAGTGCCGTTTCCTGGTTTTCGCGGACTGCGGGATCTGTCGCGGACCCGAAGCTCGCGCGGGCAGAGAGCAGGGGCATTCGACCGGCGCACGCGGGGCGCATGTCGTTATCGCGTCAATCGTGCGCCTGTTCGGTATCGCGATAATGTGTCCCGCAGTGGCCTCCGGAATGGAATTCACGCCGAAATTCGGGGACTTGAGGGCCTTGCGCGGTGCACTGCATCCCTGCACACTCGAATCGTCGACACGGTTCCTTCCTTCCGTACGTTCCGCTGCGAATTGACGAACCCTTGTTCTAGTCATTCCGGAGGATCATGCGCACGGCTTGGCTCGCGCTCGGATACTTTCTCGCCTACATTCCCTATGCCATGCTCGTGAAAGCGATGTCCAGCGGGGTTTCCCCGCTGGCCGGGAGCCCGGTCGACGCTCTGGTGCTGCTACCGGCGACCGCCCTCGGACAACTCGCCGTCATGCCGCTTTTCCTGGCGGTCAGCGGGTGGTGGCGTTACGGCCGGCTGCATGAGATACCCGGGGTGGGCCGGGTCCGCGCGCCGGGAAGGGAAACGCTTCTTGCGGGGTTCTTCACGTCGCTCGTCATCGCCACCACCACGCTGAATTTCACCTTCACCGGAGTCTCGATCCTCCTCGTTCTGCTTCTGATGCGTGGGGGCGTACTGATCATTTCTCCGCTGGTCGACTCGGCGCGTAGGCGAAAGGTCTCAGGTTCCGCGTGGGCCGCTCTCGCTTTCAGCCTGCTGGCGGTATCGGTGGCTCTCGGCGATGTGGACAGCTATCACCTCACCCTGGCGACGGTTTTGAGTGTGCTCGCCTATCTCGTCGGGTACGTGGGGCGATTCGAGATCATGAGCCGTGTGGCCAAGACCGGAGTGAAGGAAATCGATCGCCGCTATTTCGTGGAAGAGCACGCCGCCGCACCCGTTTTCCTGGTCGGGATCCTGGCGGCCGTGGCCCTGGTGGGACAGCCGGAGTTGCGCTCGGGGTTCACCACCTTCCTCGGCACCTCCGCCGCTTGGGGGGCCTTCGGTATCGGCGTGGCCTATGAGGTGCTGTTCGTCTTCGGCACGCTGATCTACCTCGACCGCCGCGTGTACACCTGGTGCGTCCCGGCCAACCGGTGCGCCAGCCTGCTGTCCGGCCTGGTCGCCTCCTACGCCCTCGCCGGGCTGGCCGGGCTGCCGGTCCCGGGGGACGCACAGCTTCTCGCGCTCGTCTTCATCGGCATCGCCATCGGGTCCTTGTCCTACCCCGCGACGGCCTTCTGGTGGCGGGAGCGCGGCATACGTGCGCGGCGGGTGCTGTTCGTCTGCGGCGGCAACACCGCCCGTTCGCCCATGGCCGAGGTCATCGCCAGGGCCCACGCGGCGCAGGCGGGAGCTTCCGCGGGGCGTGTGCGCTTCGGCAGCGCGGGAGTCTCTCCCGCTCGGAGCGGAGCGCCGCTGGCTCCCGCCGCCCGGACCGCGCTCGCCGACCTTGGCATACGGCGGGTGCCGGGCCTCGTACACCCCCGCCGCCACCGGGCGAGGGCGCTCACCCCCCAGCTGTGCCAGGACAGTTCCGTCATCTACTGCATGACGCGCGCGCACCGCGACGCCGTGGTCGCCCTGGCGCCCGACGCGGAGAACCGCACCTTCTGTCTGGACCCGCACGGCGACGTCCCCAACCCCGAAGGGCAGTCGCCCGAGGGCTACCGCCAGTGCGCCCACCACATCGAGGAATTGGTCCGCATCCGTCTGCACGAGTTCCTCGGCGGTGACGCCGGCCCCGACGTCCGCCCGGCCGGCGTGGGTTGAGATGCCGCAAGGAGCAAGGCGCCCATGACGGAACACACCGACCTGGTGTACGACGGCCTGTCCCTGATCGCGTCCCGTCACCGCAGGCGCGCCTGCCTCGACCGGCCGGTGCTCAGGAACGTCCTCGCGCAGGTGCTCCTCGCCGTAGGTCAGGCACCCTTCAGCCGCACTGTCCAGCCGTGGTGGGTGACCGTGGTGACCGGCAGCACCTGGACGCGTTGACCCGCACTTTCCGCGAAGCCCTCGACCACAGAGAGCCTTCACGGCCGGACTGCGTCATCCGGCCGCCGACCCTCGACAACACCGCGGTGGAACGCGCCCGCGCGGCCCCTTCCTGGAGACCGGCCTGTTCCTGCAGAACGTCATGCTCGGGCTGGTCGCCCGGGGGCCTGGGCAGTTGCCCGCAGTTCAGTGTCGCGGGCCGCGCGGACGTGCTGTACCGGAAGCTGGACATCGAGACCCGTCGGATCATCGTCTGCACCCTGGCCGTCGGCTACCCCGAGAGCACTTCATGACCATGCGCTCGGCGGCCGGCGCGGCACCATCGGCCGAGCCGTTTCCACCGGACAGTCCCGACGTCTCGGCCCTGTTGGGTGACTGGCTCGAGGTACCGGCGGCTCTCTGCACCGCGCCCGGCGTGCCGTCCGTGGCCTGGATTCCGAAGGAGCGGGTGTCGACCGCCCGCACCGGCTTCTGTGGGCGTCCTGGGCGCTGGTCGATCGATATGTGGTCCTGATATCCGTTGCCACCTAGCGTGGTGTGTATGCCCGGATCATTCCCGAGTGACCAGTTCATCCTGCGAAGAATGGCGGCACTGACAGTCGGAGCCGCCTTGGCCCTTCTCGCGGCCTGCAGTGGAGCGCCCGGCTCCGCTGCCTCGTCGGCCGTCCCGGTGGTTGCCTCGACCAACGTGTATGGGGACATCGCCGAGCGGATAGGCGGCGCGAAGGTGAAGATCACCTCGATCGTGAGCGACCCCGCGCAGGACCCGCACTCCTACGAGGCCAGCACGCAGAACCAGCTGGCGCTGTCCAAGGCCAGGGTCGTCATCGAGAACGGCGGCGGTTACGACGACTTCATCGACCGGATGCTCAAGAGCGGCGACAACTCATCCGCCCAGGTGATCAACGCGGTGAAGGTCTCCGGGAAGTCCGCCCCGGCAGGCGGGGAGCTCAACGAGCACGTCTGGTACGACTTCCCCGCCATGGGCAAGCTCGCCGACGCGATAGCCGCCGCCCTGGCCAAGGCCCACCCCGACGACGCCGCCGCCTTCACCGAGAACGCGGAAGCCTTCAAGGCCGAGCTGAAGCCGCTGGAGACGAAGGAAGCACAGATCAAGACCGATCACGGAGGTGAGCCGGTGGCCGTCACCGAGCCCGTGCCTCTGTACATGACCGAGGCGAGCGGGCTGAGGAACGAAACCCCCGAGGCGTTCAGCGAGGCCATCGAGGAAGGCGACGACGTTTCCCCGAACACCCTGCGGGAGACGCTCGCGCTTCTCACCGGCAAGAAGGTCGAGGCGCTGGTGTACAACGAGCAGACCTCCGGTCCGCAGACGGAGAAAGTCGAGCAGGCGGCGAGGAGCGCGGGCATTCCCGTCGTACCGGTGACCGAGACCCTGCCCGAGGGCGTGGACTATCCGGACTGGATGACCGCCAACGTCGACGCGCTCGCCGCCGCTCTCGCCAAGTGAGGCATCCGACCATGGCCGTACCCCGGACCCGCCAGGGCAGCACACAGGACAGCGCACAGGACGCCGGCACGGCGGCCGCGGTGGTGCGCATGCGCGGTGCCGCCCTCGCCTACGGAGAGCGCGTGCTGTGGCACGACCTGGATCTCGACCTACGACCCGGGGAGTTTCTGGCCGTCCTCGGGCCGAACGGCTCGGGCAAGACCAGCCTCGTCCGCGCCCTGCTGGGTCAGCGGCAGCTGTCCGCCGGGACCTGTACGGTCCTCGGGCGCGCTCCCCGCAAGGGCGGCCGGCACATCGGATACGTCCCACAGCAGGCGACACTGTCCGCGCACGCGACGCTGCGCGCACGGGACGTGGTCAGGTTCGGGCTCGACGGGCACCGCTTCGGACCGCGACCGGGCGTGGACGGCGTCCGCCGCAGGGTGGATGAGGTCCTTCGGGCGGTGGGGGCCATGGCCTACGCGGACGTCCCGGTCGGCCTGTTGTCGGGCGGTGAACGGCAGCGCGTGCGGATCGGGCAGGCACTGGCGGCGGATCCGCGGCTGCTGCTGTGCGACGAGCCGTTGCTCTCCCTCGATCCGCACCATCAGCGGGCGGTGACGGAGCTCGTGGACGCCCGGCGCCGGTCGCACGGTACGGCGGTGGTGTTCGTGACGCACGAGATCAACCCCGTCCTGGGGCTGGCGGACCGGGTGCTGTACCTGGCCCGGGGCGGTTTCCGGGTCGGGACGCCGAAGGAGGTGTTCACCTCCGACGCCCTGTCGCAGCTGTACGGCACACAGGTCGACGTCGTCCGTGTCCGTGGCCGGATCATGGTCGTCGGCACGCCCGACGAGGCCGCTCCGCCACCACATCACGCCGAAGCGGATGTACCGGGCGGAGCCCGGTCATGACGCTCGCGGAAGGGATCTGGCAGCAGATCTTCGTCTTCGACAACTACGGAGAACTGCTCGCCCTGGTCCGCAACTCGCTCATCGCCGGCGCCGCACTCGGCCTCGTCGGTGGCCTGGTGGGCATCTTCGTGATCATGCGGGACCTGCCGTTCGCGGTGCACGGGATCAGCGAGCTGTCGTTCGCCGGCGCGGCGGCGGCGCTGCTGCTGGGGGTCAACATCGTGGCGGGCTCGATCGTCGGATCGCTGATCGCGGCCGGTGCGATCGGGGTGCTCGGCGCGCGCGCCAGGGACCGCAACTCGGTCATCGGTGTCATCATGCCCTTCGGCCTTGGCCTCGGAGTGCTCTTCCTCGCCCTGTACAAGGGCCGCGCGGCGAACAAGTTCGGCATCCTCACCGGGCAGATCGTCGCCGTCGACACCCCGCAGATGACCTGGCTGCTCGGCACCTCCGCCGTGGTGCTCGCCGCGCTCGCGTTCCTGTGGCGGCCGCTGACGTTCGCCAGTGCCGATCCGGAGGTGGCCGAGGCCCGAGGCGTACCCGTACGCGCGCTGTCGTTCGGATTCATGGTCGTCCTCGGTCTCGCGGTGGCCCTCTCGGTGCAGATCGTCGGCGCGCTGCTGGTTCTCACCCTCGTCGTGACACCGGCCGCGGCCGCCGCCCGGATCACCGTGTCTCCTGTGCTGCTGCCGGTCCTGAGCGTGATCTTCGCGGTCGTCTCCATCGAGGGCGGGATCCTGCTCGCCCTGGGCAGTTCCATCCCCATCAGCCCCTACGTCACGACGATCTCGTTCACGATCTACGTCGTCTGCCGGCTGGTGGGCTCCTACCGGCTCCGGCGGTGGGGAGCCAGGCGAACTGTCCCCGCGACATGAGAAGTTGCCTGCGCAACAAATGCGGTGTAACGGGATGAAGGCGCACAATTGAGGTAGTCGTACGACCCGCCGTACAGCCTGGACGCGGGGAGGTCCTCATGCATCCCGCAGCTCTCGCCGGTGCCACCCTCGGTCGCCTCGCCCACCACGCCGTCTCCGGGCTCGTCGGAGCGGCCCTCCTGCGGGGGGCGAGCAAGGCGGCCCCCAAGGCCAAACCCGCGACGCGCAAAGCGGTGGTCGGCGGCCTCGCCGGTGGGATCGTGGCCGCCCGGTGGCTCGGGTCCGCCGCGGAGGAAGCGCGGCTGAAGGCGGGGGACATGCTGGCGGAGGCCCGCTCCTCACTGGGTGAGGAAGCGCCGCCCCCGTCCGCGGTCGACATCGGCGGCCACGACCACGACCACGAGCACTGATCATGGCCGGCGTCCTGGTCCGCTCCGCCGCCGCGGGCCGCGTGCGGCTGACCGTCCCCTGGCTTCGGGCGCGGCCGGGCTGCGCGGGACTGGTCGACGAGCGGCTCGCCGACCTGCCGGGCTTCAGCGCACTGCGGATCTTCCCGCGCACCGGAAGCGTCGTCATCTGGGTCAAGCCCGACCACCTGGACGTCGACCGGCTGGTCGACGCGCTGCAGGAGGCCCCTCCCCCCTCCGTACCGGAGAAGCGCACCCGGTCCGTGCCCGACTCCTCCACCGGCGAGCTGGCCCGGCTCATCGTGGGCGGGGCCGTGCTCGCCGTGGTGGCCGTACACCGGCTGGTGCTGCGTCGGCCACCGTGGGTCACGGGCGGGCGTTCCGGCTTCCTCGGAGCCGTCACGATCTTCAGTGGTCTGCCGTTCTTCCGGGGTGCGCTACGGACCATGACGGGGCGTCAGCATCCGGGCACCGACACCCTCGTCACGGCCGCGACGGTCATCTCCCTCCTGCTGCGCGAGAACGTGGTCGCTCTCACCGTGCTGTGGCTGCTCAACATCGGCGAGTTCCTCCAGACGATCACACTGCGCCGCACTCGCCGCGCCATCGAGGAACTGCTCAGCATCGGAGAGGAGCGGGTCTGGCTCGTACGCGAAGGTGTCGAGGTGGAAGTCGCTCTCGACGACGTCACACCGGGTGACGTGGTCGCGGTCTACGAGCACCACAAGATTCCGGTCGACGGGACCGTCGTCTCCGGCGAAGCGCTGGTCGACCAGGCCGCGATCACCGGCGAGGCCCTGCCGGTCTACACCCGGGACGGCGCCGAGGCGTACGCCGGCACCCTCGTCACCTCCGGCACCCTCACCGTCCGCGCCACGTCAGTCGGCAGCGACACCACCGTCGGGCGGATCATCAGCCGTGTGGAGGAAGCCCAGGCCGACCGGGCCCCGATCCAGACCGTCGCGACCCGTTTCACCCGCCGCTTCGTCCCCGTGTCCCTGGCCCTGGCGACCGGGACGTACGCCCTCACCCGCGACGCCCGGCGGGCGATGACCATGCTGCTGGTCGCCTGCCCGTGCGCGGCCGGCCTGGCCACGCCCACCGCGATCAGCGCCGCCATCGGCAACGGCGCCCGCCACGGCACCCTGATCAAGGGCGGCACACACCTGGAGGGCGTGGGCCGGGTCACCGCCGTCGTCTTCGACAAGACCGGCACCCTCACCTTCGGCCGCCCGCTGGTCACCAGCGTCGTCGCACTCCATGAGAACGTCACCGCCGACGATGTCCTGAGCCTGGCCGCCTCCGGTGAACTCCACGCCCGCCACCCGCTGGCCCAGGCCATCGTCACCCGTACCGAGGAACAGCACCTCCACATCCCCATCCACCAGGCGTGCGAAGTCGTCCTCGGCATGGGCATGCGCGCCGAACTCGACGGCACCCGCCTCCTGGTCGGCAGCCCCGCCCTGCTGCGCCGGCACGGCCTCGAACTCACCCCGGTGGCCCAGGAGTGGACCGAGCAGCTGCGCCGCAAGGGCGAGACCGTCATCTGCCTCGCCCACGACGAGGCCCTCATCGGGATGCTCGGCGTGTCCGACGCGGTACGCGCCGGAGCCGGCACGGTCGTACGGCAACTGCGCGACCTCGGCGTCCAGCGGATCATCCTGCTGACCGGCGACGCCCCCGAAACCGCCCAAGTCGTCGCCGACGCCCTCGACATCGCCGAGGTGCACGCCCATGCCCTGCCCGAGGCCAAGCTCCAGCTGATCCGCGACCTCCAGGAGGAAGGCCACATGGTGGCCATGGTCGGCGACGGCACCAATGACGCGCCCGCCCTCGCACTGGCAGACGTCGGCATCGCCATGGGCGAACACTCCTCCCACGTCGCCCTGGAGACCGCCGACATCGCCCTCGCCGGCAATGACCTCCGGCAGGTCGCCGCCGTCGTGGAACTCAGCCGCCACACCCTGCGCGTCGTACGGCAGAACTACGGCCTCGCCATCGGCGTCAACCTCGCCGGCCTGCTCGCCGGCGCGGGCGGCTCCCTCAACCCCGTCGCCGCCGCCCTTCTGCACAACACCAGCAGCATCGCCGTCGTCGGCAACTCCGCCCGCCTGGTCAACCACACACCCCACCTGCCCGCCGAGGCAGGCCAGACCGTGCGGGTGGCTCCGCTCGAAGAGGCCCGGGTGCGCTGAATCCAGGTCGTACGGGATCACCCCTGGCCTGTGTGCCCGAGTGGTCGACCCGTTACGACCGGGCCAGCCACAGGTCCGGGCCGAACACCTCGTAGTGGATGTCGGCTGCCGCGATGCCCTTGGCGAGCAGCTGCTCGCGCATCGCGCGCATGAAGGGCAACGGGCCGCACAGGTAGGCGCGGGTGCCGGGGGTGATGGGTACGTCGGTGAGGTCGGCCAGGCCGGAGTGGTGGCCGGCACCCTGCTCGTACCAGAAGTGGGCGGTGCCATCGGGGAGCTTGGCGGTGAGTGCCTCGTGGGTGGCGCGCAGCGCGTGTGTCTCGGGGGAGCGGTCGCCGTGCACGACCGTCACCGGGTGCGGGTGTCCGGCGGCCGCCAACTCCTCCAGCATGGCCAGGATCGGGGTGCAGCCGATGCCTGCCGAGGCCAGCAGAAGCGGTGCTCCGTCGGCCTTCAGGACGAGATCGCCGTACGGCGCCGAGACGTGCAGCCGGTCGCCGGCACGGATGTGGGTGTGCAGGTGGCGCGAGACCTCTCCGTCGGGCGAGCCGTTGGTGCCGTGCACGCGTTTGACCGCGATCGACCGGGTCGCCGCATCGGGAGCGCCGGTGAGGCTGTACTGACGTATCTGCCGTGCGCCATCGGCGAGTTGGACCTGTACGGAGACGTACTGGCCGGCCTTGAAGGCGGGCGCGGGGCCGCCGTCGGCCGGGCGCAGCAGGAAGGAGGCGACGTCGGGGGTCTGCTCGGTGCGGGCCGCGACCTCCCATTCCCGCCACACGGCACCCTCGACCACGTCCTGTTCCGCGTACAGCCGCCCCTCGATGGCGATGAGCGCGTTCGCCATCAGCCAGTAGACCTCGTCCCAGGCACGGGCGACGTCGGGGGTGACCGCGTCGCCGAGCACCTCGGCGATGGCCGCGAAGAGGTGTTCGTGCACGACCGGGTACTGAGCGGCGCGTACTCCGAGCGACGCGTGCTTGTGCGCGATCCGGCTCAGCATCACGTCGGGCCGGTCGTCCGGGTGGTCCACCAGGTACGTGGCGAAGGCCGCGATCGAGCCCGCGAGCGCCTGCCGTTGTGCGCCGGACGCCTGGTTGCCGCGGTTGAACAGGTCACGCAGCAGCTCCGGGTGGGCGGCGAACAGCCTCTCGTAGAAGCGTCTGGAGATCTCCTCGATGGCTGTGCCGACGGTGGGAAGGGTGGCGCGGACGACGGTGACCGACGGGTCGGTGAGCATGAACGGAACTCCTTAATACGCATGTCAGATTCATATTTAACGGTGTGGTGGAGCGCGGTCTGTCCGTGGCGGGGGTGCCTCGGTCAGTCCGCGCCGCGGGTGAGGGAGAGGCTCACCAGGAGCGGTCCCGTCGGTGCCTCGACGAGATCGGCCAGGGTCAGCGGGTCGAGCGAGACGAAGAAGGCCTCCTGTGCCTGACGCAGTGCCCCGCGCAGCCGGCAGGCCGAGCGCAGCGGACAGGGCGTCGTACCCTCGCAGTCCACCACGTCTCCCGGTCCTTCGAGTTCGCGCACGAGGCCGCCGATGGAGGCCGTGCGTCCGGCCGCGGTCAGTGCGAGCCCGCCGCCCCGACCGCGCCGCGCCTCGACCAGCCCCATGTGCTGCAGCCTGGCGACCACCTTCGCGGTGTGCGTGTACGGGACGTCCATGGCGGCCGCGACCTGGCGCGTGGTGGGCAACTCGCCGTCCTCGACGCCGAGACGCATCAGCACGCGCAGGGCGAGATCGGTGAATCGCGTCAGGCGCATGACCGCACCCTAACTAATGTTGCATCTGAAAGGCGAATTATCGTGCGGTCGTCGGCGACCGGGGGCGGGCAGGACGCCCTCGGTGTACTGGGCGCGTCCAAAGCCGAAGGACCAGTGTTGAGGGCCGTCTTCGGGTGGCGTCCGGCTCCTTGCAGGTGCTCGGAGCGCCACGGGCCGTCGACCCATTCCGATGAGCGTGCCAGTTGTTCCAGGCCGCAGTAGGGGCCGAGCGTCGGCCAGACACCGGGGACCGGAACGGAAACCCGCGGGACGGGGTGCCTCTTGGTTAGCACCGGGTGGGCGTTCGCCCGGTAGTAGCCGGTAGTAGTTCGAGCAGACGGAGCATGTACCAGGAGAGCTTCCGCTGCTCGTACCCCGCTGCCTTTCGGGTGCTGGGTGGCCGACGGACACGGCCACGAAGGACCGCACCCGGTCCGGCCGACGCGCGGACATGGACCAGGCCGGCAACGCGCCGCGATCGTGCCCGACGAGGCGGAAGGTGTCGGCCCCCAGCGTGTCGGTGACCGCCCAGAGCGACTCCTCGTCCTTCGCGATGGGGTAGTTCTCCCACCCGTCGGGGATGTCCGAGTCGCCGTGCCCGAGCAGATCCGGGACGATCACCCGGTAGCCCGCCTCCAGCAGCCCGGGCACCTGCCCCCGGTACACGGCGCACGAGTCGGGGATGCCGTGGACCAGCATGACGGTCTCCGGTCCGGAGCCGGCCTCGAAGGCGGCGACGCGATGCCCGTCCACGGAGACGTTGTGCCGCGTCATACCGGTCAGCCGGTGGAAGGGCGCCGTAGGGGTTTCTGAGTGCTGCGCAGGAAGGCCTACGCGTGCGTCGCGCCCGCCGTGACCGGAACCCGGCCGCGTGTGGCGAGGGCCTGGTCCAGGTCGGTCATCAGGTCCTCGGGGTCTTCGAGGCCGATGGAGAGGCGGAGGAGGCCGGCGGTGGGGCGGGCCTCCGGGGCGACGGGGCGGTGGGTCAGGGCGGCGGGGTGCTGGATGAGGGAGTCGACGCCGCCGAGCGACACCGCGTGGGTGAACAGGCTTACGGCTGAAGTGACGTGCTTGGCCTGTTCGTAGCCACCGAGGAGGTCGATGGAGATCATCGCCCCGGTCCCTCTCAATTGGGTGCCGAGCAGACCGTGGGGGTCTCCCGCGATCCCGGGGTAGTGGACGCGGGCCACGCTCGGGTGGGTCGTCAGCCAGGCGGCGACGCGCTGGGCGTTCGCCTGCTGTGCGCGCACCCGGATCGGGAGGGTGGCGAGTCCCCGGTGCAGGAGGTAGGCGCCCAGCGGGTGGAGCAGGCCGCCGGTGACGGCTCGTACTCGGCGTAGTGCGGCTGCCCGTTCCTGGTCGCAGGCGATGACACCGGCGACGACATCGCCGTGTCCGCCGAGGTACTTGGTCGCGCTGTGCAGGACCATCGAGGCGCCGAAGTCGAGGGGATTCTGCAGGATCGGGGTCGCGAAGGTGTTGTCCACGAGCACGGGAACACCGCGGGCGGCCTCGACGACGGCACGGATGTCGACCAGGTCGAGGGTCGGGTTGGCGGGTGTCTCCAGCACGACCAGCGCCGTGTCGGGCCGGACGGAGGCGGCTACGTCGGACGCCGCGCAGTAGGTGACCTCGGTCCCGAGCAGGCCCGATGCCAGCAGGTGATCGGTTCCGCCGTAGAGGGGGCGGACCGCGAGGACGTGGCGGCGGCCGGTCTCCTTCGTCGTCGCCAGGACCGCCGCGGTCATCGCCGCCATGCCCGAGGAGTACGCCACCGCCGCCTCGGCGTTCTCCAGCCGGGCCAGCGCCGACTCGAACCGCGCCACCGTGGGGTTCCACAGCCGCGCGTAGACGGCCCCGCCCTCGGCGTTCGGCATCCCCCCGGACGCCATGGCCTCGTAGGACAGGCCGCCGGACTCGATGTCCGGCAGCGGATTGGTCGACGACAGATCGATGGGCGGAACGTGTACGCCGAGCCCTGCCAAGTCCTCGCGGCCGGCGTGCACGGCGATGGAGTCGAGTTGAAGGCGTGACGAAGTCATGCCCAGACTGTGAGCGGATCCACAAGAATCCGCAAGATATATTGTGGAAAGTCAATCATGGCGCCGAAACCGGTGTGGATTCAGCAAGCGGAGGGCCCGTGGCGGACCAGCAGTCGAAGAAAACACAAGCCGCTCCCGGCGCTCTCGACGGCACCGATCTCGCCATCCTGGCCGCCCTCGTCGAGGACGGCCGGATGACCAACGCGGCGCTCGCCGCACGCGTGGGCGTCGCGGAGTCGACCTGTGCCTATCGTGTACGTGCGCTGCGCGAGTCCGGTGTCCTCACGAGCATCAGCGCCCGTCTCGACCCCGGCGCACTGGGCCGCCCCATCCACGCCATCATCAAGGTCCGGCTGGGCAGCCACAGCCGGGACCATGTCCGCAGCCTGTACGACCGGCTGGTCGAACTGCCGGGAGCGCTCACGGTCTTCCATGTCGGCGGCGCCGACGACTTCCTCCTGCACGTGGCCGTGGCGAGCCCGCAGGCCCTGCGCGACCTCATCCTGGAACACATCACCACCCACCCGATGGTCCGGCAGACGGAGACCCAGCTGGTCTTCGAGGTCCGGGAAGGCCGCGGCGCGTTGCCGGGCTGAGGTCCCTCATGCCCGGCCACTGGACGAGCCTGGCTACTGGAAGAGTTCCCAGTTATGTGAGCCGTCCGCCGTCGCGTTCTGCAGGGTGAGCGGGGACCCGGCGGACGCGCCGGTCAGGTACAGGTTCGGGTTCTTGACCGCCTGCAACTTGTAGAACCCGTCGTCGGTCCGGATGAGGTTCCAGCTGCCGGTGGCGCTGTTGTCGACCCACTGGCCGATCCGCTGGCCGACCGTCGCGTTGCCCGTCCAGATGGCCGCCGCGCGGCCGCCGACTTGTTCAGCAGCGTCACGCCGCCCTTCGGCTCGGTCACCACATGCCAGTACTGGGTGTCCGTGTTCGACACCGAGCCGGGAGCCTCGAGACGGACGTCGGGGACGGCTCCGTTGCCGATGTTCGCGTCATTGGTCCTGCCCCCGGTACCGATCACCTGATCGGTCCTGCGGTTCACCAACTGGTAGTAGGGGCCGTCGGACCGACCGAGGTCGACCTCGGCGTACCCGAGCGTCGACGTGTCCTGGTTGTTGAGGATCACGACGCGACCGGTGCCGTCGACGTACTGCAGATTGCGGCTGTAATCGGCTCGCGACGTCGTCTGGTACTCCTTCCACACCCCGTCGCTGCGCCCGCTCTCGTTGACCCAGACATTGCCGCTGCCGGCCGCGTTGTACACCAGGCGCCCGCTCGGCAGCCTGATGAGCACCGGACTGCCGCCCATGGCCAGGCGCCGGGAGCCGGTGTCGACCGACAGGGAGGTGACACCCTCGCCGGTCGGCGAACCACGGTGGAACTCCAACGGGTTGTCGGCGAGCCGGAACCTGGTGTTGGCCCCGCCGCCCCAGTACTCGTAGGTGAGGAGCCACTTGCCGTCCGTCCGTCCGGACGACGTTCGTCATGCCCGGCCGCCCGCCGCCGATCTCCGTCTCTCCGCCGCCCTTGTCCTGGGTGAGGCCCGCGATGTCGACGACAGGAGCGCTCCACTGCGCGGCGTGCCCGTCCCAGGTCTTGTGCACGAGGATCTGACCGTGCGAGTCGGCTGCCGTGTCGTTCGCGGGGTCGAGGATCGGGACGCCGGTGTTCGGGTTCGAAGCCGGTGTAGTCGTTCTCGTCCGAGTAGTAGCAGACGAGCTTGCCCTTGTGGATCATCAGGTACGGCTCCCACAGGGGATCGACCTGCTTGTGCGTGTTCGCGGCGGCGATGTTCTGCCCCACCGCGCCCGCGCTGCCGCCCTGCCGGCCGCCGGTCGCGATGACGTTGACGACCCGCCAGGTCCGGCCTCCGTCGGTGCTGGAGTACAGGGCGATGGCCAGGTCCGAGCGGTCACCGTCGTTCGACGGCGTCCAGTTCGGGTCGGACGCCTTGTGCTCCGTGCAGTAGTGGTCGTCGCCCGACACGACGCTCGCGAGGAGCAGCGTGCCCTGCTTCAGGTTCCCTACGTCCTGCGGGAGCACGTAGAGGTACGGGTTCGTCCAGTTGCTCGTGTACTTCGCGTACCGGGGATCGCTGGAGAGATACGCCGGGGCCTTGACCTCCGACAGCGGCTGCCACGTCGTGCCGCGCTCCACGGGTCCGCCGGGTACCCGGGCGCGGCGCCGGATAACGGTGGTCACCGTGCCCGAAACGGCGGTCACCGTGCACGAAGAACGTCCGGGCCGACCCCACAGGGGCCGACCCGGACGTCGGGGTCCGACTACGTCGGAGGAGATCAGACCAGGTCGAACCGGTCCAGGTCGGAGACCTTGACCCACGCCGCGACGAAGTCGTTCACGAACTTCTCCTTGGCGTCGTCGCTCGCGTAGACCTCGGCGAGGGCACGGAGCTCGGAGTTCGAACCGAAGACGAGGTCGGCACGGGTGCCGGTCCACTTGACCTCGCCGGTGGCCGCGTCACGGCCCTCGAAGAGGGTCTGGTCCTCGGAGGTCGACTTCCACGTCGTGCCCAGGTCGAGCAGGTTGACGAAGAAGTCGTTGGTCAGCTTGCCCGGGGTCTCGGTGAGGACACCGTGCGTGGACTGGCCGGTGTTGGCGCCCAGGACACGCAGGCCACCGACGAGGGCCGTCATCTCTGGGGCGCTCAGGGTCAGCAGGTTCGCCTTGTCGAGCAGCAGGTACTCGGCGGGGAGGCGGTTGCCCTTGCCGAGGTAGTTGCGGAACCCGTCGGCGGTCGGCTCCAGCGCGGCGAACGACTCGGCGTCCGTGTGCTCCTCGGTCGCGTCCACACGGCCCGGCGTGAAGGGGACCTCCACGTCGAAGCCGGCGTCCTTGGCGGCCTTCTCCACGGCGGCGGCACCGCCGAGGACGATCAGGTCGGCCAGGGAGACCTTCTTGGCGCCGGAGTTGAACTCCGACTGGATGCCCTCGAGGACGCTGAGGACGTGACGCAGCTGGTCGGGGTCGTTCGCCTCCCAGCTGCGCTGCGGCTCCAGGCGGATACGGGCGCCGTTGGCACCGCCGCGCTTGTCGCTGCCGCGGAACGTCGAGGCCGACGCCCACGCGGTGGAGACGAGCTGCGACACGGTCAGCCCCGAGTCGAGGAGCTTGGCCTTGAGCGCCGCGATGTCGGCGCCGTCGATGACCGCGCCCTCGGCCTCCGGCAGCGGGTCCTGCCAGATCAGGGTCTCCGCAGGGACCTCGGGGCCGAGGTACAGCGACTTCGGGCCCATGTCACGGTGGGTCAGCTTGAACCAGGCACGGGCGAAGGCGTCCGCGAACTGGTCGGGGTGCTCGTAGAAGCGACGCGAGATCTCCGCGTAGACCGGGTCGAAGCGGAGCGACAGGTCGGTCGTGAGCATGGTCGGGAGGTGCTTCTTCGACGAGTCGTGCGCGTCGGGGATGATCGCCTCGGCGTCCTTGGCGACCCACTGCTTGGCGCCGGCCGGGGACTCCGTCAGCTCGTACTCGTACTCGAAGAGGTTCTTGAAGAACCCGTTGCTCCACTGGGTCGGCGTGGCCGTCCAGGTGACCTCCAGGCCGGACGTGATGGTGTCGCCACCCTTGCCCGTGCCGTAGGTGCTCTTCCAGCCGAGGCCCTGGTCCTCCAGCGTGGCGGCCTCGGGGTCGGCGCCGACGTGGTCGGCCGGGCCGGCGCCGTGGGTCTTGCCGAAGGTGTGACCACCGGCGATGAGGGCGACGGTCTCCTCGTCGTCCATCGCCATGCGGCGGAACGTCTCACGGATGTCGCGGGCCGCGGCGATCGGGTCCGGGTTGCCGTTCGGGCCCTCCGGGTTGACGTAGATCAGACCCATCTGGACGGCGCCGAGCGGGTTCTCCAGCTCGCGGTCGCCGGAGTAGCGCTGGTCGTCGAGCCAGGTGGTCTCGGGGCCCCAGTAGACGTCCTCCTCGGCCTCCCAGACGTCGGCGCGGCCGCCGCCGAAGCCGAAGGTCTCGAAGCCCATCTGCTCCAGCGCGACGTTACCCGTGAGGATCATGAGGTCGGCCCAGGAGATGGACTGGCCGTACTTCTTCTTGACCGGCCACAGCAGACGGCGGGCCTTGTCCAGGTTGGCGTTGTCCGGCCAGCTGTTCAGCGGGGCGAACCGCTGCTGACCGGCGCCGGCGCCGCCGCGGCCGTCGCTGATGCGGTACGTACCGGCGCTGTGCCAGGCCATACGGATCATCAGCGGGCCGTAGTTGCCGAAGTCGGCCGGCCACCAGTCCTGCGAGCTGGTCAGCACCTCGGCGATGTCCTGTTTGACGGCCGCGAGGTCCAGGTTCTTGAACGCCTCGGCGTAGTCGAACTCCTCACCGAGGGGGTTCGCCACGGCGGGGTTCTTCGCAAGGATCTTCAGGTTGAGCCGCTCCGGCCACCACTGACGGTTCCCGCCGCCCTGGGTCGGGTGCGCGGCGCGCCCGTGAGCGACCGGGCAGCCTCCGGTCTCCTCGGGCTTCGCGTCTGTGACGATCGCGTCGTGGTTCTCAGTCATGGGAGTCCTTCCGGAACTGGTGGATCACGGTGCTGAACTGCTGGTTAGGAACTGCTGGCTTCGGAACACGGGGGGCACAGTCCCCAGTAGATGACCTCGGCCTCGTCGATCGCGAAGCCCTGGTCGTCGGAGGCGGTCAGGCACGGGGCATGCCCGACCGCGCAGTCCACGTCGACCACGGCACCGCACGAGCGGCATACGAGGTGGTGGTGGTTGTCCCCGACACGGCCCTCGTACAGAGCCGGGCTGCCGGGTGGTTCGAGGCGTCGTACGAGCCCGGCGCCGGTGAGCGCGTTCAGGGCCTCGTACACGGCTTGGAGCGATATGTGGCCCACACGGTCCCGCACCCCTGAGGCGATCGCTTCGACGCCGAGGTGGTCTCCGTCCCGGACGGTCTCCAGCAGCGCCACGCGCGCGGCCGTCACCCGCAGGCCGGCACCGCGCAGCTCCTCGGCGGTGTTCGGAGTCTGGGCTGCGGTCATGGCGAACAACCTACCCCCATAAACACGAACAGTTCAAGAAAGCGAATGACCCAACTTTTGTTCGAGGGTGTTGCCCTGACCTGGCCGCGTACGCTCCTGCCCGATATCTCGGGCGTCGACGGGTGTCCGCGCGCCGTCCGCGGCGGTTGTGCCCGGGGGTCCCCGGGTACCCGGCGCGATCGTCCGTGGGCGCCGCCACGGCCCTCGGCCGAGGCTTTCGCCGGGCGAAGTGATCAGGTCGGCGTGAGCAGCACCATCGGATCCGTGATGGATTCGAGGCGGACGGGGTACCCCGGAGAAGTGCCGAGCAGGCTCCCCGTTCCCGGTGAAGGAGGTGGCCGCGGATGAGCCCCACCAAGCACGCGCGCGCCGCGGAGGCCCCGTCGCGAGACGGGCGGGCCTATGACGCGGGACCGTACCTGCCGAGCCGTGGCGGCCTCGCCGCGCACCGGCGGGCCGCGGCCGACTGTCAGGGTTGTCCGCTGTTCGAGGACGCGACCCAGACGGTCTTCGGCAAGGGCGCCGAGTCGGCGCGGCTGGTCCTGGTCGGTGAGCAGCCGGGGGACCAGGAGGACAGGCAGGGCGAGCCCTTCGTCGGCCCGGCCGGGCGGCTCCTCGGGCGGGCCGTGGAGGAGGTCGGGATCGACATGGACACGGCCTATGTGACCAACGCGGTCAAGCACTTCAAGTTCACCCGGCCCCCGGGCGGCGGCAAACGCCGCATTCACAAAGCGCCCGAGCTGCGCGAGGTGGCCGCCTGCCGCCCCTGGCTGCTCGCCGAGCTGCGCCTGCTCCGGCCCGAGGTCGTCGTGGTCCTCGGCGCGACCGCCGCCAAGGCACTGATGGGCAGCTCCTTCCGGGTCACCAAGGACCGGGGCGCCCTGCTGCCCATGCCGCCGGGAGCGCTGGATCAGGACGATCAGCCGTACGTCGTCGCCACCATCCACCCCTCGGCCGTACTCCGCGCCGACGACCGCGACAGCGCGTACGCGGGACTGGTGGCGGACCTGAGGGTGGCCGCAAGCGCTCTCGACGAGGCCGGCGCCTAGCTGTAGCCAGGCCCGGCACGACCTACGGCTTGCGCCCCACCCCGCCGAAGCAGTCCACCTCCCACGGCTCCTCGGAGTCACCCCGCTCGGCCCGCCACTGGGCCACGGACCGCAGCCCCGGCTCCAGCAGCTCCAACCCGTCGAAGAAATGGGCGAGTTGCTCGGGGGAGCGGTTGACGCGCGGGTTGTCGCTCGTCTTGTTCCAGTGCTCGACCATGGCCCGCATCGCCTCCGGCCGGTACACCTCCGTGCTGTCGCCGAACACCAGATGACTTCCGGCGGGCAGGGCGCCCAGCAGCCTGGCAACGATGTCGTACGCGCTCTCGTCGGGCACATGGGCGGCGACGCCGAGCAGGATCAGGGCGACGGGGCGGGTGAGATCCAGCGTGCGGGCGGCCTGTTCGAGGATGGTGTCCGGATCGCGCAGGTCGGCGTCGATGTAGGAGGTGGCGCCCTCGGCGGAACTGGTGAGCAGGGCCGTGGCGTGGGCGAGGACGGTCGGGTCGTGGTCGACGTAGACGATCCGCGTGTCGGGAGCGATGCGCTGGGCGACCTCATGGGTGTTGTCCACCGTGGGCAGACCGGAACCGATGTCGAGGAACTGGCGCAGGCCCGTCTCCTCGGTGAGGTGTGTGACGGCTCGGCGCAGAAACGCCCGCTGGGCGCGGGCGATGTCGACGATCTGGGGGTTCGTCCTGCGGATCTCGTCACCGACCTGCCGGTCGATCTCGTAGCAGTCCTTGCCGCCCAGCCAGTAGTTCCAGATCCGTGCCGAGTGCGGCACTCCGCTGTTGATCACCGGAGGACGGCCATGTGACATGGAAACTCCCCGAGTTGCCGTTTGCAGTCCCCATCCAACGTAGCAAGATCACCGCGCGGATGATCAGTGGGCGGACGACTTGGGCGACCGCCCACCGTCGAGATCCGGCCGCACTCACGCGGGTGAGGTGACGATTCCGCGACGAATGGTGCCGTACTGGTGCGGTCGCGCGCCTATCCGCGCCGGGCGCACGCGGGTACACGTTCTGCATGGGGGACAACGGGGGAAGCCGCCGCCCATGGTGGCGCACGTGGATGAACATGAACACCGACGAGGGCGAGGGCGAGGGCACGGGGGCCGAGCGGTGGCCCGAGAGCCTGATCGACCTCGTCCCGCCGAAGTACGAGAGCCTCTACATCCGGCTCGGGGACGCCTTCCCCGAGCAACTGCTCCAGCTCCAGGTGCTGCACAGCGCCTCGCAGCGGGCCTTCGAGGCCGGCACGCGGAACGCGCTGAGGCGCACCACCGGCTGCGTGCTCCGCGCGGTGCTGCGGGACCCGAGACTCGCCGACTCACCGCCCGACAGACACGTCGGCGAGTACCTCGACGAGGAGATCGTCGGCCTGAAGGCGAGACTCGCTCAGGACCGGGCCGTCGCCATGAGCCGCGGTCTGAACTACGGCCTCGCCGTGGGCGCGTTCGTCAGCACGGTGCTGCTCTGCGTCCCGCTGCTGTGGGGCGCCCGCATCCTCGACGCGCTGGCGGGCGTGACGCTGAGCTGCCCCGACCGCTGGAGCCTCCTCGGGGCCTTCGTCTGCGGTGGCGTCGGCGCCTTCGGCGCGGTGCTGAGCGTCCTGGTCCGGCTCCGCAACAGCGGTGACGAGCTGACCCGACGCAAGGTCAACGGACATGAAGGGGTCGTGGCCCCGGGGGAGTTGTACCGCAGCATGCGGCACGAGGGCGTCTACCGGGTCTTCGTCGGCTGGATCCTCGCCCTCGCTGTGCACTTCCTCCTCACCGCCGGCTTCGTCACCTTCATCGACCTGCCCGCCACGCCCGCCGACATCTGCGCGGCGAACGGAGGCTCCGGCGCCGGCACCGACTTCTGGGGCTTCTGGTGCGCCGTGGGCTTCGTCGCCGGCTTCAACGAACGCTGGGCGTACGGCCTCCTGGGCCGCGAGAGCACCTCGAAGAAGAACAAGCCGTAGCCCGTACTGGTCAGTCGCCGCCGCCGGTCACCAGCACCACCTCGAGCGTGCGCGGACCGTGTACCCCCTCCACCCGGTCGAGCTCGATGTCACTGGTGGCGGATGGGCCGGAGATCCAGGTCAACGGGCGTGTCGGATCGAGGCGTTCGAGGGCCTGGGGGACCGACGAGACGACCTGATCCGGCACGCGTACGACGCAGATGTGATGGTCGGGCACGAGCGTGATCCGGCGGCGGCCCTGGTCGGGGGAGCCGTCGAGGACGATCGTGCCGGTCTCGGCGATGGCGAGGGCGCAGGCGGTGACGACGCTGTCGACCTGGTCCAGCTCGTGGGGAGTGCTCTCCACCCGGTCCGCCACGCGTGCCGCATCGGTCCCCGCCAGCCACTCCTGCGGCAACCCCGGTGGCACGAGGACCGACGAGGACCCGTGCGCGGCGAGCAGCCCGGCGATGGTTCCGGCGAGCCCGTCGGTGTCCGTGCGGTGCACGAGCGCCCGATAGTCCGCCAGGTTCTCCGCCAGCAGCTCCACCGTCTCCTCGACGATCCGGTCACCGTGCTCCCGCAGATAACCGCGCGGAACGGCCTGCTCGTACGGCGTGTCGTCCGGCCGTACGTCGGCGAGGGCGCGCCGCACCCGCCCCAGGATCAGCTCCCTGCTGCTCACTTCGTACCCTCCTGCTTGCCGCCGTTGGTACGTCCGCCGTTCGTACGCTGCCACCAGTCGCGGAACGGCTCCGCGGGCACCGCGGGCAGATCACGGCTCGCGCTCCACGCCTTGCCGGGCCCCGGCAGCGTCCGCGGATGGAGGCGACGGGTGCGGGACGCGAGCCGCTGCCCGGTGCGCAGCGCGCCGGGGTGACTCAGCGCCCAGCGTGCCGCGCGCATCGCCGCCCGCTCGGCGGCATGCCCCTTCGCGGGCTTGAGCACGACCTTGTTGCCCTTCTCCGTCGCCGGGCCGCCCTGCGCGACCCGCTCCCTCAGGTGCACGAGCACCTCCGGGATGTCGATGGCGACCGGGCACACCTCGTAGCAGGCGCCGCACAGCGACGAGGCGTACGGCAGCGAGGCGTCGATCTCGCTTGCCGTGCCCCGGAGTTGAGGGCTGAGGATCGCGCCGATCGGGCCCGGGTAGACCGAGCCGTACGCGTGGCCGCCCGCCCGTTCGTACACCGGGCAGACGTTGAGACACGCCGAGCAGCGGATGCAGCGCAGGGCCTGGCGGCCGACCTCGTCGGCGAGTGTGTCGGTGCGGCCGTTGTCGATGAGGACCAGGTGGAAGGTGCTCGGCCCGTCCTCGTCGGTGGTGCCGGTCCACGTGGAGGTGTACGGGTTCATCCGCTCGGCCGTCGAGGAGCGGGGGAGGGTCTGGAGGAAGACCTCCAGGTCCTGCCACGTCGGCACGATCTTCTCGATGCCGACCACCGAGATGAGCGTCTCGGGGAGGGTGAGGCACATCCGGCCGTTGCCCTCGGACTCCACGACCACCAGCGTGCCGGTCTCGGCGACCATGAAGTTCGCGCCGGAGACCCCGACCTTGGCGCGCAGGAACTTCTCCCGCAGATGCAGCCGCGCGGCCTCGGCCAGCTCGGCGGGCGTGTCGGTGAGGCCCTCGGGGGCCGGGCGGCCCCACTCGCTCATCTCGCGCGCGAAGATGTCCCGGATCTCGCCCCGGTTGCGGTGGATCGCCGGAACGAGGATGTGCGACGGCCGGTCCTTGCCCAACTGCACGATGAGTTCGGCGAGATCGGTCTCGTAGGCGTGGATGCCCTCGGCTTCCAGCGCCTCGTTGAGCCCGATCTCCTGCGTCGCCATCGACTTGACCTTGACGACCTCGCTCTCCCCGGTCGCCTTGACGAGATAGGTGACGATCCGGTTCGCCTCGTCGGCGTCGGCGGCCCAGTGCACGGTGCCGCCCGCCGCCGTGACCGACTCCTCCAACTGCACGAGGTACCGGTCGAGATGACGAAGCGTGTGGTCCTTGATCCGCTTGCCGGCCTCACGCAGCTCCGCCCAGTCCGACACCTCCGTGACGGCCTTGGCGCGTTTGCCGCGGATCGTGTGGGTGGCGTGGCGCAGATTGCCGCGCAGGGTCGTGTTGTGCACGGCCTCGTGCGCGGCCTTCGGGAACGCCGGCATCCCGACGAAGGTCCCGCTCATCCCAGGGGCTCCTCTTCCGTACTCGCCAGAATCTCGGCGATGTGAACCGGACGCATCCCGGTCCGCAGCCGGGCCATCGTGCCGCCGATGTGCATGAGACAGGAGTTGTCGGCGGCGCACAGCACCTCGGCACCCGTCGACTCGGCGTTGCGCACCTTGTCGGCACCCATCGCCGCCGAGACATCTGAGTTCTTCATGGCGAACGTGCCACCGAAGCCGCAGCACTCCTCGGCGCCGGGCAGCTCCACCAACTCCAGCCCCTTCACGGCCTGGAGCAGCCGCCGGGGCCGCTCACCGAGCCCGAGGCCCCGCAGCCCATGACACGTCGGGTGGTAGGTCACCTTGTGCGGGTAGTACGCCCCGACGTCCGTCACTCCCAGCACGTCCACCAGGAACTCGGTCAGCTCGTACGTCTTCGGCACGACCGGCGCGAGCGTCCGGGCCAGGGTGTCCCCGCGCCCCTCCGCCCGGGCCCGCTCACCCATCCGGGGGTACAGCTCCCGCACCATCGCCCCGCAGGAGCCGGACGGCGTCACGATCGCCTCGTACTCCCGGAAGACATCGGAGAACTTCCGGGCCAGCGGCTCCGCCTCATGCCGGTACCCGGTGTTGTAGTGCGCCTGCCCGCAGCAGGTCTGACCCATCGGGAAGTCGACATCGACACCCAACCTGGTCAGCAGCTTCACCACGGCACGGCCGGTGTCCGGATAGAGCGTGTCGTTGACACAGGTCAGGAACAGAGCGACACGCATCGCGGCTCCTCGGGGTCGATCATCGGATGGGTGAAGAGTACGACGCGCACACGCGTACGGGGAGGGGGCCCGCCGACCCTTACCCGGCGGGCCGGGCCGGGTCGGGCTCACTTCTCGGCGAGCCTGGCCTCCGCCGCGTGCCAGGCCGCCGGGTCGCCCTGCGGCTCGTAGCGCACCAGCGGCTGGGTACGGGCGAGGAGTTGCCGCATGGAGGTGCGGTCGCCCACCAGCCCGTGTGTCCGGGCCTGGACGAGGATGTTGCCCAGGGCCGCCGCCTCCGCCGGTCCCGCCACCACCGGCAGCCCGCAGGCGTCGGCGGTGAGCTGGCAGAGCAGGGCGTTGCGGGTGCCGCCGCCGACGATGTGGACGACGTCCACGGGGTGGTCGGCGAGCGCCTGGGCCTCGGCGACGGCCCGCCGGTGGGCGAGCGCCAGCGAGTCGAGGATGCACCGGGTGATCTCGGCGGGCGTCCCGGGAACCGGCTGCCCCGACTCCCGGCACGCCTCGGCGATCCGCTCGGGCATCCGCCCGGGCGCGAGGAACGCCGCGTCACCCGCGTCCACGACCGACCGCAGCGCGGGCACCCCCGCCGCGGCCCGCAGCAGCTCGCCGAGATCCGGGTCGCCCCACTCCCGTACGCACTCCTGGAGCAGCCACAGCCCCATGATGTTCCGCAGGTAGCGGACGGTGCCGTCGAGCCCCAGCTCATTGGTGAAGTTGGCGGCCCGGCTCGCCTCGGTCAGCACCGGCGCGTCCAGCTCCAGGCCCGCCAGGGACCAGGTGCCGGTGCAGATGTACGCGAACCGTTCCCCGGTGGCCGGTACGGCCGCCACCGCGGAGGCGGTGTCGTGCGACCCGACGGTCGTCACCGGCACCGGCCCGCGCAGCCCGGTCTCGTCCAGCACCCGCTGCTGGAGCCACCCCGCCGGATCGCCCGGCCGCCGCAGCGGCGCGAACAGCTCCAGATCGATCCCGAGCCGCGCCGCCACGTCGTACGACCAGTCACGCGTGCGCGGATCGATCAGCTGGGTCGTGGAGGCGTTCGTCAACTCCGTCCCGAACTCACCCGTGAGCCAGTACGTGAGCAGATCCGGGATGAGCAACAACCGCTTGGCACAGGCCAGTTGGGCGGACGACCGGGCGGCGACCAGCTGGTACAGCGTGTTGAACGGCGCGAACTGCAACCCGGTCGCCGCGTACAGCTCGGCGGCCGGCACGGTCGCCCACACCTTCTCCGCGACGCCCTCGGTCCGGGTGTCCCGGTAGTGCACCGGGTTGCCCAGCAGGGCCCCGTCGGCATCCAGCAGCCCGTAGTCCACGGCCCAGCTGTCGATGCCGACGGAGTCGACCTGCCCGGCCGCCTTCAGCCCGTCGAGCACCCCCGCGTACAGGGAGAGGACGTCCCAGCGCAGCCCCTCGGGCGTGCGCACCGGCCGGTTCGGGAACCGGTGCGCCAGGGCGAGCTCCAGCGAGTCCCGTCCCGCGCGGCCGACCATGACCCGCCCGCTGGACGCGCCCAGGTCGACCGCCGCGTACGACTTCACCGACCCGCTCATCGCAGGAAGGCGGCGGCGACGCCGGCGTCGACCGGGACGTGCAGACCGGTGGTGTGCGTCAGCTCTCCGCCCGTCAGCGCGAACACCGCGTTCGCCACGTGCTCCGGCAGCACCTCACGCTTGAGGATGGTCCGCTGCGCGTAGAACTCGCCCAGCTTCTCCTCCTCCACCCCGTACACGGCGGCCCGCTTGGCACCCCAGCCGCCCGCGAAGATCCCGGACCCGCGCACGACCCCGTCCGGGTTGACGCCGTTGACCCGGATGCCGTGCTCACCGAGCTCGGCGGCGAGCAACCGCACCTGGTGCGCCTGGTCGGCCTTGGTGGCGGAGTACGCGATGTTGTTGGGACCGGCGAAGACGGCGTTCTTGGAGGCGATGTAGACGATGTCGCCGCCCAGCCCCTGCGCGATCATCACCCGCGCCGCTTCCCGCGACACGAGGAAGGAACCACGGGCCATGATGTCGTGCTGAAGGTCCCAGTCCTTCGCGGAGGTCTCCAGCAGCGGCTTGGAGATGGAGATACCGGCGTTGTTGACCACCAGGTCCACCCCGCCGAAGGCCAGCGCGGCAGCCTTGAAGGCCGCGCCGATCTGCTCCTCGTCCGTCACGTCGACGGTCACGGCGACGGCCTTGTCCGGTCCGCCCAACTCCTCGGCGACGGCGGCGGCGTTGTCACCGTTGAGATCGGCGACGACGACGCACGCGCCCTCGGCGACGAGCCGATGCGCGATGGCCTTGCCGATCCCGCTGCCCGCACCCGTCACCAGCGCGACCCGCGTCGCGAGCGGCTTCGGCTTCGGCATCCGCTGAAGCTTGGCCTCCTCCAGCGCCCAGTACTCGATGCGGAACTTCTCCGACTCCTCGATCGGCGCGTACGTCGAAACGGCCTCGGCGCCTTGCATGACATTGATCGCGTTGACGTAGAACTCACCCGCGACCCGCGCCGTCTGCTTGTCCTTGCCGAAGCTGAACATGCCCACACCCGGGATCAGCACGATCGCCGGGTCGGCGCCACGCATCGCGGGCGAGTCGGGCTCGGCGTGCCGCTGGTAGTAGGCGGCGTACTCCTCGCGGTAGTCGGCGTGCAGCTCCTTCAGCCGGGCGATCACCGCGTCCAGGTCGGCGGTCGGCGGCAGGTCGAGCACGAGCGGCCGGACCTTCGTACGGAGGAAGTGGTCGGGGCAGGAGGTACCGAGGGCGGCGAGCCGCGGGTGCTCGGCGGCGGCCAGGAAGTCGAGGACGACCTCGGAGTCGTTGAAGTGCCCGACCTGAGGCTTGTCCTGCGAGGCGATGGCCCGGATGTGCGGGGCGAGGGCCGCGGCCCGCTCCCGACGCTCGGCGGTGCCCAGCGCCTCGTACCCCGCGATGACCGGCCCGAAGGGCTCCGCCTTGCCCTTCTCCTCGAGGAAGGCCTCGGCGGTACGGATGATGTGCAGCGAGTTCTTCTCGCACTCCTCGGCGGTGTCCCCCCAGGCGGTGATGCCGTGCCCACCGAGGACGCACCCGATGGCCTGCGGGTTGGCCTCCTTGATGGCAGCGATGTCCAGCCCCAGCTGGAAGCCCGGCCGACGCCAGGGCACCCACACCACACTGTCCCCGAAGCACTCGGCGGTCAGCTTCTCCCCATCGGCGGCACAGGCCAGCGCGATCCCGGAGTCCGGGTGCAGATGATCGACATGCGCCGCGTCCACGAGACCGTGCATGGCCGTGTCGATCGACGGCGCCGCCCCACCCTTCCCATGCAGGCAGTAGTCGAACGCGGCGACCATCTCGTCCTCGCGCTCCACCCCCGGATACACGTCGACGAGCGCCCGCATCCGGTCCAGCCGAAGGACGGCCAGCCCGGCCTCGGTGAGCGTGCCCAGGTCACCCCCGGACCCCTTCACCCACATCAGCTCGACGTCACCACCGGTGACGGGGTCCGTCTCGGTCCCCTTGGCGGACGCGTTTCCGCCGGCGTAGTTGGTGTTACGGGGATCGGCGCCAAGCCGATGGGAACGAGCAAGAAGGGCAGCAGCTTCGGGATGGGTTGCCATGGAGGTTCCTAACTTCTTGAACTTACGTGAGTGGGGTGCGCCCCGAAGGGGCGCGGGGCTGTGTTTGACTTTGCGGCTCCGCCGCGCGGGCGCGACCAGCCACATTCGGCCCGCAGTCCGCACACAACAGATGCAGGCAGACGCTTACGCTCCCCAACCCGCCTGTTCTCCCCCGACCCGCTCCTCAACGATCTTCGAAGCCCATCCGGACCGGCGGTAAGCCTCCATGGGCTCGGGGTCCAGCCCCATCTCTTCCCGCACCTCGCGCAGCAACGGCCGCACATCCGTGTTGTACGCGTCCATCAGCACGGCATTCGCACCGAGCACATCACCGGAAGCCTGAGCTGCGGCCAAGGCCCCCCGGTCCACCAGCAGCGCCTTCGCCGTCGCTTCCTGCACGTTCATCACCGACCGGATGATCGCCGGGATCTTCGCCTCGATGTTGTGGCACTGATCGAGCATGAACGCGACCTCAGGGGTGAACCCACCCCCACGCACGACCTCGTACATGATCCGGAACAGCTGGAACGGGTCGGCCGCACCCACCATCAGATCGTCATCGGCGTAGAAGCGGGAGTTGAAGTCGAACGCCCCGAGCTTCCCCTCCCGCAGCAGCGTCGCCACGATGAACTCGATGTTGGTGCCCGGCGCGTGGTGCCCGGTGTCGACGACGACCTGCGCCTTGGGCCCGAGCTTGAGGCAGTGGGCGTAGGCGGTACCCCAGTCCGGCACATCGGTCGTGTAGAAGGCCGGCTCGAAGAACTTGTACTCCAGCAGCATCCGCTGCCCGTCACCGAGCCGCTCGTACACCTCGGCGAGCCCATCGGCGAGCCGGTCCTGGCGCTCACGGATGTCATCCTGGCCGGGATAGTTCGTACCGTCCGCGAACCACAGTTTCAGATCCCGCGACCCGGTCGCGTCCATGATGTCGATGCACTCCAACAGGTGATCGACGGCCTTGCGGCGGATCGCCGCGTCCGGGTGGCAGATGCTGCCCAGCTTGTAGTCGTCATCCTGGAAGGTGTTCGAGTTGATGGCGCCCAGCTTCACACCACGCTGCTCCGCGTGCTTCGCGAGCTCTGTGTATCCGTCGGAGCCGTCGACCTTGTCCCAGGGGATGTGGAGCGCCACGGTCGGGGCCACGCCGGTGAACTCGTGCACCTTGCCGGCGTCGTCCACCTTCTCCCACGGGGTGCGCGGCACACCCGCCTGAGCGAACACCTTGAAGCGCGTCCCGGAGTTTCCGTACGCCCACGACGGCGTCTCAATGGCCTGTGTCTTGAGGGCGGCCTTCACCGCGGCGAGCTCGGTCACGTCAGGGCTCCTACCGGCTTCGATGTCTGAAACGATTCAGCACGGGAAACTATGAGCGACTCGCCAGACTGTCAACCCCCCCTGGTCGATAGCGCTTTCCGCGACACTGTTGCGCCCTCTCATATCGAAAAAATTTCGGCCGGAACCCATTGACGTGACCTGCGTGTGGTGCCTAACGTCCCGGCAACCAAGTTGAAACCTTTCACGACGCAGTGAGGGCCCTGCCTTCCGCCACCGGCGTCGTCGAGGAGCCCTCATGACCCACCGGTCCGACACGGGTCCGGCCCCCGTCCTCGCGTTGAAGGGCATCTCCAAGTCCTTCGGCGCCGTACGCGCCCTGCGGGACGTGTCCTTCGAACTGTTCCCGGGTGAGGTGCACGCCCTCGCGGGAGAGAACGGCGCGGGCAAGTCGACCCTGATCAAGACCCTCGCCGGGGTGCACCGACCGGACTCCGGTCAGGTGCTCCTCGATGGTGAGCCCACGGTGTTCCACGGTCCGGCCGACGCCCGGGACGCGGGCATCGCCGTCATCTACCAGGAGCCCACGCTCTTCCCCGACCTGTCGATCGCCGAGAACATCTTCATGGGCCGCCAGCCTCGGCGCGCCCTCGGCCGTATCGACCACAAGGCCACCCACGCGGCCACCCTCGCCCTGATGCAGCGGCTCGGCGTCGAACTCGACCCCGACCGCCCCGCGCGCGGCCTCTCCATCGCGGACCAGCAGATCGTCGAGATCGCCAAGGCGCTCTCCTTCGACGCCCGCGTCCTCATCATGGACGAGCCGACCGCCGCCCTCACCGGCAGCGAGGTCGCCCGCCTCTTCGGCGTCGTCCGTACCCTCCGCGAGCAGGGCTCGGCGGTCCTCTTCATCTCGCACCGGCTGGAGGAGATCTTCCAGATCTGCCAGCGGGTGACCACACTCCGGGACGGCGCCTGGATCTCCAGCGAGCTCCTGGACGGCATGACCGAGGACGACCTCGTCCGCCGCATGGTCGGCCGCGACCTCGACGAGCTCTACCCCAAGCAGGAGGTCGAGCCGGGCGAAGTCGCGCTGAGCGTACGCCGGTTGACCCGCGAGGGCGTCTTCACCGATGTCTCCTTCGACGTCCGGCGCGGCGAGATCGTCGGCCTGGCCGGACTCGTCGGCGCCGGTCGTACGGAGGTGGCACGGGCCGTCTTCGGCATCGACCGCTGGGACGCGGGTGAGGTCGACGTCGACGGGAAGGCACTCACGAACGGTGCCCCCTCCACAGCCATGGCCGCCGGCCTCGCGCTGGTCCCCGAGGACCGCCGCGCCCAGGGCCTGGTGATGGACATGTCCATCGAGCGGAACATCGGTCTGACCGGTCTGCGTACGACGGTGAAGGCCGGCCTCAT
This sequence comes from Streptomyces capitiformicae, assembly GCF_002214185.1. Classification (NCBI taxonomy): domain Bacteria; kingdom Bacillati; phylum Actinomycetota; class Actinomycetes; order Kitasatosporales; family Streptomycetaceae; genus Streptomyces; species Streptomyces capitiformicae. The sequence goes on along the minus strand of NZ_CP022161.1, from coordinate 235,505 downwards.
GGACCGCGGCGCCGAGCGCAGCCGCTCCCTCGACTGGGCGGTCAAGCTCCAGGTCAAGTACGCCCGGATCGCCGACACCGTCAACGCCCTGTCCGGCGGAAACCAGCAGAAGGTCGTCCTCGCCAAATGGCTCGCCACCGGGCCGAAGGTGCTGATCGTCGACGAGCCCACCCGAGGCATCGACGTCGGTACGAAGGCCGAGGTGCACCGGCTGCTGAGTGAGCTCGCCGCCGACGGCGTCGCCGTCCTGATGATCTCCTCCGACCTGCCCGAGATCCTCGGCATGGCCGACCGCGTGCTCGTGATGCACGAGGGCCGGCTGACCGCCGAGATCCCTCGCTCCGAAGCCACCGAGGAAACCGTGATGGCCGCAGCCACCGGGAGGGCCGCCGCATGACGGTGACCACCCCTGAGAAAACCCCCGTCGCCGAGGTGCCCAAGTCCAGTGGCACCCGGCTGGTGGACCGCGTCTTCAAGATGCGTGAACTCGCCATCCTGGCCGTCTTTCTGGTGATGATCGTCGTCACCCAGCTCGGCAACAGCGAGTTCCTCACCGAGCAGGGCATCAAGGACCTGCTGCTCAACGCCACCATCCTGGTGCTCGTCGCCGTAGGGCAGTCACTGGTCGTCATCACCCGGAACGTCGACCTGTCGGTCGGCTCCACCCTCGGCATCAGCGCCTTCGCCGCCGGTACGTATCTCCAGGGCGGCGGCAACGCGGTCGTGGCCGTGGCCCTCGCGGTCCTGATGGGCATCGGCTTCGGTCTGCTGAACGGCCTGCTCGTCAGCCTCGGCCAGGTGCCCGCCCTCGTGGTCACCCTCGGCACGCTGTACATCATCCGGGGCATCGACTCCATCTGGGTCGGCTCCCGGCAGATCACCGCGGCCGACCTGCCCGACGGCTTCGTGGACTTCGGCTCCGGCGGTATCTCCGCGGTGCCGTACCTGGCGCTGATCGCCCTGGCGGTGCTGGTGGCGACGGCGTACTACCTGAAGCACTTCGGCAGCGGCCGTGAGCTGTACGCGCTCGGCTCCAACCCCGAGGCCGCCCGCCTCGCCGGTATCCAGGTCCGCAAGCGGATCCTGGTCGCCTACACCTTCTGCGGTGCCCTCGCCGGCCTCGCCGGAGCGCTGTACCTGGCCCGGTTCGGCAACGTCGACTCCAGCACCGGCAACGGCTATGAACTCACCGTCGTCAGCGCGGTCGTGGTCGGCGGCGTGGTCTTCACCGGCGGCTCCGGCAGCGTCTACGGGGCGGCTCTGGGCGCCCTGCTGCTGACCTCCATCAACAGCGTGCTGCCCGCCCTCGGCGTCAGCTCGGTGTGGGTGCTGGCGATCAACGGCATCCTGCTCATCCTCGCCATCGCCGTGGACCGCGTGGTCGCGCTGCGGGTGGCGACCGCCCTGAAGAAGAGGAACGCCCGCCATGGCTGACTCCACCCTGTCGCGCGTGGGTCGCTGGTCCGCCTTGAAAAGGTGGGATTCAGCCGTCGGCGCCCTCCTGATCGTCGTGCTCCTGCTGTCCTTCGGTACGGTCGACGGCTTCGGCAACGCGCTCAACCTGTCCTTCCTCATCGGCAACACGCTGCCGATCGCGCTGATCGCCCTCCCGATGACCCTGCTCGTGGTCTCCGGCGAGATCGATCTGTCGGTCGCCTCCACCGCCGGTCTGTCCGGCGCGGTGATGGGCGCCCTGTGGAACCAGGGCATGACCATCGAGACGATCATCCCGATCTGCCTGCTCCTCGGCGTGGTCTGCGGACTGATCAACGGCCTGCTGGTCACCCGGCTCGGCCTGTCCTCCCTGGCCGTCACCATCGGTACCCTCGCCGCCTACCGGGGCATCGCGCAGATCGTGCTCGGCTCCGACGCGGTGACCGACTTCCCCACGCAGTACCTGGACTTCGCGGCCGGCCGGATCGGCGACAGCTTCGTCCCGCAGGCCTTCATCCCCTTCCTGGTGCTGCTCGTCATCGCCGTGGTGGCCCTGCACCTCACCCCGTTCGGACGCTCCCTCTACGCGATCGGCGCCAGCGAGGAGGCCGCGCGCTTCTCCGGCATCCGCGTCAAGCGACAGAAGCTGGTCCTGTTCACGGTGACCGGTCTGATGGCATCCCTCACCGGCATCTTCTGGGCCCTGCACTACGCCAGCGCCCGCTTCGACAACGCGACGGGGCTCGAACTCTCCGTGGTGGCCGCCGTATTGCTCGGTGGCATCGACTTCGACGGCGGCAAGGGCACGCTCGGCGGCGCGATCGCGGGAGTCTTCCTGCTGGGCACGCTGCAGAACGTGATGAGCCTCTCGGATGTCTCCGCCCAGTCGCAGATCGTCGTCACCGGCGTCCTGCTCGTCCTCTCCGTGCTCGGCCCCCGGGCCGCACGTCAGATCTCCGTCGCGAGAGCCGGCCGTAGAGCGGCCTCAGCGCCGGTGCCAAAGGCGCCCACTCCAGCCTCCTGAACGGCTGGGCCCCCACCGCCGACCTCGTACACGCTCACCCGCCCGTCCTCCGCAACAAAGGAACCCTCATGCGCAAGGCAACCCTCCGCCGCTCCTGTGCGGCCCTCGCCGCCGTCACCTCCTTCGCCCTCGCCGCCACCGCCTGTGGTGGCACCACCAAGGAGGACGTCAAGAGCGACGCCGCCTCGGCGAGCGCCACCGGCAAGGCCGACCCGAACGCCGAGCTGAAGAAGGGCCTGACCGTCGGCTTCCTGCCCAAGCAGGTCAACAACCCGTACTTCACCTCCGCCGACAAGGGCGGCGAGGCGGCCCTGAAGGAGCTGGGCTCCAGCTACAAGGAGGTCGGCCCGTCCAGCGCGACGGACACCTCCGGCCAGGTCTCCTACGTCAACACGCTCACCCAGCAGCAGGTCGACGCGATGGCGGTCTCGGCGCAGGACCCGGGCGCCCTGTGCACCGCCCTCAAGCAGGCCATGAGCAACGACATCAAGGTCGTCACCTACGACTCCGACACCAAGCCGGAGTGCCGCAACGCCTTCGTCTCGCAGGCCGGCGCCGAGGACCTGGGCCGCACCGAGGTCCAGCTGCTCGCCGAGCAGATCGGCTACAAGGGCGAGATCGCGATCCTGTCGGCCGCGCAGACCGCGACGAACCAGAACATCTGGATCGACTTCATGATGGACGAGCTCAAGGACCCGAAGTACAAGGACATCAAGCTCGTCAAGACCGTCTACGGTGACGACGACGCCCAGAAGTCCTTCCAGCAGACCCAGGGCCTGCTCCAGGAGTACCCGAACCTGAAGGGGATCATCTCCCCGACCACGGTCGGCATCAAGGCGGCCGCCCAGTACCTGTCGGGCTCCAAGTACAAGGGCAAGGTCAAGCTGACCGGCCTCGGCACCCCGAACGACATGCGCAAGTACGTCAAGAACGGCACCGTCGAGGCGTTCGAGCTGTGGGACCCGGCGAAGCTCGGCGAGCTGGCCGCCCGTACCTCGGTGGCGCTGGTCTCCGGCCAGATCACCGGTCAGGAGGGCGAGACCTTCACCGCCGGTGACATGGGCGAGTTCACCATCGGCAAGGACGGCGTGATCAGCCTCGGCAAGCCGACCGTCTTCAACAAGGACAACATCGACCAGTTCAACTTCTAGTCGTCAGTCCCCTTCAACACCCCGCAGAGGAGCGGTACCTCATGCAGCGCGTCTGTTTCCTGCTCAAGGTCCGTGAGGACCGGATGGACGAGTACCGCGAGCGGCACGCCGCCGTGTGGCCGGAGATGCTCGAAGCGCTCTCGGCCACCGGCTGGCACAACTACTCCCTCTTCCTGCGCGACGACGGCCTGCTCGTCGGCTACCTGGAGACCGAGGACTTCCAGGCGGCGCAAGCCGGCATGGAGGCCGCCGAGGTCAACGCCCGCTGGCAGAAGGAGATGGCGCCGTTCTTCGAGTCGCTGGACGGCGCCCGGCCCGACGAGGCGATGAAGCCCCTCACCGAGGTCTTCCACCTCGCCTGATCCGCCGGACAGGCCCTTGTCACACACGACTCGCCCCCTCCCCGTTCCCCACCTCGCCCGACAATGGAGTCCCCGAGATGAAGAGACGTACGCTGCTGGGCGCCGCACTCGCCGGTGCCGTGGTGACCCCCGCACTCGGCTCCGCCACCGCCCGCGCCGCCGACCCCGGCCCCTCCGTCACCCAGACCGGCAACACGCTGCTCGACAGCCAGGCCATCTTCTTCGTGTCCTACGACGGCCTGGTCAACAACAACGCGTTCCAGAAGAACGCGCTGCTGACCTACCAGGGCTACCAGTACGCCGTCTGGTACACCGCCGACCGCAACGCCGTCGTCGGCCGCCGCGTCCGCGGCTCCAGCACCTGGTCCACCGTCAAGGTCGGCCACACCCTGCGCTACAATGACTCCCACAACGTGATCTCGATGGGCGTCTCCAAGATCGACGGCCGGCTGCACCTCAACATGGACTCCCACAGCGACGGCTTCACCTACGTCAAGTCCGTGGCCGGCCTGATGGACAACCCGGCCGGGCTGAGCTGGACCACGAGTCGCTTCGGCGCCCCCCAGTCCACCCTGGACGGGCTCGCGCTCACCTCGCAGTTCACGTACCCGCAGTTCATCTCGATGCCCGACGGCAAGCTCCAGCTGAGCTACCGCGCCGGCATCTCGGGCAACGGCCGCAACGCGATCGCCGAGTACAACGGCACCTCCTGGACCAACCTCGGCGAGTGGACGTCCTCCACCGGCACCTACACCAGCGAGCACGGCTCCTCGACGGCCCGCAACATGTACCTGCACGGCATCGACTACGACCGCGACGGGCGCCTGCACGCCATGTTCACGTGGCGTGAGCAGAACGGCGCCGTGATGTGCAACGGCGGCGGCATCACCAACCACGACACGGGCTACGTCTACTCGGACGACCTGGGCCGCACCTGGCGCAACAACGCGGGCACCGTCGTCGGCACCACCGGCGGCTCCGACAAGGTCTCCGTCACCGACGCGGGCCTCGTCGTGGACGCGCTCAACCCCGACCACTCGCTGATGAACCAGGAGAGCCAGTGGACCGACTCCGCCGGCCGACCGCACGCCATCATCAGCTACGTCCCCGGCCGCTTCGGCCAGTGCACGACGAACTACGTCGCCGACCGCACCGCCAACGGCCGTGCCTTCCTCGTCCGCAAGAGCTCCTCCGGCGCCTGGGCGAAGACCGAGATACCGGTGGCGCTGAACTCCAGCCAGCGCACCAAGCTGGTCATGGACAAGTACGACAACGCCTACGCGATCTTCCCGTTCGGCCGGATCGCCGGTGCCTCGGCGGCCTCCGGACACACCGACTGGAAGATCCTTTTCGACGGCTCCGGGCTCAACGCCTTCGGTGAGGTCGTCTTCGACGAGATGCGGATCGCCCAGGACAACGTCCTGTCGGTCATGTACCAGGTGAAGTCCACCGGTACGACGCCGTCCGCGCTCCGCGTCATCGACTTCGCACTGCCCGCCTGATCCCCGTACGACGGGAACGTGCGTTCCTGCACCTGACCGGGTCATTCCTGTGATGGCCACAGGTAATGTGAACGTATGCCCGCCGTCCCGTACCTTCCTGGAGGTCCCCGTCCGATGTCGCAGTCGGTGGGTATCAAGGACGTCGCCGCGGCCGCCGGAGTCTCCGTCGGCACGGTGTCCAACGTCATCAACCGGCCGGATTCGGTGGCCTCCGGGACCCGCGCCCGTGTGCTGGCCGCGATCGACCGCCTCGGTTATGTCCGCAGCGAGTCGGCGCGTCAGCTGCGGGCGGGGCGCAGCCGCATCATGGGGCTGCTCGTGCTCGACATGGGCAACCCCTTCTTCGTCGACGTCGCGCGCGGTGCCGAGCGGGCCGCGCGCGACGCCGGGCTCGGCGTGATGGTCTGCAACAGCGCGCAGAGCGCGGGCGAGGAGTCCGAGTATCTGTCGCTCTTCGCCGAGCAGCGGGTGCGGGGCGTCCTGCTCACGCCCGCCGACGCCACCGGGCGCAACATCGAGGCGTTCCGCCGGCACGGCATCCCCTTCGTTCTCGTCGACCGGGTCGCCGAGGGCACCACCGAGTGCTCGGTGTCCGTCGACGACGTGGCGGGCGGCGCGCTCGCGGTACGGCATCTGGTCGACGCCGGCCACCGCTCCATCGCGTACGTCAGCGGACCGGCGGGCCTCAACCAGGTCCGCGACCGCCGCACGGGCGCTCTGAATGCCCTGCACGAGGCGGGGCTCGGCCCAAAGGCCCTGCGTGAACTGCCCACCGAGCGCCTCGACGTGGCCGCCGGCCGTGACGCGGGTGCCCGCCTCCTCGGCCTCGCCGCCCGCCCGACCGCCGTCTTCTGCGCCAACGACCTGCTCGCCCTCGGCGTGCTCCAGGCCATGTACGCGGCCGGCGTGAGCGTCCCGGACGACCTCGCCATCGTCGGCTACGACGACATCGAGTTCGCCGCCGCGGCCGCCGTCCCCCTCACCTCCGTACGGCAGCCCGCGGTCACCATGGGTGCCCTCGCCGCCGAACTGCTCCTGGAGGAGACCGAGGCCGAGACCGCGCCCGACCGGCACGAGCACCGGCGGGTCGTGCTCCAGCCGGAGTTGGTCGTACGGCGCTCCAGCCTCTCGGCACGCTGAGCAATCTGTGCTGGACTGGACCACGGCCCGGAACCCGCACGTCCAAGGAGCCCTGTTGTCCGTCAGTTACCGGCAGCCCGGTGTCGTGCTCACCGACCGTCGCTTCACCGTCCCCCTCGACCACGACGACCCGGCGGGGGAGCGGATCGAGCTCTACGCGCGGGAAGTCGTCGCGAGCGACAAGGCGAAGGCCGAACTGCCCTGGCTGGTCTACCTCCAGGGCGGCCCCGGCTTCGGAGCGAACCGTTTCATCGGCCGTCAGGCCTGGCTGGAGCGGGCCCTGAAGGAGTACCGGGTGCTGTTGCTGGACCAGCGCGGCACCGGTGCCTCCACCCCCGCCAACCGCCAGACGCTTCCGCTGCGCGGCGGCCCCCGTGAACAGGCCGACTACCTCGCGCACTTCCGCGCCGACTCCATCGTCCGCGACTGCGAGGCCATCCGCCCCGAGGTCACCGGCGGCGCACCCTGGACCGTCCTCGGACAGAGCTTCGGCGGCTTCTGCACGGTCACCTACCTCTCCACCGCGCCCGAGGGGCTGAGCGCCGCCGTCATCACCGGCGGCCTGCCGACCCTGGACGGTCACGCCGACGACGTCTACCGCGCCGCCTACCCGCGCATCGAACGCAAGGTCGCCGCGCACTACGCCCGTTACCCGCAGGACGTGGAGCGGGCCCGCCGGATCGCCGAGTACCTTCTCGAACACGAGCCCGTCCTCAACGGCGGCTACCGGCTCACCGTCGAGGCCTTCCAGTCCCTCGGCATCCTCCTCGGCCGCGGCGACGGCAGCCACCGGCTGCACTTCCTGCTGGAGGACGCCTTCGTCACCACCCCCGATGGCCCCGCCCTCTCCGACGTCTTCCAGGAGGAGGTCCAGAGCCTGCTGTCGTTCGCCGGACACCCCCTCTACGCCCTCGTCCACGAGGCCTGTTACGGCCAGGGCGGGCGCCCCACGGCCTGGTCCGCCGAGCGGGTGCGCGCCGAGTTCCCGCAGTTCGACGCCGCCAAGACGCTCACCGGGGACGGGCCGCTGCTGTTCACCGGAGAGTCCATCCACCCCTGGACCTTCGACACCGATCCGGCGCTGCGCCCCCTGCGCGACACCGCCGAGGAACTGGCCGCCCGTACCGACTGGGCACCCCTGTACGACCCGGCCCGCCTCGCTGCCAACGACGTCCCGGTCGCCGCCGCGATCTACCACGACGACATGTACGTCGACACCGCTCACTCGCTCCGGACGGCCCGCTCGATCAAGGGCCTGCGCACCTGGGTCACCGACGAGTTCGAACACGACGGCGTACGGGCGGGCGGACCGCGCGTGCTCGACCGGTTGCTGGCGCTGGCGCGGGACGAGGAGTGACGGACGGCGTGTGAGCCGGGCCAGGATGTCAGTGGTGCGGGCTACTGTGCGCCCATGACCGACGACCCGCAGAAGGATCAGCCGGACCAGCTCACACCCATGCCCGACGACTGGCGGCGCGCCCTCGCCGTGGTGGCCCACCCGGACGACCTCGAGTACGGCTGCTCGGCGGCCATCGCCGCCTGGACCGACGCCGGCCGCGAGGTCGCGTATGTCCTGGCCACCCGTGGTGAGGCGGGCATCGACACCCTGCCGCCCGCCGAGTGCGGCCCGCTGCGCGAGCGCGAGCAGCGGGCCAGTGCCGCCGTCGTGGGCGTGAGTGAGGTCGAGTTCCTCGACCACAAGGACGGCGTGATCGAGTACGGCCTCGCCCTGCGCCGGGACATCGCGGCCGCCATCCGCAGACACCGCCCCGAACTGGTCATCACCCTCAACCACCGCGACACCTGGGGCGGCGTCGCCTGGAACACCCCGGACCATGTGGCCGTGGGCCGCGCCACCCTGGACGCCGCCGGCGACGCCGGGAACCGTTGGATCTTCCCGGAACTCGTGGAGCAGGGACTGGAACCCTGGAACGGCGTCCGCTGGGTCGCCGTGGCCGGTTCCTCCACCCCCACCCACGCGGTGGACGCCACGCCCGGCCTCGACCGCGCGGTCGCCTCCCTCCTCGAACACCGCACCTACATCGAGGCGTTGACGAGCCAGGACCCGGAGACATACGTACGGGAGTTCCTCACCGGCTACGCACGCACCACCGGGGAGCGCTTCGGCGGCAGACCGGCGGTGGCCTTCGAGGTGTTCGCCCGATGACGGGCCGCCACGACGATCCGGGCGGGGTGCGCCTTGTGCCCTGGTCGGAAGGTGACTTCTGGCTGCTCCGGCGGATCAACAGCCCGAGGATGACCGAATATCTGGGCGGCCCCGAGACAGAGGAGGAACTCGTCGCCCGCCACCGGCGCTATCTGGAAGTGGGGGAGGGGCAGATGTGCCGGATCACGCTGGCCGACACCGGGGAGAGCGCGGGTTCCATCGGCTACTGGGCCCACGAGTGGGAGGGCGACATGGTGTGGGAGACGGGCTGGCAGGTGCTGCCCGAGTTCCAGGGCCGGGGCCTCGCCGCACGGGCCGCCCGCACGGTCGTCGACATGGTCCGGAATACGGGCACCCACCGCTATCTGCACGCGCTTCCCCGAGTGGACAACGCCGCGTCGAACGCGGTGTGCCGCAAAGCCGGGTTCACGCTGCTCGGCGAGATGTCCGTCGAGTATCCGAAGGGGCAGTGGAGCATGTCGAACAACTGGCGGCTGGACCTCGAACGCACATGACCGGCGCGCGGCCGTGTCCCGTTCAGGCGGCGAGCGCGTGACCGAGCGTCCGCTGCGGGGCGACGACACTGCCGTCCGGCAGGAGTTCACCGGTGTCGTCGAAGACGATGGTGCCATTGCACAGGAGGCTCCAGCCCTGCTCGGGGTGGGCGGAGACGATCGCGGCGGTGTGGTGGTGCGGGCTGTCGGCGCTGGGACATACGGGCCGGTGCGTGCACATGATGTCTCCTCAGGGGATGCGTCCGAGGTGGCTTCTTCAGTCGTAGCGGAACTTGTTTTCGGTTGTATTAGGGACCCCTCCGGACCCGAAAACTCATCGGTGAGTTCTCGTTAGGGTGAACCGTATGGAACAAAGATCTGGTGACGTCCTCCAGTTGCACGATCTGCGCGCGGACTGCGGCAGTTGCTTCGGGCTGTGCTGCGTGGCGCTGCCCTTCGCCGCCTCGTCCGACTTCGCCGTCGACAAGGCCGCGGGCAAGCCGTGCGGGAACCTGCGGGACGACTTCCGCTGCGGGATCCACACCCGGCTCCGGGACAAGGGCTTCACCGGTTGTACGGTCTACGACTGCTTCGGCGCCGGGCAGAAGGTCTCCCAGGTCACCTTCGGCGGTCGGGACTGGCGTACGGGCGGCCGGGAGCACGCCCGGCGGATGTTCGACGTGTTCCCGGTCGTACGCCAACTCCACGAACTGCTCTGGTACTTGGCCGAGGCACTGACGCTTCCCGCCGCCCGTCCGGTGCACGCGGACGTACGCCGGGTGCGGGACGAGACCGAGAGGCTGACCGGGCGGACAGCGGGGGAGCTGGCCGAGTTGGATGTCGCCGCACACCGGCAGCGGGTGAACGAGCTGCTGCTGCGGACCAGCGAACTCATGCGGGCGGGCGCCGGGCGCAAGAAGAACCGCCGGAACGCCGACCTCATCGGCGCCCGTCTCAAGGGAGCCGACCTCAGCAGGGCCGATCTCCGTGGCGCCTACCTCATCGCCGCCGACTTGACCGGCGCCGACGTGCGCGGCGCGGATCTCATCGGCGCCGACCTGCGCGACACCGACCTCACGGACGCCGACCTCACAGGCGCCTTCTTCCTCACCCAGCCCCAGCTCGACGCGGCCCGCGGCAGCGCCGGGACTCGCCTCCCGACGTCAGTCACCCGCCCCGGTCACTGGGCGGCGTGAGGCCGCCGACGGCACCCCGCTGTGGCGAACAGAAGTTCTTCTACTGGCGGGTTCTGGTTGGCGTACACCCCCATCTCCGGTAGGTTAGGCAAGGCTTACCTAAGGGAGGTATGGGGATGGGTGACCGTCACACCTGGACGGCCGCGCCCGCCGCGGCGGAGCGTGCCCGCTCGGTGCTCGCGGCGGCGTGGTCCTGCGCGGTGACCGCCGAGGGCGGCCGCGAGGAGTTCGTCGGCGCACACACCGTCACCGAGGACGGCCGGGTGATCCTGTGCGTCCCCGAGGACAGCACGCTCGTCGCCGCCGCGATCTGCGCACCCCGCGGTGAGCCGTCCGCCGTGCTGGAGTTCGCCGACGTCGCGCCCGTCCCCGTGCGAGGCCGTATCCGCGCCCGGCTCTGGCTGGCCGGCTGGTTCGCGCCCAAGGACGGCGACCTGGAGTTCCGGCCCACCCGTATCGTGCTGCGCGAGCCGTCCGGCGCGGTCGTGGTCGACCTCGACGAGTTCGCCGCCGCCGCACCCGACCCGCTGGTCACGGCCGAGTCCCGTCTGCTGACGCACCTCGCCGACGCACACCCCGACGCCGTCGAGCGCCTCACCCGGCTCGTCCCGCACGACAGCCTGCACGGCGCCGTACGCGTCCAGCCGCTCGCCGTCGACCGGCACGGCCTCACCCTGCGCATCGAGCGGGCCCGCGGCAACGGCGACGTACGGCTGACGTTCCACAAGCCCGCCGACACCGTGGCCCAGCTCGCCGAGCGCATGCACATCCTGCTCACCCAGGCCAGCGCCGCCTCCTGCCCCCGCGCCCTACAGCGGCAGCGCACAGACGGCGACGGGTGACGCGAACGGCTCGCCCGCGGACCGCAGTTCACCGCTCTCGCCGTCGACGTGGAAGACCCCGACCGTGCTCGACCGCTGATGTGCGGCGAACAGCAGGCTCCCGTCCGGTGAGAAGGCGATCTGACGGGGGAACCCCCCGCCCGCCGGCACGGTATCCAGGAGCCTCAGCCGGGCACCCCCCTCCTCGACCGCGTAGCGCGTCAGGCTGTCGTGCCCCCGGTTGGCGAGATACGCGTACGAGCCGTTCGGCGTCACGAGGAGCTGCGCCGGATAGCTCGTGCCCGAGCCCGTCCCCGTGGGCTGTGGGTCGCCCGGCGTGAGCTTGCCGCTCCCCGGGTCGTAGGCGCAGACCGCGACCGTGTTGTCGACCTCGTTGGCGAGATAGGCGTATCGCCCCTCGGGATGGAAGGTCAGATGCCGGGGACCCGCCCCCGCCCGCGTCCGCGCGCGCGACACCTCGGTCAGCGTGCCCCGGGATTCGTCCAGCCCGTAGGTGTACACCGCGTCGGTGCCCAGGTCGACGGCGAGGACGTGTCCGCCGTCAGGGCTCGCGGCGATGTAGTGCGCGTGCGGGCCCTCCTGGCCCGGGCCCGGTGCCGGGCTGCGGTGCACGACCAGATCCGTGCGCTCGCCCAGGGCCCCCGAGTCCTCGACGGGGTGCACGGCGACACTGCCCGTGCCGTAGTTGGCACTCAGCAGCCACCGCCCGCTCGGGTGCACCGAGAGATGGCAGGGGGCCTCGCCGCCGCTGCTCCGGGTGTCGAGGACCTTGCGGTCCGACAGCCGTACGGCGGTCACACCGCCCTCCGCCCGCTCGTTGACGGCGTACAACGTCCGTCCGTCCGGATGCGCCGCGAGATACGACGGGTCGCCGACACCGGAGATCGTTCCCTTGCCCGTGATACGGCCGCTTCGGGCGTCGTAGGTGGCGACCCCGATGCCGGTGCCGCCGCCGTCGGCGGAGGTGTACGTGCCGAGGAACAGCGGCCGGGGGCCGGAGAGGGTGGGGGAGGGCGAGGCGGCTGCCGTCTGGGCCCCCGCTTCCGCCGCCGAGGGCGCTGTCGGCGTCGAGGCGCCCCGCGCCGGTGCGGACGGCGTAGGTCCGGCGGCCGTCCCGTCGGAACGGGAGCAACCGGCCAGGGACGCCGGAACGGCCGTCGCCGCCAGCATCCCCAGGACGCGGCGCCTGCTCCAGCCGCCCGGATTCCGTCCCGCCTCACTCGCCATTCGCGCACCTCGGTCGTCGCTCGTCCCCGTCCGTCACCCACCTTGACGGGTACGAGCGGTCCGGTGCAAAGAACGACGGCGGGTGTTGCGCGCCATGCAACACCCGCCGCCGAGGTCTGCCGACCCGCCGTGCGGCGCCCGGATCCGCTGCCGGACCCGTGCTGAGGGTTCGCTACCAGTCGCCGTCCTGGATCGGCCTGCCCGGCGCGTCACCGAGTGGCTCCACCTGGCCGGGAGCGGGTGCCTGCCACGGGTCGAGGTCTGTGCCGAGCCAGTCGCCGACGGGCTTCACGGCGCCCAGTTCGTCCGCCGGGGCGAGGTCGTGGGCGTCGGCGTCGTAGTAGTCGAACCAGGGCAGCCCGGCCCGGGTGTAGGCCGCGCGGTCGACGGGCGAGGGCGGCGGGGCCTCGCCGGTGATCCGCCGCCACTCCGGCGGGGTGACCAGATGCACGAAGACCCGGCCGCCGGGCTCCTCGGCCCAGCTGCCGCGCGGCCGGTCGTCCTTGTAGACCTCCTGGCGCATCGAGCCACCGACGCCGAGCCCCATCGCGGCGGGCGCCCGGGGCGGACCGGCGGGCGCGGGGGCGGCACCGGGCGACGGCATGCCGTACGCGGCCTGAGGCGGAGGCATGGCACCCGGAGGTGCCGGCATCACCCCCGGAGGCGGCAGCGGGGCGCCACCGAATCCCCCGCCGGTCCTCACCGACGGCACATCGCGGCTGTACTGCTCCTCCCGCCACGCCGCCAGCTTCGCGGCGTTCAGCGGGAACGACTGCAACTGCACCCCGCCGAACACCTCCTCGCCGGTGACCTGCCCCTCGACCGTCGCACCGAGCCCAAGCGGGACGGCCACGAACTGGCGGACCGTGCCCTTGCCGGAGTTGATGCCGTCGAGCCACGGCTGACGCGGCAGCACCACATAGTTCTGCGGGTCACGCGTGAGCGTGCTGCTCCACGGCTTGCCCGACACCGCGCACACCTTGCCCACGCCGACCTGGAGCGCGGCCGGTTCCGTCGTCCCCCCGAAGTGCAGCCACATCGCCTCGCGCAGGTACACCGGCAGCATCACACCGCCGCGCGCCCGCATCCGCTCGGGGGTCGTGTGCGGATGGTCCTCGACCCGGCGGATCGGGAAGTCGCCCAGCCCCGGCGGGAGTTGGTGCGTACCTGTCTCGGGCAGGCGCAGCGTGCGCTTGAAGCGCACCTGGACACCGCCCGGCAGATGCAGTGTGGTCCCGTCGATCCGCACGGCGCCGTGGGCCATTCCGTACGCTCCCCTCGATATCGCGTCGTACCTCGTCACTTAGTACGTCCGGCGAGGGCGGACCGGTTCCGCCGAAGGGGAGAAGGGATGCGCAGGCGCTCGCGGAGGCGCGTGAGGCGCGGGGAGCGCTCGCGCTGTTCACGGGTGCAGCGGTCGAGCTCCTCCAGCAGCCGCTGGGAGCGGTGCTCGGTGTCCAGCTCGTCCAGCATGCGGTTGACCTCCGTCAGTACGGCACCGTGCAGCTGCCACTGGCGGGGGTCCCGCTGGATGTCGTCGAGCAGCAGTTGTGCCAGCTTGTCGCGAGTCGCGGCGGCCGTGGACAACTCGGCGGCCAGCCGGGCCTCGGCGGACTCGGCGCTGCGGCTGACGTCGGTGGTGACCAGCACCGCGAAGCTGACCACCGCGTCACCGATCTCGGCCAGCAGCCGTTCGATGGCCGCCCCCACCTGGGGCGAGAACAGCGGCTCGGGCTCCCGCTCCCGGGCGAGGTCGGTGAGGGTACGGGCCAGTACCCGCAGGACCACCGTGCAGATCTCCAGCGTGTCCAGACCGGTGCGCAGGACGACCCGGTGCAGCAGGCCCTCCCGTACGCGTGGATTGAGCTTCAGGCTGTCCTCGGCCTGTTTGAGGGCCGCGTCCACCTCGACGATGTCGAAGTCGAGCTTGCGGGCCTCGTCGAGGTGGGCCGCCGCGGCCTCCACGGGGGTGCGGTCGGCGGCCTCCTCGCCGACGCGGATCATCAGCCGCCGCATCCGGCGGGCCAGGTCCTCGATGGACTCACCGGCGGCCTCGACCCACACCGGGGGAGCGAACAGGAAGTTGAAGGCGAGCCCGACGACCGCGCCGATCAGCGTCTCGAACACGCGCGCCCATGCCGTGTCGCCGACCTCGGTCACGCCGAGCACCAGCATCGCGCTGATCGCCACCTCGGGCACGTACTCGCTGACCCGCACCAGATGGCCGACGGCCAGTGAGGCGAGGATCAGCAGGGCGAGGCTCCACCAGGTGAGACCCACCAGGACGCTGAAGCCGATGGCGATGACGACGCCGGCCACCACCGAGTTCACGCGGCGGATGCCGTTGGTGAGCGTGGCGTAGAGGGTGACCTGCACGACGAGCAGCGCGGTCAGCGGAGCCGTCAGGGGTGCCGCCTCCGAGCTCACCTGCAGGGCCACCACATAGGCCACCGTCGCGGCCGCCGCCGATCGCACGGACTGCACGATCACCGGATCCTGCCGCCATTTTGTGACCTTGGGGCCGATCGCGGCCCACACACCACGTACGTCTCGCATCCCTGCGCTGTTCCCCTTCCGCCGACATCGAACGCATTGTTCGAGGACCTTAACCGGGGTGCTCCCCACCTTGTAGTGGTGGGCCGCCGGACGCGGGACCACTGGCGGCGGGGCTCAGGCGTACAGCTTCTCCAGGAAGGCGGACAGATGGCCCACCGTCCGCGCGATCTGCTCCTCCGTCGTGAGGCTCTCCTCGAAACGGCTCCCGGAGTCGAGGGCCTTCTTGCCGCGTACGTACAGGGAACACGCCAGGTCGGCGCACATGTAGACGCCCACCGAGTTCCCCTCGCGCCCGGCCGCGCCCGCCTTGCGGGCCGTCATCAGCGAGACCCCGTTGCCCCGGTGCGTCGTGAGGCACAGCGAGCACATGCTGCGGTGCAGGAAGCCGCGCTGTCCGGACGGGAAGCGCAGGGTGACGCCGA
Source organism: Streptomyces capitiformicae (assembly GCF_002214185.1). NCBI lineage: Bacteria > Bacillati > Actinomycetota > Actinomycetes > Kitasatosporales > Streptomycetaceae > Streptomyces > Streptomyces capitiformicae. The sequence continues at coordinate 219,988 of NZ_CP022161.1, read as the reverse complement.
CGAGCCCGTCGGCGCGTTCGGTGACGAGATAGCTGCGATCGGGCGCGCCCGGGTCTCGCCAGCCCAGGAAGTCCAGGTCGTCCCAAGGGCGTCGGTCCAGGTCGCGCGGCAGGGAGATCCGCTTGGCCTCGCCCTTGGAGCAGTTGATGAACGAGGTGCGGATGTCCTGCTCGGTGAGCGGCTTCATGGTGGTCCTCCAGGGATAAGAGCTATGGGCGAAACCTAGGAACTCTAGGTTCGAACCTAAGGTAATAGGCGATCTGGTGAAGGGACCACAGGTTTTCATCCACAGGTTTTCATCCACAGGTTTTCGTAGAGTGGCCCGCACACCGGTTTATGGCAGAGGGGGACTGTGGTGGACGACTGGGAGCGGGCTCGGCTGGTCCTCGCGGCGGCGGGACTGCCGCCGGAGAGCCTCACCGAGCGGCGGTCGCTCGGCGGTGGCACGTACAACACCGTCGAGGAACTGAGCCTCACCGACGGCACCCGCCTCGTCCTCAAGATCCCCCCGCTTCCGACCACTCCCGGCTTGGCCTACGAAAGTGAACTGCTGGGCGCCGAGGCCGAGTTCTGCCGAGCCGCCGAGACGGTGGGAGTCCCCGCGCCACGCGTGGTCGGGGCCGCCCTCGGCGACAGCGCGCCCACCGGCCGCCACCTTCTGCTGACGTACTGCCCGGGCGCCGGGTGGGAGGACCTGGAGGCGGCCCAAGCGGCCGCGCTGCGGCGGGAGCTGGGCGGACTGGTGGCCCGGCTCCACCGGGTGACGGGCCCCGGCTTCGGTTACCCGTCCCAGACCTTCGGCCCCCTGACCCCCGACTGGCGCACCGCCTTCACCGCCATGTACGACGCCCTGCTGGCCGACGCCCGCCGCTACCGGGCCTGGCTGCCCCGGCCCGTGGACGAGGTGGCCCGTACGGCGAAGGCCGCGTACGACTGCCTCGACGACGTGACCGTGCCGAGTCTGGTCCACTTCGACCTGTGGGACGGCAACATCCTCGTGGAGCGCGGGGAGTCCGTGCGGGTGGGCGGTCTGATCGACGGCGAGCGCATGTTCTGGGGCGACCCGATCGCGGACTTCGTCTCGCTCGCGCTGCTGGGTGACATCCGTCGGGACGAGGACTTCCTGGCGGGTTATCAGGAGGCAGGCGGGGAGGTCGAGTTCACCGCGTCGGCCCGGCGGCGGTACGCCCTCTACCGCAGCTACCTCTACCTGATCATGCTGATCGAGTCGGTGCCGCGCGGCTTGGACGACGGGCACCTCGCCTGGCGGCGGGAGCAGGTGGCGCCACAGCTGACGGCGGCCCTCGACGAGTTGACCGAGGGCGACTGACCGGGCCCGTGGTTTGAGCCGATCGGGTCGAGGTACCCGCTCCCGGCGCACGATCAGGAAGGGAGCACGCCGTGACCGATCACCGACTGGAGGCTCCCGGCGAGAACGGTGACCCCGTCCCCAGGGATCTGCCCGACCAGCAGGCGAACGAGGGCGACGACCCGTGGGAGGTCGCTCCGACGCGGGGCTCCGACGACGAGGAGGACGGCGAGCCCGCCACCGATGTGCCCGACACGGACGAGGCGGGCACCGGTAGGCAGGGCGCAGCCCAGTCGGCCGCCGTCAACCCCGAGCAGCCGGTCCCGGACGAGCCGTCCGGCTGACCTGGGGAGACGAGCCGTCCGGCTGACCTGGGGATCTGGCAGCCTTCCGGCCGCCCAAGAACTCGGCGCCTCCCCGGTGGGACCCGGGGAGGCGCCGTCCTGCCGGCCGGGGACGCATGCGGGGCACAGGGCGCGTCCGCCGGTCGCCCTCACCCCACCTTCCGCCCCCGAAGCGGCTCCGTGTCCGCCCCGGCCCCCTGCCGCAGCCCCTCCAGGAACTCCTCTAGCACCTCCACCGCCGTGCGCTCGGGCCGCCAGCCCAGTTCGGCGCGGGCCTTGGTGCAGTCCATCAGCGGCAGCCGCAGTACGGCGTCGAAGAGATGCGGGGAGGCGGGCAGCAGCCGGAGGTTCCATGCGGCGGCGACCGCGGACCGCGCCGCGACCCGCGGCATCCGCAGCGGACGGGAGCCCAGCATCTCGCCGAGCAGCCCCGCGTCCACCGGCGGCTCCGCCGCGAGGTTGAAGGCGCCGTGCACATCGGTGTGCAGCGCCAGCCGGTACGCCTGGGCGGCGTCATCGGTGTGCAGGGCCTGCACCTTCAGGCCGGGGATGTCCGGCATGAACGGCAGCAACTCGGGACGCATCAGCGGCCCCGGCAGGAAACGCCCGCCGAAGATACGCCGCTGCTCGCTCGCCGACTCCCGCTTGAACAGGAACGCGGGCCGCATCCGCACCACCCTGACCCCCGGATGCTCGTACTCGAAGGAGTCCAGGGCACGCTCCAGATAGGCCTTCTCCCGGCAGTACGCGGCGCCCGGCCAGCCGTGCGTGGGCCATGACTCCTCGACCGCGTGATCCTTCGGACCCGGTGAGTACGCGCCGACCGACGAGGCGTGCACCAGCGTCGGGACCTTCGCCGCCGCCACCGCCCCGAAGACCCGGATGCCGCCCAGCACATTGGTCCGCCAGGTCACGGCCGGATCGTGCGTCGGCTGGAACGCCCAGGCGAGATGGACGACCGCGTCCGCCCCCTCGAACTCCTTCACCAGGTCGGCGCCCTCGGACCCGAGGTCCACGGCCGACCACTCCGTCTTCGCGGGCGTCCACTCGGGAACCCGACGGGCCAGTCCTCGCACCTGACCGATCTGCGCGTCCTCCGTGAGCAGACGCACCAGGCTCGTCCCGACATTGCCGGTGGCGCCAGTGATCACGATCCTGCGGCCGGCTTCCTCGCTCATGGTCGGCTCCTCTCGCGCTGCGCATCCTCGGGGCCGCCCACGAATACCCGCGCCGGGCGGATACACGCGACATCCGCCCGGGGTTCGGCCGTCACCCGGTGGTCACTTGGTGAACAGTCGCTCGGTCAACAGCCACTTGGTCGATCCCGGCGGAAACAGGCCGCGCCCACGAGAAGATCACCCCATGACCGAGATCATCCTGATGTCCGACCCGAAGGTGGCGGCCGTCCCCGTCCACGACGTCGACGAGCCGCTCGTCGACGTACGCGGGGACAGCCCGCTGCTGGTCGACGCGCGCAAGACCGATGCCACGGGGGCCTTCGCCCATCTGCGCGCGGGCGTGCTCGACCGGCTGGTCAAGGCCCAGTCGCTGCTGCCGAACGGGTTGCGCCTGCTGTTCGTCGAGGGGTACCGGCCGCCGTCCCTGCAGCGCGCGTACTTCGAGGAGTACGCGTCCGAGATGCGGGCCCTGCACCCCGACTGGGACGCCGACCGCATACGCACGGCGGCCAGCCGCTATGTCTCCCCGCCCGAGATCGCCCCGCACTCGGCGGGCGCCGCCGTGGACCTGACCCTCGTCGACGCCGACGGCCACGAACTCGACTTCGGCACCCGGGTCAACGCCAGCCCCGAGGAGAGCTCCGGCGCCTGCTTCACGGGCGCCGAGAACATCACCCCCGAGGCCCGCGCCCACCGCGAGACACTCGGCGCCGCCCTCACCGCGGTCGGCCTGGTCAACTACCCCACTGAGTGGTGGCACTGGTCGTACGGCGACCGCTACTGGGCCCTGATGACGGGAGCACCGGCCGCGCTCTACGGCCCGCGGGAACGCGCGGACCGAGCCTGACGCGAGGACGGAGTCTGGCGCAAAGAGAAGCCCCGACCGGACGGGGGAATCACGGTCGGGGCAGTCTGTGGCGGGGGAGGTGGGGCGCTCCGCGTCCCCTCCACACCCACGCTTCGTTCAACGGGAAAGTACCAGCGACTGTTCCTTCCGGATCGGGACAATGCCGGTGATCTGCGTCACGCCGTCCGAGGTCGCCCACAGCTGCCCTCACCAGGTCATTCCGTCCGCCCCAGTGGGCTCTCCGCCAGCGTGGCCAGCAGATGCGCCGGATTCCGGAACACCGCCTCCGCACCGGCCGCCTCGAGCTCGGCGCGCGGAATGCCACCACAGAGCACCGCCACACAGCGCACTCCCGCCCGGACGCCGGCCCGCATGTCCCAGACCGTGTCGCCGACGAACACCGATCGCTGGGGAGACGCCCCGACCAGCTCCAGCGCGTGCTCGACCGGGTCGGGCGCGGGCTTGCCCTCGGCCACGTCGTCGGCGCTCGCGGTGGCCGCGATGGCGTCGTCCGCCCCGATCGCACGACGCAGCGCGGACAGCTCCGACCCACCGGCCGACGTGGCCAGCACCACACTCCACCCCTGACCGTCGAGCCGGCGCAGCAACCGCCCCGCCTCGGGCAGCGCGGGCAGCCGATCGAAGTACGTCCCGTACAGACTCTTATGCGCGGCACTGAGGGCGTCCGTCTCGTCCGGGTCGATCTCCTCACCCAGCAGATGCGTGATCAGATCACCCGACGGAAGCCCCACCGCCCGATGGATGTCATGCATCGCCACATGATGCCCACCCTGCCGAAACGCCTCCCACCAGGCGACCACATGCAGATGGTTGGTATCGACAAGCGTCCCGTCGACGTCGAAGACAGCAGCCCGCGCCATGTCACACCCTCTCCCTCTCCCTCTCCCGCGCCCACCCCAGTACCTCCTCCACCCCCCACGTAGTCACCACCCGCTCCGCCGGCACCCCGCACTCCTCCGCCCGGGCACACCCATGGATCTGCCAGGTCAGCTGTCCGGGGGCATGCGCGTCCGTGTCGATCGAGAACAGCACCCCCGCCTCCATGGCCTGCCGCAGCAGCCGTCGAGGCGGATCGAGCCGCTCGGGCCGGGAGTTGATCTCCACGGCCGTCCCGGTCTCCGCGCACGCCGAGAACACCGCGTCCGCGTCGAACTCCGACTCGGGCCGCCCACGTCCGCTGACGAGCCGCCCCGTGCAGTGGCCGAGCACATCGGAGTGCGGGTCGCGAACGGCGGCGACCATACGACGGGTCATCGCACGGGCGTCCATCCGCAGCTTGGAGTGCACGGACACCACGACCACATCGAGCCGGTCCAGCAGCTCGGGTTCCTGGTCCAGCGAGCCGTCGTCGAGGATGTCGCACTCGATACCGGTGAGCAGCCGGAACGGCGCCCACTGTTCGTTGAGCGCGGCCACCACGTCGAGTTGCTCGCGCAGCCGGTCCGAGGACAGCCCACGGGCGACGGTCAGGTGGGGCGAGTGATCGGTGAGCACCGTCCACTCGTGGCCGAGGCGCGCGGCGGCCCGGCCCATCTCCTCGATTCCGCTGCCGCCGTCCGACCAGTCGGAGTGCACATGGCAGTCGCCCCTGATCAGGGCCATCAACCGGTCACCCCGATCGGCGAGCGGGGTCTCGGCCTCCGATTCGAGCTTCCGCAGATAGTCCGGCACCTGCCCGGCCAGCGCCTCCCGCACCACCTTCGCGGTCTTCGGCCCGATCCCCTTCAGCTTCTCCAGTGATCCCGTGGCCGCCCGCTCGGCCACCTCGTCCGCGGGCATGGCGCCCAGCACGGCGGAGGCCGTACGGAACGCCCGTACGCGATAGGTGGGCGCCCGGTCCCGCTCCAGTAGGAAAGCGATGCGGTCCAGGGCCTCGACGGGATCCATGCCACCTCCAGCCTCCGGTCTCCAGCGTCACCCAGTCGCCGGGTACCCGCACACCCGGACTCATCCGGCCGGACCCCGCCCGGCCACACACCGCTGAACCGCTCTACGCTCTAGACATGACGGAAATCGCGAGCCCCTACATTTCCCACCCCCGGGTCATGGTGCTCGGGGTGCAGCCGGGTACGCCGCCGTTCCGGATCGTGGAGATCGACGGCCAGGTGGTCGGCGAGGCGAAGGCGATGACGGACGTGCTGGAAGCCGCGGCGGCGTACGGGATCGCCGTCCACGACCTCGACGACCCCGATCAGGTGCGTTGGGTGGGCGGCGACAAGTTCACTTGGACGCTGCACTAGCGCCCTTGCGGCGGATTCCGCGCAGGCGCCCGGCGAGGCCGCCACGCGGTGCTTTCCGCTGGGCCGGGGCGGCGCCCGGTGGTACGTGCACGGCCCGTCCGAGCCGTCGCCCCAGCAGCAGGTAACCCAGCAGTGCCCCCGTGGTGTTGAGGATGACGTCGTCGATGTCGAACGCGCGGCCCGTGACGACCGCGCCCTGCACCAGTTCCACCAGCAGCATCATCAGTGCGGTCAGCGCGGGCACCCGCAACAGCCCGCGTGCGCCGGGCGCCAGTACCGGCAGCAGGATCCCGAAGGGCACGCCGAGCAGGACGTTCCCGCCGATCTGCTTGAGTGCGTCGCGTGGTGAGGGGTGGTGCCAGTAGAGCTCCAGGGAACTGCCGGGTCGCAGGTTGCTGTGGGTGAGGGCTTCCGACGCCGGGGACGGCTGGAGGGTGAGTCCGGCGAGCACCGCGCCGAACACCACCATGGCCGCGAAGGCCAGTGCCATCACCAGCAGTCGTACGGGCAGCGGAAGTGGTCGGCGGCCGCGTGGTGCCGCCGACGAGCGGCGCCCGGAGGTCGTGGATCGGGAACGTGACGTGGTACGGGCCATGCAACCCTCCCAGTTTCAACTTCCCTTTGTCCCAAGGTGGTTACCCGTGAGGAGCAACCGAAATTCCCGCCCGCACGAGCCGCCGCCGGACCGTCTCGGACGGTTGCCCCGCGCCCGTCGGCGGCACTTGGGGCGGAGAACCGACCAGGGCCGCCCGCGTTCGGGGGATGCCGGGGCGTCGCCCGGGAGCGGGGAGGCGCGGACGTGTGCGGAGGTGACGTATGAACCCGACGTATGAACCCGACGTATGACGCGACCGTCCACCCTGCCCGCGCTGGAACTCCTGGCGTGGTGGGCCGCGCTCGCCGTGCTGTGGCTGGTTCTCATCACCGCCGTGGACGCGCTGGAGCTCGTCGTGGGCGCCGCCGCGGCGGCCGCGGTTCGTCGGCTCCGCCGGGTGCCCGACACGATGACGGCGGTCGCCGCGGTCCTTCTCGCCGGTGCGCTGGCCGTCGGTGTGCTGCGGGGCATCGCCGAGGTGGTGGGCCACGCCGTGCACGGGGCCGAGGCGGCCGGCGGGGGCGACCCAGGGGCCGGCTCCGGGGGAGCGATGGCCCCGCCGCCGCACTGGACCCCCTTGGGTGTCCTGCTCGGCTGTGTCTCGGCGCTGCTCGCCGCCGCGCTCGCGGTCCTCGCCGCGACCCGGTCCTGCCCGAGCCGGGCCGGATCCTGGCGCTGCGCCGCCTGCAGTCCGGCCACATCGGCGACTACGTGGCCTGGCTCCTGGCGGGGGCCACCCTGCTGGGGGTGCTGACGCTGCCGGGGCGCTGGGCGGCTGACGCCCTTGATGGCTCGTCAGGCCCCGTAGGCCAGGAGTCGTCCATCAGGCGCCGAACGTCACCTTCACCTCCTTGAAGCCGAGGGACTTCAGCAGGCCTTCGAGCATGTCGGTGGTGTTGGCTTCGGCGCGGTCCGTGAGCTGGCTCTGCTTCGCCGCGTCGCCGATGTGCTTGACCGCGAGGCGCTGGACGGCCTGTTCACCGTTGGGGTTGTCGGAGAACAGGTCGCCGAGGCGGTCGAGCAGACCGCGCTGCTTGGAGACGGCGTAGGAGTGCTCGGTGTCGAGGGCGGGCTTGCCCAACTGGGCGTGGGGGAGGTTGAGGGTGGCCGACGTCCGGTCCTCGTTGACCTTCACATCGTTCTCGCCGACCTTGCCGAGGTCGACGTAGGCGTCGACGGTGCCCGCGCCGACGTAGAGCGTGCGGGTGCCGCGGATCGCGTCCGGCAGGTACTTGGCGTCCTTCTCCAGGTCGACGACCACCTGGAAGTTGCCGGAGGCGGCGTCGTAGCGGCTCATGTCCTGGATGGACTTGAGCAGTGTGGGCCCCGAGCGGTCGTGTTCCTCGGTGCCGAACACGTCGTCCAGCCCTCCGAACACCAGCATCCGCAGCGCGGCCAGCAACACCACTATGAGGATGATCACGGCGGTGAGCAGTTTGGCCCAGCCGGGCACTCGCGTGCGCTTGATGGACGTCGTCATGTCGACGGCCCTCCTTCCTCTTTCAACGAATGCCCTCAAACTCCTTGGAAGAACGCCGAGTTGGGTGTTTGTCCACACTTCGCCGTAGGGCTGGACGCAGGCCTGGAGGCCAAGCCGTCCAGGTCACCGTACCGAATCGGCGTACGAGTGCCGGCCAGTAGCATGAGCCGCGCAACCCGTAATGATCATGTTCATACGAGGAGCCGACCGTGCGTGACATCGCCGTCTTCACCGGCAGCGCCCATCCCGAACTCGCGGACGAGGTCTGCGCGCACCTCGGGGTGCCGCTGAGCCCGTCCCGGGTGAGCCGGTTCGCCAACGACTGTCTGGAGGTACAGCTCCAGGCCAACTGCCGGGAACGGGACGTGTTCCTGATCCAGCCGTTGGTCGCGCCGGTGCAGGAGCATCTCGTCGAACTGCTGCTGATGTGCGACGCGGCGCGCGGCGCCTCCGCGGGCCGGATCACCGTGGTCATGCCGCACTACTCGTACGCCCGCTCCGACAAGAAGGACGCCCCGCGCATCTCCATCGGCGGCCGCCTCGTGGCCGACCTGCTGGTCTCGGCCGGTGCCAGTCGCGTACTCGCCATGACGCTGCACTCGCCGCAGGTGCACGGCTTCTTCACGGTGCCGGTCGACCATCTGCACGCGCTGCGTGAACTGGCCGCGCACTTCCGTCAGTACGACCTGGCCCGGACGACGGTCGTCTCGCCGGACCTCGGCAACGCCAAGGAGGCGGCGGCGTTCGCGCGGATGATCGGCGCGCAGGTGGCCGCGGGCGCCAAGCAGCGGTTCGCGGACGACCGGGTGAGCATCAGCTCGGTCATCGGCGAGGTGGCGGGCCGGGACGTCATCGTCCTCGACGACGAGATCGCCAAGGGCAGCACGGTCATCGAACTCCTGCAGCGGCTGCGGGAGTTGGGGCCGCGCTCGATCCGGGTGGCCTGCACCCACGGACTCTTCGCGGCGGGCGCCCTGAAGCGGCTCAGTGAACAGCCCGACGTCCTGGAGATCGTGTGCACCAACACCGTGCCGGTCCCGGTCGAGGAGCGCACCGAGAAGCTCAAGATCCTCTCCATCGCCCCCGCCCTGGCCGAGGCCGTGCGCCGCATTCACAACGGCGAGTCCGTCAGCGCCCTGTTCGACGCGCCGCCCGGCGAATGAACCCGATGCCGCAGAGCCCGCCGGGGTAGTGGGTCATAACGTGTGGGACGTGGCCTCGGGCTGTTCCAGGGCCGCGTCCAGTGTCGGGGCGGGCGGCAGCAGGCGGGACAGGCCGGTCACCTTCAGTACGCGCAGGGTGAGCGGGTGCGTGCAGACCAGGCGCAGTTCGCCGCCGCGGTCGAGGACCCGCTGCCGGGCGCGGTAGAGCAGGCGCAGGCCGGAGCAGTCGAAGAACTCGACGTGGCGCAGGTCGATCACGACCCGGGCGTCACGACGGCCCGTCACCGCGTCCAGATGCGGAATGATCTCCACCGCCGCGGCGATGTCGATCTCGCCGTGCAGTTCGAGCACGGTGCGACCGCGGTCCGTGTGGACCCGCAGATACCCGGTCGTGGGCGGTGTGGGGTCGTTCGACACGACGGCATCCCCTCCAACCGGCCCGCGTGAGGCCAAATCCCGTCCCCGCCCTGCAAGTTACCCCCGTCAGAGTGAATTTGAGCATGTTCGATTGACATATGTCTTCGATTTCTTCGGCATCCTGTCCGGAGTTTTTCGCGGGGTCTCCTACGACAGCGCGTGCCAGGCCTTGGACAGGGCTTTCCGGAACTGGTCGGCCTGGTGTGCGGTGAGGTCGCGGATCATGCGTTCCTCCAGGTCGCGCACCTGGTCGGCGACCTGGGCGAGCAGCTCGCGCCCCTCGTCGGTGAGCAGGATCAGCAGCTCGCGCCGGTTGCGCGGATTGCGCTCCCGGCGGACGAGTCCGCGGTTTTCGAGACTGCGAACGAGATCCGCGATGGACTGGGCGGTGACGAACGAGTCGCGGGCGAGCTGTGCGGCCGACAGGCCGTCGTGCCGCTCCAGGACCGTGAGGGACGTGTACTGCAGGGCCGTGATCCCGGCCGGCTTCACCAGCTCGTCCAGGTGTGAGCGGACGACCAGCTCGACCTGCTTGACCATATAGAGGAGGGAGGGGGGTGCCTTGGTGCCGACCATGAGGTCAGCGTAAGGCATTGACAGGAAACCTGTGTGTAATGAAACTGCGAACCACCAGGAATCCTGTTGGTTGAAAACTTGGCGATCAAGGCTGAATCAAGCTGAGGAGTGGGCAATGACGACCACCTTCGAGAGCGAGCCCGGGCGGCTGTTCATCGGTGGACAGTGGCGCGAGGCGACTGACGGGGCACGCACCGACGTGATCGACCCGTCCACGGGTCAGGTGGTCACGACCGCCGCGGAAGCGAGCGCGGCCGACGTCGACGCTGCGGTACAGGCCGCGCGCGAGGCCTTCGACAGCGGCACCTGGTCCGGGCTGAGCGGCCGGGAGCGCGGCCGGATCCTGCACCGCGTCGCCCAGCTGATACGGGAGAACGCCGACGACATAGCCGCCCTGGAGAGCCGTGACGTCGGCAAGCCGATCACCCTGGCCCACGCCGTCGACGTGACCAACGCGGCCAACGACTACGAGTACTACGGCTCCCTCGCCTTCAGCCTGGAGGGCGGCAACCGCGACGTCCCGCTGAACCGCCACGCCTACACCAAGCGCGGCCCGATCGGCGTGGTCGGCGCGATCACCCCGTTCAACTTCCCGCTGATCCTGGCCGGCAGCAAGATCGCCCCCGCGCTCGCGGCCGGCAACACGGTCGTGCACAAGCCCGCCGAGGAGACCCCGCTCAGCGCCCTCTACATGGCGGGCCTGCTGAAGGAGGCCGGTGTTCCGGACGGCGTCTACAACGTCGTCACCGGCACCGGACCCGTCGCGGGCGAGGCCCTGCTGCGCAACCCGGGCGTCGACAAGATCGCCTTCACCGGCTCCACCGCGACCGGCCGGTACGCGGCGAGCGTCGCCGGCGAGAGCCTGAAGCCGGTCACCATGGAACTCGGCGGCAACGCGGCGCACATCGTCTTCGAGGACGCCGACGTCGAGAAGGCCGTCGGCGCCGTCATCAAGGGCTTCGTCTTCAACACCGGCCAGTTCTGCATGGGCGGCCCCCGCCTGCTCGTCGCCCGCCCGCTCTACGACACCCTGGTCGGCATCCTCGCCGACGCCGTGCCCGGCGTGCCCCTCGGTGACCCGCGGCAGCCCGAGACCGTCATCGGCCCGATGGCGGGGGAGCGGCACCTGAAGAAGGTCGAGGAGTACGTCGAGCTGGCCCGCAAGGAGGGCGGCCGCATCGTCTGTGGCGGCGAGCGTCTCGACCTCAACGGCGGCTTCTACTACAAGCCCACCGTCATCGCCGACCTCTCCAACGACTCCCGCGTCGTCCAGGAGGAGATCTTCGGCCCGGTCCTCACCGTGCAGCCCTTCGACTCCGAGGACGAGGCCGTCGAGCTCGCCAACTCCACGCCGTACGGCCTGGCCTCCGGCGTCCAGACCACCAACCTGGCCCGCGCCCACCGCGTCGCCGACCGTCTCCAGGCGGGCATCGTCTGGATCAACGACTGGGCGATGCTCGACCCGGCCGTCCCCTTCGGCGGTGTGAAGGCCTCCGGCTTCGGCCGCGAGTACGGCCCCGAGGCCCTGGAGTCCTACACCAAGGTCAAGTCCGTCGTCGTCTCCCTCGACTGAGCAACCCCCGTACCGACAAAAGGAGTTACCGCGATGTCCACCACCACTCGCGCCGCCGTGGTCGAGTCCGGGGGAGCACCCTTCACCCTCTCCGAGGTCGTCCTCGACGAGCCCGGCCCCCACGAGGCGATCGTCCGCATGGTCGCCACGGGCCTCTGCCACACCGACCTCGGCGTCGCCGGCGGCGGACTGCCCTTCCCGCTCCCCGGCGTCCTCGGCCACGAGGGAGCGGGTGTCGTGGAGGCCGTCGGCTCCGCCGTCACCGGTGTGGCCCCCGGCGACCACGTCGTCCTCTCCTTCACCTCCTGCGGCGGCTGCGCCAACTGCCGCGACGGGCACCCCGCGTACTGCGCCACCTGGCTGCCGCTGAACCTCATCGGCGGCCGCCGCGCCGACGGCACCAGCACCATCAGCCGTGACGGCGAGCCGCTCGGCGGCCACTTCTTCGGCCAGTCCTCGTTCGCCGAGCGCGCCCTGGTCGACGAGCGCAGCCTCGTCAAGGTCGACCCGGACGTACCGCTGGACGCCATCGCCCCCCTCGGCTGCGGTGTGCAGACCGGCGTCGGCGCCGTCTGGAACGTCCTGGAGCCCGGCGCGGGCAGCACCGTCGTCGTCCTCGGCTCCGGAGCCGTCGGCCTCTCCGCCGTGATGGCCGCGGCCCTGACCCCGGCCACCCAGGTGATCGCCGTCGACAAGGTCGCCGAGCGCCTGGAGCTGGCCCTGGAGCTGGGCGCCACCCACACCGTGAACGCGGACGAGGTCGAGGACATCACGGCCGCCCTCATGGAGCTGACCGGCGGCCGGGGAGCCAACGGCATCGTCGAGACCACCGGCAGCGTCTTCGTCCTGCGCAAGGGCGTCGACGCGCTCGCCGCACGCGGCACCCTGGTCATCGTGGGCGCCCCGCCGTTCGGCACCGAGGTATCCCTCGACGTCAACGGCATGCTCGGCGGCAAGCGGGTCGTCGGCCTCACCCTCGGCGACACCGAGACCCAGACCGACATCCCCGTCCTGGTCGACCTGGTCAAGTCGGGCAAGCTCCCGCTGGACCGCCTGATCAGCCGCTACAAGTTCGAGAACATCGACCAGGCCGCCGCGGACATGGGCGGCGGCAAGGCCATCAAGCCGGTACTGATGTTCTGATCCACCGCGGATCCACCACGCCTCCTCCCCGCCGATCATCGAACGTCCGGGGTCCCTCCCACGTCACAGGAGGGGCACCGGACGTTCGGTGCAGGCGGAGAACGGACAGTGAGGAGCGGGGGATGCGGGCAGGACTCGTGGCGACGGCGGCGGTGCTGGCGGTCGCGGCGGTGGGCTGCGGAGGCGGGACCGAGGGCGGTCTGCTGGTCGAGGGCAGCCCTCCGGCCACGCCGTACGAGGGGCCGCTCCACGTGCCGCACCGGGACGTCGATGCGGACGGCGTGCGGGCGATGGAGATCGAGTCCGGCGCGGCCGGACGGGCACTGGAGTGCGACGGCCCCCTCTATTCGGGCGGCGGCGGACCCGGCGGTTGGGGTGCGAACGACGGCGGCGATACACCGGAGGAGGGGCTGAAGGCGTACTTCGACATCGAGGTGCCCGACGTCCCGAGGTCCGGTTACCGGGTCGAGCGCGAGGAGAAGGACCGGGTGCTGTTCTCCTACGACGTCGACGGGAAGACCAAGGTCGCCGTGATCGTCGCCAAAGATCAGAAGGGCAGCCCCGGTTGGGGTCCGGAGACCAGCGCCTCCTGCGACCCGGCGGAGTTCCCGGCGAGCTACACCGAGGCCGAGGGGTACGAGATCTGGACGGACCGCGCCGACCGCCGCGTAGCGACCACGACGGTGAGCAGCTCCGAGGGCGCCGCACACTGCGACTGGGAGACGGCCCACTTCCTGTCGTGGCGCGGCGACGCCGAGGAGGAGGCCCGGCGGTACGCCCGAGACCCCGAGGGTGTCCTGCCCGACGGGATGCTCACCTCCGCCTACGACGGCGACGTACGCATGCCCGAGGAGGCGCGTGACACCGGGTACCGCTACGAGGACCGGGCGCTGTGGCTCGTCGCGGACGACCCGTCGAAGGCGTACGTGCGCACCCCCGACGGCGTCGAGGTGTGGCCCGAGGTGGCCAAGGGCCACGGCTGCGCCTGACCGTGCCCGGTGCTCATCGGCTGCGGTGCAGCGCGACCAGCAACTGCCAGGCCTGGTCGGCGATCTCCTGAGGGGTGGCCTCGATGAGGCCGTGCAGCCAGTCGGCGAGGACGCCCGCGAAGGTGGCCGCCACGGCGGAGGCCACCAGCGGGGCGTCCGCCGCACCGGCGAGCTCGCGCTCGCGCAGGCTGTAGGCACGCAGGTCCCGGTGCAGGACATGGCCGAGCGGGCCGCCGCCTCCGGGGAGCAGCAGGGCGCGGTACAGGCTCGCGTGCGGGGCGAGACCGGCGAAGAACTCCGGCAGCGCCGCCGGCGCCCGCACCGGGTCGGGCCGGCCACGCCACGCGTGCAGGGCCTCCACCGCCTCCCGTACGACATCGGCGCAGGCGTCCACGGCCAGCGCCTCCAGATCCGAGTAGTGCACGTAGAACGTGGCCCGGCCGACCCCCGCCCGGCGGACCAGCGCGGCCACGCTGACCTCGGGCAGTGGACGCCGGGCGCACTCGTCGAGGAGGGCTTCCCGCAGCTTGGCCCGGGTGCGGGCGGCCCGGGGGTCCTCCACGGTCATCCGGCGGCGAGGACGGCGGCCAGCGCGAGCGCGCCGGGAAGCGCTTGGGCGACGAGGATGCGGCGGTTGGCGGTGGCGGCGCCGTACACCCCGGCGACGATCACGCAGCCCAGGAAGAAGATCTGGACCCGGAAGCCGGTCGGGTCACCGGCGATCAGCCCCCACACCAGCCCGGCCGCGAGGAACCCGTTGTAGAGGCCCTGGTTGGCCGCCATCGAGGCGGTGCGCCGAGCCAGCTCCGCGTCGAAGCCGTGGAACCCCATCCCCGGCTTCTTCTGCCACAGGAACATCTCCATCACCAGGATGTACACATGCAGCGCCGCCACCAGCGCGACCAGCACATTCGCCACTATCTCCATGTCAACGGACTCCGTCGTTCACTCGATGCTTCCGCATACTTCTTGGGCAGGTGTCCACTATAGCTGGACAGTCGTCCAGAAAACTACCGGTGATGGTCGGATACGGCCGGCAGGGGTACCCCGGGGGGACGTATGGCTGACCCCACGGAGGAGACATGGCACTGGTACAGGCAGGCCTCGTGGTGCTGGACTGCGCCGAACCCGAGAGGCTCGCCGCGTTCTACACGGAACTGCTCGACGCCGAGGAGACGGACGCGACGGCCAACCGCGTCGAGATCCAGGGCGCCTGCGGCACCCGGCTGGCCTTCCGCCGCGACGTCAACGCCACCCCGCCGAGCTGGCCGCGCCCCGAGAACTCCCTCCAGGCCCACCTGGACTTCTACGTCGAGGACCTCGACGAGGCCGAGCGGCGGATCGTCTCCCTCGGTGGGCGCCCGGTGGACACGAAGGAGCCGACCGGGCCGTTCGAGGAGCGCGGCTACTCCGACCCGGCCGGCCATTCCTTCACGCTGCGCCGCGAACACCCCACGGCACCCAAGTCGGGCTGAGGAACGTCAGTCCCGGCCGCCCTTCTCGGCGGTCGGCCACACCCCGGTGGACCGCTCGATGGCCTTGGCGCCCGTGCGGTCCACCGCGCTGCGTACGACCGCGAAGATCGCGCCCTGCACGGCGGCGGCGAGCAGCACCTCGCCCCAGCCGCGATCCCGGTCCAGCGCGTCGGGCGCGTCGTCCTCGTGGCGGATCGCCTTCCACGTCGCGCGGAACGCCATCGAGGCGAGCGCCCCGCTCACCCAGCCGAGAGCGAAGCCCAGAGGCTTGTAGGCAAGGGGCAGTTTCTTCTTCTTGGCCACTTGGTTCTCCTCCTTCACACAGTGGTTCCGCTCGTTTCAGGGACGCCCTGGCGCGGGCACGACCTCCGCGGCGGGCACCGGCCCCGGCGGCGTCCCGTCGCCGAACGGGCGGCCGCCCAGCTCCTCGCGGTGGTGGGGCGTGAGCCAGCCCGACAGATCGGGGCCGAGCGGCACGATGCCGGTCGGGTTGATGCCCGTGTGCACCCGGTAGTAGTGCCGTTTGATGTGGTCGAAGTCGACCGTGTCACCGAACCCAGGCGTCTGGAAGAGGTCACGGGCGTACGCCCACAGCACCCGGTCCTCCGCCAGCTTCCAGCGGTTGCACTTGAAGTGACCGTGGTAGACGGCGTCGAACCGCACCAGCGTGGTGAACAGCCGGATGTCCGCCTCGGTGATTGTGTCGCCGACGAGATAGCGCCGCCGGGCCAGCCGCTCCGACAGTGCCTGAAGCCGACGGAACACCGCGTCGCAAGCCTCCTCGTACTCCTCCTGGCCCGTGGCGAAGCCCGCCCGGTACACACCGTTGTTGACGTCCTCGTACACCTCGGCCATCACCGCGTCGATCTCGTCGCGCAGCCCCGCCGGATACAGGTCGGGCGCGCCCGCGCGGTGCAGGTCCGTCCACTCGGTGGCGAGGTCGAGCGTGAGCCGCTGGTAGTCGTTGGTGACCAGGTCGCCGCTGGGTACGTCGACGATCGCCGGGACGCTGACACCCCCGGGGTAGTCGCGCTCCCGGGCGTCGTACGCCTCCTTCAGGAACCGGATGCCCAGGACGGGATCGCGGTCGTCCGGGTCCAGGGTGAACCGCCAGCTGCGGTCGTCCTGGATCGGGTCGACCACGGCCATCGACAGCGCCTCCTCCAGGCCGAGCAGCCGCCGGGAGATCACCGCCCGGCTCGCCCATGGACAGGCGCGGCTGACGACCAGCCGATAGCGGCCCGCCTCCACAGGCCAGCCGTCCCGGCCGTCGGCGGTGATCCGGTCCGTGAAGTGGCTCTTGGACCGCTTGAACGCCTTCCTGCCGTACTGCTCGTTCCCCTCGCCGACGCTCATCGCGTCTTCCCTTCCGATCCATCCGGATACGTCTGCTCTCTACGTCCGCACTGGTGAGAGTTCCCCGTTTTCCGCGCACCCCACGGTGTGAGCGGGACCGCTCGGGGCAATCGGCGAAGGTGCACCGGACAGCAGACACGGAGACGACACGGACACGGAGACGACACGGACACGGAGACGACAACGGACAAGGACCAACCGGCGCGAGCCGACCGCAGGACCCGCGTCACCGTCCTGGTCGCCCTCGGCGCGAACCTCCTGATCGCCGTGGCCAAGACCGTCGGCGGACTGCTCGCGGGCTCACCGGCCCTGCTCTCGGAGGCCGCGCACTCGGTGGCCGACAGCATGAACGAGGTCTTCCTCCTCGCCGCACTGCGCCGCAGCCGCCGCCCCGCCGACAGCCGACACCCCTTCGGCTACGGCAAGGAACGGTTCTTCTGGTCCCTGCTCGCCGCCGTCGGCATCTTCGTGATGGGCGGCTGCTTCTCCTTCTTCCAGGCGGTCCACGCCCTCACCGGTGGCTCGGAGGAGTCCTACGACGGCTACGCGGCCGGCCTCGCCGTACTCGGCGTGGCCCTGCTCGCCGAGGGCACCTCGCTGCTGCGCGCCCTGCATCAGGTGCGCCGCCAGGGCGGGGGCCCGGGCGGCCTGCGGGACCCGGCGCTCAGGACGGTCGTCGCCGAGGACGGCACCGCGGTGCTCGGCGTGACCCTCGCGATCGTCGGGATGGCCCTGCACATGGCGACGGGGCAGGCCGTCTGGGAGGCGCTCGCCTCGTTCGCGATCGGGGCGCTCCTCGTGTACGTCGCCTACTGGCTCGGCCGGGACGCCCGCGATCAGCTCATCGGGCGGGCCGCCGATCCCGAACCCAGCCACAGGATCCGCGCCCTGCTGGCGGCGCAGCCCGAGATCGACAGCGTCGAGGCGCTGCTGACCATGCAACTCGGCCTGGATTCCACCCTGGTGGCCGCCCGCGTCGATCTCGTCCCCGGTCTCGACAGCGAGCAGGTCGAGGACGTCGCCGTACGCATCAAACGCTCCATCGCGCACATCGTCGCCGAGGCCGACCAGATCTTCCTCGATGTGACGGACGCGCGGACCGCGAGGAGGGCAGCGGAAAGCCCCGCCGCGACGGGGGAACGCGGCGGGGCCTGATCCTCGGGTGCCCGGTGCGTGAAGGATCATGCGCACCGAATCGAAGATTTTTCTCCGGCTTTTCTCCGGCTTACAAGAAGGTGCTCACTGTCCGGTCGACGGCTCCAGCACGAAGACGGGTATCTCCCGTTCGGTCCGCTTCTGGTAGTCGTCGTACGGCGGGTACGCGGCGACCGCACGCTCCCACCACTCGGCCTTCTCGGAGCCCGTGACCTCACGTGCCGTCATGTCCTGGCGTGCGGTCCCATCCTGGAGTTCGACATGGGGGTCGGACTTCAGGTTGTGGTACCAGACCGGGTGCTTGGGCGCACCGCCCAGCGAGGCCACGACCGCGTACTGCCCGTCGTGCTCCACCCGCATCACCGGAGTCTTGCGGATCTTGCCGCTCTTGGCGCCGCGCGTGGTGAGGATCACGACGGGCAGACCCGTGTCCTTCAGCGTCGTCCCCTTGGTACCGCCCGAGCTCTCGTACAACTCGACCTGCTCGCGCACCCACTGCGTCGGACTCGGCACGTATTCGCCCTCAAGAGGCATGACAACTCCCTTGCTGTCACGTACAGATGCTGTCCCCCGCATTCAACACCGGTCTCCCGCCGATTCATCCGCCCGGCCGGGCCCCGGCTCCTCAGGCCAACGTCACCTCGACCGGGAGCTTCTTGATGCCGTTGACGAAGTTGGAGCGGACGCGGGGCACATCACCGGCGAGGCGGATGTCCGCGAGTCGGGGGATCAGCTCCTCGAACATGATGCGGATCTCGGTCCGGGCGAGCAGATTGCCGAGGCAGAGGTGGGGGCTGCCCTTGCCGAAGGTGACGTGGTCGTTGTCGGTGCGGGTGACGTCGAAGTCGTACGGGTTGCCGAAGACCTCCTCGTCGCGATTGCCGGAGGCGAACCACATGACGACCTTGTCGCCCTCCTTCACCTGCTTGCCACCGAGTTCGACATCGCGGGTCGCCGTGCGGCGGAAGTGGTAGACGGGGGAGGCCCAGCGCAGGAACTCCTCGACCGCAGCCGGGATCAGTGAGGGGTCGTCCTTGAGCCTGGCGAGCTGCTCGGGGTGTTGGAGCAGGGCCAGCATGGAGTGGGAGATGGTGTGCCGGGTGGTCTCGTTGCCGGCCACGACGAGCAGCAGGAAGTAGTTGTCGAAGTCCTGGGCGGAGAGCGGGACTCCGTCGCGCGGGGTGGTGTTGACCAGTTTCGACACCAGATCCGCGCCGTCGCCGCCGCGCCGCTGCCGGGCCAGTTCACGGCCGTACTCGAAGACCTCCAGGGAGGCGGGGGAGCGGAACGGCAGATCGCGGTACTTCTCGCTCTCCGCGCTGTGCAGCAGGACGTCGGCGTAGTCGGGGTCGGTGTTGCCGATGATCCGGTTGCCCCAGTCGATGAGCTTCTGGTTGTCCTCCGGCGGCACGTCCAACAGCCTGGCCAGGACGTTGATGGGGAAGTCGGCGGAGACATCGGCGACGAAGTCGAAGCTGCCCTTGGCGAGGGCCGCGTCGAGCGTGGTCGCGGTCAGACCGCGGAGGAAGTCGGTGTAGCTGTTGATGACGTTCGCGCCGAACTGCCGCTGGATCACGCTGCGGAGCGCGCGGTGGCGGACGCCGTCCAGCTCCAGGATGGAGGCGCGCTTCTTGATCTGGTCGTCGTCGACCTCTTCGAGGTTCACGAACCTCGTGGAGGTGAAGGTCTCGGCGTCGCGGTCCACACGGGCGATGTCCGCGTGCCGGGTCACCGCCCAGAAACCGGAGTTGGGGGCCTCCTCCGGCTGCCAGTGCACCGGGTCCTCGTGGCGCAGGGTGTGGAACATCCGCCACGGGGTGACGCCGTCCGTGAAGTTGTCCAGGTCGGCGAGGTCGACGTCTTCGAGGGGCAGGGGTTCGTTCAGGGCGGCGGAGAGGGTGTCGGTCATCGATGACTCCTTGGCTTCGGATGCGGCTGTCACGAGGGCTGGGGGTGTCACAGGTGGTAGGCGTACTCGGTGAACTCCCAGTCGGTGACGTGCCGTCGGAAGCGCTCGACCTCGTTCCGCTTGTAGGAGAGGAAGGAGGAGACGAAGTCCTTGCCGAGCACCTCGGCCAGGGCGGTGTCCGCCTCCAGCGCGTCGAGGGCGTCGGTCAGGGTCGTGGGCAGCAGAGCGGACCTGCTGGTGTCGTACCCGTAGCCCTCCAGCGGCGCCGGCGGTTCCTCACCGGCCAGGACACCGAGCAGCGCGGCGGCGACGGTGCCCGCGACGGCCAGGTACGGATTGGCACTGGCGTCACCCAGCCGCAGTTCGAGACGGGCGCCGGAACCGCGCTCCGGTGGGATGCGGATCATCGCGCTGCGGTTGTCGAGCCCCCAGTCGATCAGCCAGGGAGCGAGGGTGTCGGGCCCGAAGCGTTTGTACGAGTTGATCGTCGGGTTGAGCAGCGCGGCGAGGGCGGGGGCGTGTGCGACGAGCCCGGCGACCGCGTGGCGGGCCGTGTCGGACAGCCCGTACGGGCCGGAGGCGTCGTCGAAGACATTGCGGCCCTCCGTGTCTTCGCACGACAGGTGGAGGTGGAAGCCGGAGCCGCCCGCGTCGTTGAACGGCTTCGCCATGAAGGTGGCGAGCCTGCCTTCGCGGCGGGCCAGCTCCTTGATCGCGGCCTTGAAGCGGAAGGCGCGGTCGGCGGCCGACAGCGCCTCCGAGTGCACGAGGTTGATCTCGAACTGTCCGCCGTCGAACTCGTGGTTGCCGCTCAGCACCCCGAGGTTCAGGTCGCGGACGTGGCGCAGGGTGCGCAGCAGATGGTTGTCGGGGTCGGCGCGCAGCCCGGCGGTGTAGACGACCCCGGCGTGCCCGCCGTAGCGTCGCCAGCCGCCCGCCGGTCCGGGCTCGGGGTCGCACAGGTAGTACTCGAGCTCCGGGCCGACGACCGGCCGCAGCCCGTGCTCTGCGCACCGGGCGAGCACGGCCCGCAGCAGATCGCGGGGCGACTCCGGCGCGGGTGACCCGGTCGCCGGGTCGATCACCTCGCCGAGACAGGTGGCCACCCCCGGCTCCCACGGCAGCTTCACCAGAGTGTCGAGGTCCGGTCGTACGGAGATGTCGGGCAGCCCGGCGTCGAGACCGCCCGCTACCGGGACGACATCGCCCTGCGGGCTGGTGTGATACACGGCCCGGCAGAAGGCGAGCCCGTGCGTACAGGCCCGGGGCAGCTCCTCCAGCAGCACGTCACGCGCCCGGTCCGTGCCGAGCAGGTCGGGATAGGCCACCCGGACGACGTCGATGCCGTCGGCGGCGAGCCGGGCCGTCTGCCGGCGGACTTCTGAGGTGTCGGATGCGCTCACCGATGTCTCCTCGGACAGGTGATGGGGCACGACGCTGGGCCGTTTCATTTGATGTCAAACGGTATGAGGGGATGGCTCGCCCTGCAAGGGGCGAGAGAAAGAATTTATCCATGGGGATAGGTATTGACCAGGGTTCCAGGTCTGCCTACCTTGTTTGAAGCCAAACGAGTCAGGGGTGCGGTCCCTGGTCCCCTGTGGGCCCCCACCCCTTTGGCCGGGGCCCGGCGCCACCTGTGCGGCCGGGTCCCTCTTCCCCCTTCACCCCCGCTCCGATGCCCGCACCTCCAGGAGGACCGGCCATGAAGGTCGTCGTCGACATGAACAAGTGCCAGGACCACGGCCAGTGCGTCTTCGCCTCCCCCGACGTCTTCTCGATGGACGACGACGGGCATCTGCTGTACGTCGCCGACCCGGACGAATCGTTGCGCGACGAGGTCGAGGAAGCGGCGGACGTGTGCCCGCTCCAGGCCATCCGGATCGAGGCCTGAGGTGACCGGCTCACCTGACGTGACCGGCTCACCTGACGTGACCGGCTCACCTGACGTGACCGGCGCGCCCGCCCCTGGCCGCGGCCCCGACCCCGCACCCGTGCCCGTGACCGGCCGGGTCGTCGTCGCGGGCGCCTCCATGGGGGGTCTGCGCGCCGCCGAGCAACTGCGCGCCGCCGGCTGGACCGGCGCGATCACCGTGGTCGGCGACGAGCCCCACATGCCGTACAACAGGCCGCCGCTGTCCAAGGAGGTCCTGGCGGGCAAGGCGTCCTTCGACTCCCTTGCGTTCACGCCCAAGGCCGCCGCGGCCGACGTCGAATGGCGGCTCGGTACCCCCGTCGCCGCGGCCCGTCTCGCCGAACGGACCCTGGACCTGGCCGACGGATCCACCCTCGCCTTCGACGGCCTGGTCGTCGCCACCGGCATGCGACCGCGCCGACTCGGCTGCCCCGGCCCGACCGCGGGCCGCCACACCGTCCGTACCCTCGCTGACGCCCAAGCCCTGCGCGACGCGCTCACCCGGCCCGGCGTCCGCGTGGTGGTGATCGGTGCCGGCTTCATCGGCTGCGAGGTCGCGGCCACCGCCGTGGGACTCGGCGTCCGCGAGGTGACCGTCGTCGACCCCCTGCCCCTCCCGATGGTCGGTCCCCTCGGCGAAGCCCCCGCCCGAGCCCTGCTGCGGCGCCATGAGGAACGCGGGATGCGCTTCGCGCTCGGCACCGGCGTCGCCGGGTTCGAGGGTGCCGGGGGTGTCGAGGGTGAGGACCGGGTCACCGGCGTCGTACTGAGCGACGGTCGTGTGCTCCCCGCCGACGTGGTCGTCGAGTCCGTCGGCTCGGTCGCCAGCACCGAATGGCTCGACGGCAACGGGCTCGACCTCACCGACGGAGTACTGACCGACGAGCAGCTGAGAGTCGGCGGACTTCCGTACGTCGTCGCGGTGGGTGACGTGGCCCGCTTCCCCAACGCCCGCTACGACGGAGTGCCGCGCCGCGTCGAGCACTGGTCGATTCCCACGGACACCGCCAAGCACGCGGCCAAGGTGCTCACCGCCCAGCTCGCCGGATTCGAGGTCTGCCTGCCGGCCTTCGCGCCGCTGCCGACCTTCTGGAGCGATCAGCACGACTTCCGGTTGCAGTCCTTCGGGGCGCCGGCCCTCGGCAAGGGCGATGTCCGCGTCCTGGACGGCGATCCGGACGGCGACGTCCTGTTCGGCTACCACCGCGGTGGCCACCTGGTCGGTGTCGTCGCCCTCGGCGGACAGGCCGCCGCGATGGGCGCCGCCAAGTACCGCGCCCAGCTGCTCAAGCAGCCCGCCCTCACCGCGTGAGCAAGGTAAGGAACCTCTGTCATGACCAGTGTCCGTGGATACTTCCACCCCAGAACGGCGAGCGGTGCCTCGTCACTCATCCCGTCCCCGCCGTGGCGCTACTCGGGGGACCTGCTGACCGTCGAGTACCGGACCGATCCCGCCCGGGTACGTGAACTGCTGCCCGAGCCACTGGAGTTGGCCGACGAGGACCCGGGTGCGGTCGCGCTGATCTGGGCCGACTGGCAGTCCTGCTCGGCGTCCGGCGCGGAGCTGCTCGATCCGGTGCTCTCCCAGTACAAGGAGGCCTTCGCGGTCGTCCGCTGTCAGTACAAGGGGCGGACGTACTCGCGGTGCGTCTACATCTGGGTCGACAAGGACTTCGCGATCGCCCGCGGGCTGCACCAGGGGTATCCGAAGAAGCTCGGGTCCATCCACCAGACGCGGCCGCATCCGTACGGGCCCGCTCCGCGGATCTCGGCGGGGGCGAAGTTCGGGGCGACCTTGGCTGCCGCCGATCGTCGGTTGGCCCAAGCCGTCGTGACGCTTCGGGAGCCGTCGGAGACGAACGGGTTCGTGAACGGGCATCCCATGGCTCATCACCGGTGGCTGCCGTCGATCGAGAAGGGGAAGGGGTTGGCGCTGGACGAGTTGATCGAGTCCGGGGCGGCCTCGTTCGAGGGCGGGCAGGCGTGGGTCGGTGACGCCGAGTTGGAGTTGTTCGAGGCGCCGACCGAGGAGCTTGCCCGGCTGGAGATACGGGAGCCGATAGCTGCGTATTACCGGCAGGTGGGCGTCGTCTGGGATGGCGGGCGGCTGCTGGAGTCCGGGACGTCGGAAGCGTCTGCCGAGTAGGGCCGGTTTCGGAGCGCGGGTTGTTCGTGGCTGGTCGCGCCCACGCGGCGGAGCCGCATATCGGCACAGTCCCGCGCCCTTGAGGGGCGCGGCCGTTCCCCTCCTTCGTACATCTGGAGCCATCTTCATGTCTGACAAAATCATCGTCGCCGGAGTCTCCGTCGACACCCGGCACTGGATCGGCGGTCGACGTGTCGCCTCCGCCTCCGGTGAGACCTTTCCCGACGTCTCGCCCATCGACGGGCAGCCCCTGGGCGAGATCGCCCGCGGCGGGCCGGTCGAGGCCGAAGCCGCTGTTGCCGCTGCTCGTGAGGCGTTTCCCGTATGGGCGGCGACCTCTCGCGCCGAACGTGCCCGTATTCTGCACGCCATCGCCGAGGGGGTCGACAGGCGGCTCGAAGAGCTGGCGATCGTCGAGACGACCGACAACGGGGCGTTGCTGCGTTCGCACCGGCGGGGTGTGATGCCCCGTGTGGCGCACAATTTCCGGTTCTTCGCGGACTGGTTGCTGTCGCTGGAGCACGAGGACTTCGAGACGCGGGGGCACACCAACCACGTCAGCTGGGATCCGGCGGGCCCGTGTGTGCTGATCACGCCGTGGAACGCGCCGTTGATGCTGGCGACGTGGAAGGTGGCGCCGGCCCTGGCCGCCGGTAACACCGTCGTGCTGAAGCCCGCCGAGTGGTCCCCGCTGACCGCCTCGCTGCTCGCGGACATCGCCGCCGAGGCGGGGCTTCCGGCCGGTGTCCTGAACGTCGTGCAGGGTTACGGCGCCGAGATCGGCGACGCCCTCACCTCGCACCCCGATGTGCGGCGGATCAGCTTCACGGGGTCCGTACCGACCGCCAAGCGCATCGCGGCGTCCGCCGCCGCCCATCTCACGCCGCTCAGCCTCGAACTCGGCGGCAAATCACCGCTGTTGGTGTTCGCGGACGCCGACTTGGACGTCGCCGTGGACCTCGCGGTGGAGCAGTACGACAACGCCGGGCAGGTCTGCCTCGCGGCCACCCGCTTCCTTGTCGAGGAGTCGGTCGCAGAGGAGTTCACCCGCCGGTTCGTCGAGAAGGCGTCCGGTCTGCGACAGGGCGACCCGAGGGACGAGTCCACCGACATCGGGCCCAATATCCACCCGCGCCAGCTGGAGAAGATCGACGGGTTCGTGCGGCGGGCTCTGGCGGCCGGGGCGCGTGCGGTCATCGGCGGGCACCGCAAGGACGGCCAGTACTACGCGCCGACCCTGCTCACCGATGTCGCCCAGGACTCCGAGATCGTCCAGGAGGAGGTCTTCGGACCGGTCCTGACCCTGCAGACCTTCTCCGACGAGGACGAGGCGGTCCGCCTGGCCAACGGCACCCGCTTCGGGCTCGCCGCCACGGTGGCCACCGGCGACCCCGAGCGCGCCGCACGGGTCACCGCGCGGCTGGTCGCGGGCACGGTGTGGGTCAACTGCTTCTTCGTACGCGACCTTCAGGCGCCCTTCGGCGGTTCGCGGCAGTCCGGTGTCGGCCGTGAGGGCGGCACCTGGAGCTTCGACTTCTACTGCGACCTGAAGAACACCGTCACCGCACCTGGAGGGTGGAAATCGCATGGGTGAGATCGTCGGGGCGGGTCTGCTCGCCCACGTCCCCACCATCGTGCTGCCCGAGGCCGACCGCCTGGAGCTCAACGAGGGCAAGGAGATCACCCTCGTCACCGGCCTTCAGGAACTCCGCCGGGACGTCTTCGAGCGGGACGACTACGACACCGTCGTCGTCCTGGACTCCCACTGGGCCACCACCGTCGAGTTCGTCGTCACCGCGCAAGCGCGCCGGGCCGGCTTGTTCACCTCCGAGGAACTGCCGCGCGGCATGTGCCGGATGCCGTACGACTTTCCTGGCGACCCCGAACTCGCCCGGAACATTGAGAAGTTCGCCGACCGGCACGGCACCTGGATCACCGCGATCGAGGACGAGTACCTGCCGATCTACTACGCCACCATCAACCTCTGGAAGTTCCTCGGCGAGGGGCTGCCGGACAAGCGGTGGGTGACCATCGGGGTCTGCCAGACCGGGGACATGGAGGACCATCTCCGGCTCGGGCGGGCGCTCGCCGACGGTATCGCCGCCACCCCGGGGCGGCGCGTGCTGCTGATCGCCTCCGGCGCGCTCTCCCACACCTTCTGGCCGTTGCGCGAGCTGCGTGACCACGAGGCGAGCGACCCGGTGCACATCTTCACGCCGGAAGCCCGCGAGGCGGACTACGAGCGGATCGGCTGGTTCAAGGAGGGCCGGCACGACAAGGTCCTCGACACCATGGACGAGTTCTGGAAGTTCAAGCCCGAGGCGAAGTTCTTCCACTACCTGATGATGGCCGGTGCCCTCGGCGAGCAGGCGTGCGTGGCCAGGGCCCGGCAGTACGGCGAGTACGAGAACTCGATCGGCACCGGCCAGGTCCACCTCTGGTTCGACCGCCCGGACGACGGCTGGACCGGCACCGGCCTCCCGCAGTCCCCACGCACCCCGCACAGCCGCATCTAGGAGTCCTGCCATGCCCGAATACCGCCGCATCCTCCTCGACGGCGCGGTCGTCCAGGTCACCGTCGACGGGGACGAACTCGTCGCCGGGGACGGCCGCCGCGTGAAGACCGAGGAGGCGCACCACCTGCCGCCGGTCGTGCCGTCCAAGGTGATCGCGGTCCACCTCAACCACCGCAGCCGCGTCGACGAGTTCCGGATCGACCTCCCCGACACCCCGACCTACTTCCACAAGCCCACCTCCGCCCTCAACGCGCACAACGGGGCCATCGTGCGCCCCGAGGGCTGCAAGTGGCTCAACTACGAGGGTGAGGTGGCCATTGTCATCGGGAAGACGGCGCGGAACATCGCCCCGGACGAGGCGGGGGAGTACATCGCCGGCTACACGGTCGCCAACGACTACGGCCTGCACGACTTCCGCGACACCGACGCCGGCTCCATGCTCCGGGTCAAGGGCTCCGACACCCTCTGCCCGCTCGGCCCCGGCCTGGTCACCGACTGGGACTTCCACGGCAAGCGGCTGCGGACGTATGTCAACGGCGAGGTCGTCCAGGACGGTTCGACGGACGAGATGAAGTGGGACATGCACTACCTCGTCGCCGACATCGCCCGCACGATCACCCTGCACCCGGGCGACGTGCTGCTGTCCGGCACCCCCGCCAACTCCCGTCCCGTCCAGCCGGGTGACGTCGTCGAGGTGGAGGTCGAGGGCCTCGGCCGGCTCACCAACCGCATTGTCACCGGCCCGACCCCGGTCCGGACCGACGTGGGCGCCCAGCCCACCGAGTCCGAGGAGGTCCTGTCCACCGCGCTCGGCGGCGACTGGGAGTTCCGCGGCGTCAGGGCGCCGCGTCGCTGAGCTGTGCTCCGACTCGTACAACCGACTTGCTCTGGAGGTCCCCATGCCCGCCGCCACCCACGACGAGTGGCTCCGCCGCGCCGAGGCGCTCGTGATACCCGGCGCGCACCACATCGACGGCGCCGGTGAACCGGGTGGCGGCGGAACCTTCGCCGTCGTCTCACCACGCGACGGCCGGGCCGTCGCCGAGGTCGCCGACGCAGGGCCCGCCGAGATCGACGCGGCCGTGGCCGCCGCCCGCCGGGCCTTCGACGCCGGACCCTGGCCGCGCCTGGCACCCGCCGAGCGCGGCCGGATCCTGCTGCGCCTCGCCGAACTGCTCGAAGAACAGCGGGAGTCACTGGCCCTGGCCGTGAGCCTGGAGATGGGCAAACCCATCACGGACGCGTACGGCATCGAACTGCGCGCCGCTATCAACACCTTCCGCTGGTACGGCCAGCTCGCCGACAAACTCACCGACGAGTCCCCGCACACCGCGCGGGACGCCCTCGCCCTCGTCACCCGGGAACCGGCCGGTGTGGTCGGCGCCGTCGTGCCCTGGAACTTCCCCCTCACCTTGGCGAGTTGGAAGGTCGCGCCCGCGCTGGCCGCCGGCTGCACGGTGGTCCTGAAACCATCCGAGAACTCACCTCTGTCGGCCCTCCTCCTCGGCCGCCTCGCGACGCAGGCCGGGCTGCCGCCGGGCGTGCTCAACGTCGTGAACGGCAAGGGGCCGGTGGCGGGCCGGGCCCTCGGGCTCCACCCCGACCTGGACGTCCTGGCCTTCACCGGCTCCACCGCCGTGGGCCGCCACTTCCTCCGCTACTCGGCCGACTCCAACCTCAAGCGCGTCTGGCTGGAGCTGGGCGGCAAGTCACCCAACATCGTCCTCCCGGACGCCCCGGACCTGGACAAGGCCGCCGCCACCGCCGCCTGGGGCATCTTCTTCAACCAGGGCGAGATGTGCACGGCCCCCTCCCGGCTCCTGGTCCACTCCTCCATCGCCGAACAGGTCACCGAGGCCGTCGTACGCCGGGCCCGCGAACTGCGCGTCGGCGACCCGCTCGTCCCGGCCACCGAAATGGGCGCCCTGGTCGGCGAGGACCACCTCACGCGCGTACGGGAGCACATCGGCACAGGCCTGGCGGAGGGCGCGAGGCTGCTCACGGGCGGCTCACGCACCCTCACCGACACCGGCGGCAGCTTCCTGGAGCCGACCGTCTTCGACCACGTGGACCCCGGCATGCGGCTGGCCCGCGAGGAGATCTTCGGACCGGTTCTCTCCGTCCTCGCCTTCGACGACCTCGACGAGGCGGTACGACTGGCCAACGACACCGAGTACGGCCTCGCCGCGGGCCTGTGGACCGCCGACCTGTCCACCGCCCACCAGGTCGCCCGAGCGCTGAAGGCCGGAACCGTCTGGGTCAACTGCTACGAGGAAGGCGACCTCACCGTCCCCTTCGGCGGCATGAAGCAGTCGGGCAACGGACGGGACAAGTCCGCCCACGCCCTGGAGAAGTACACCGAGCTCAAGACCACCTGGATCCAGCTGTGAGCCACCGCGAACCCACTGGTCACACCTCTGTACGGCCGCTGATCGCCATCCCCGCCCGCTTCTCCGCGACGACCTCCGCGCTGCGGTACGCCGCCGAGGTCAACGCCCGTGCGCTGATCGACGCCGTCTGGCGAGCCGGGGGTGAGCCGGCGACCGTCCATCCGGCCGACCCCGAGGGCGCCGACGTGGCTGCCCGTCTCGCCCGCTTCGACGGCGTCCTGCTCCCCGGCGGCGGCGACCTCGCCCCGCACCGCTACGGCGCTGCCGGGGTGCACGAGACCGTCTACGACGTCGACGACCTTCAGGACGCCTTCGACCTGGAAGTCGCCCGCCGCGCACTGGATTCGGGCCTGCCACTGCTGGCGATCTGTCGGGGCCTCCAGGTCGTCAACGTCGCCCTCGGCGGCACCCTGGAACAGGACATGGGCGGTCCGGAGCGGGAGCACCGGCACGTCGTCCACCCGGTGGCGATCCAGCGCGGCACCCTGCTGGAGCGGGCCACCGCCGGGGCGAAGGCCGAGGCGTCCTGTTATCACCACCAGCGGGTGGCCGATCTCGGTACCGGCCTCACGATCACCGCCCGGGCCGCCGACGGCACCGCCGAGGGGCTCGAACTTCCGGGCGCCCGGGGCTGGTTCACCGCCGTCCAGTGGCACCCCGAGGACACCGCTCACGAGGACCCGGCCCAGCAGGGGCTGTTCGACGCGTTCGTGGCGGCGGCCCGGGAACACGGCGGCTGACCAAGGCAGTTGCACCGCGCGCCCGCGCGCCGTGCGGCGGATCAGGCCTTCGGGCGGCGACCGCTGCGGCGCGGTGCGGGCTCGGCGCCGTTCAGCAGGGTCCGGCGGCGCTCCTCGCCGTGCTCCTCGACCTGGAGCACGACCGTGCGGAGCCCCTCCGCGAGGCTCCGGCACTCGGCGTCGCTCAGCCCCGCGGTGACGAACGCCTCCTCCTCGTTGAACTCCGGGAACACCCGCCGCATCAGCTCCTCGCCCTGGTCGGTGAGCGCCAGCAGGACCAGCCGGCCGTCGGTGGGGTGGTCGGACCGCCGCAGCAGGCCACGCGACTCCAGGGTTCGCGCCACGCCCGTGAGCGTGCCCTTGGAGATACCGGCCTCCTCCGCCACGTGCCGGGTCTCGGACTCGCCCCACACCCAGACGACCCACAGCACCACGAAGGCGGTCCAGGTGAGGTCGGAGCCGCGCAGCACGGAGTTCTCCAGGTGCTGCCGTACCGCCGAGGCGGCCCGGTAGATGTTCGCCACCGCGGCCATCTGCTCCCGGCGGATCGGAAAGCCCCCGAGCTTCGCCGCGGCGAGCTTCTCGGCTTCGGTGATGGATCGTTGGCCGGGCACGGGCCGCCCCCTCGTTCGTTCGGACAATTGGTCGTTCGGACTCAAATTGTACGGAGGTCCCGCGGACGCTCAGCGCTCGAAGACGACCCCGCCGTCGAACACCGTCATGTCGACCTCGACCCGAGTGATGTCACGAGGGTCCAGATCCAGCAGTTTCGGAGCCGCCGGGGCCGAGGCCGGGCTCTGTGTAGCTGGTGATGCCGCGCGAGTGGAGTTCGGCGGATCGTTGCGTCATGTCAGTCAGATGGCTGGGCCAGGGTTGGGCGGGCCGGTGTGTCACGGCCGGGTGGACGTCTGGGCGTTGACCCGGCGGACTGGTGTGTCACGGCCGGGTGGACGTCTGGGCGTTGACCCGGCGGGACCCGTGCGCCCCGGTCGGCCAGGCCACTGTGCCACGACCCGGCGGCCCCGTGCGCCCCGGTCGGCCAGACCGCTGGGTCACGACCCGCGCGTACTCCCGCGTCCGGTCCGGTACCCGCGCGTATTCCCGCGTCCGGTCCGGTACCCGCGCGTATTCCCGCGTCCGGTCCGGTACCCGCGCGTATTCCCGCGTCCGGTCCGGTACCCGCGCGTATTCCCGCGTCCGGTCCGGTACCCGCGCGTACTCCCGCGTCCGGTCCGGTACCCGCGCGTACTCCCGCGTCCCGCCCGGCACCCCCGGCGGACCCGCGCCCTCCCGGCCGGCCCGCTGAACCATGTCCCATCGGCCGCCTGCGCCACAGGCCGGCGGACGGCTGCACCACAGCCCGGCCAACCCGGCGTCACGGATCGGTGAATGTCTTGCCACTCATCGCCGGGGCCATATTGTTAGGACCCAAAAGACCTGCATGGTCTCGGGCCGGCCCGGGAGGCTCGTGTGCTCGACCACCACCAGATCGCGGCGGCCACCCGCATCGGCATGAGCCTGCTCGTCGCCGACGAGGCCATAGACGTCCCGGGGCTGGACCCGGCCGAAGTCGTACGCCAGGCGGTCCTCGTGCACGAGGCGCCCGTCCCGCTGCCGTACGGCCTCAGCCCGCGTGAGCTGGAGGTGCTCACCAGGGCGGCCACCGGCCAGACCAACCAGGCCATCGCGCAGGCGCTGTTCCTCTCCCCGCGTACCGTGCACACACACGTCGAACACCTGCTGCGCAAGACCGGCGCGGCCTCACGTGCCGAGGCCACGGCCCTCGCCGTACGGGGCGGGCTGCTCCGGCCGACCGCCGCGGACGTAGAACGCTTCGTCGAGAGAACAGTCGAGAGGACACAAGAGACCACCCGGAGGCTGAGCCCGGTTCAGTAGGGTGCGGCGGGTGACCACGAAACCCTTTCTCTACGTCGTCGTCTGCGCCGCCGGCATCGCCGTCGAGGTGAACAAGCTGATCACGGCGGCTCAGGAGTGCGACTGGGAGGTCGGGGTCATCGCGACGCCCGTCGCCATGGGCGGCTTCTTCGACACGGCGGCCGTCGAGGCGCAGACCGGCCGCCCCATCCGTTCCGCCTGGCGGCGGCCGGGCGACCCGCGCCCCTTCCCGCCGCCGGACGCCGTCGTGGTCGCGCCCGCCACCTTCAACACCGTCAACAAGTGGGCCGCGGGCATATCCGACACCCTCGCCCTGGGCACTCTCTGCGAGGCGTACGGCCTCGGCGTCCCCATAGCCGTACTGCCCTGTGTCGCCGACGCCCTGGCCGTACACCCGGCCTACCGCGCGAGCCTTGAGCGGCTGCGCGGCATGGGCGTCAGGTTCGGGGACCCGTACTCCGGCGAGCCCCAAGAGGACGGCGGGCGCCGGGAGTTCCACTGGGAACGAGCCCTGGAACTGCTGGGGACCCGCGTTCAACCGAACGGTTGAACCGGTCGTCGGCATACGGGCGACGCGGGCCCCCCTTCCCGGCCGGAGACTTGCGGCGCCGTCGTAGCGGCGACGCAGTACAGATCACGCCGTACAGGTCACGCCGCGGAAAGGACTTCCCCCACCCGTGGCCCGCGACTTCAGCAGGCGACGCATCCTCACCACCGGAGCGGGCGCCGCCCTCGGCGGACTCGTCGCCACCGCTGCCGCGCAGGCCGCTCCCGCCGCGCTCCCGCCGCGCGCACGCCAGACCGTACCGGCCTCTCGGCCGGTGCCGAGGAGACCCGTTCGCTCGACGACCTGTACCGCGACGCTGTCGCCGAGGGCGGCAAGCTCGTCATCTACGCGGGCGGAGACACCTCCACCCAGCAGGACTTCATGGCCAATGCCTTCCGCAGCCGCTTCCCGGACATCGACCTGACGGTCGTCGTGTACTACAGCAAGGTCCGCGACTGGGATCGCCGCCCGGACCTCGCCAGGACCCAGGTCCGCACGGTCGTGGACGCGCTCGGCGCCAACCTCGCCGAGACCCGCACCACCATCCGCGACCTCACCCCGCCCGCACTGCAGCACGACGACCTCGCGGCCGCGCTGCGCTCCCTGTGCGCCCGTGATGGCGCCGACGTCGTCCGGCACAGCGGCGATCGCGGTCCCGGCGGCGCCGGCGACACGGACACGCCCGCACGGGTGTTGTTCCGCACCGAGGGCGAACCCGGCGAACTGTTCCCGGCCGGCGCCGCCGCTCTGCTCCGCGTCGCCCAGGGCCTCCTGGCCAACCCCCGCGAACACGCCCGCGCCGGCCACGTCTGGGTCACTCTCGACCACCGCGACGACGCCAGGGTCACGGTGGAGGTACGCGACGACGGCAGGGGGTTCGACGTCGCGTCGGCGATCAGCCCGAGGCCGAACGACCGCGGCCTCGGGCTGATCGCCGGCCGGGAGCGCCTCGGCGCCCTCGGCGGATCGCTCACCATCCGCAGCGCACCCGGACACGGCACGCTCGCCCGCGCCACCCTGCCCCTGAACACGCTCGCCCTGGCGGGCTCCCGGTGACCCACACCCCCGCCACGCCGCTCCGCGTCCTGATCGTGGACGACCACGCCGTCGTACGCGCCGGGCTGCGCGCCCTGCTCACCGGCGAACCCGGCTTCGACGTCATCAGCGAGAGCGGCGACGGCGAAGAGGCCGTACGCCTCGCCGCCCGGCTCCGCACCGACGTGGTCCTCATGGACCTCCGGCTGACGGACGACTCGGCCCCCGGCGACCGTGTGAACGGCCTCGACGCGACCCGGCGCATCACCGTCGGCACCCCGGACACCCGTGGTCGTCCTCACCAGTTACGGCAGCCAGGGCGACGTCGTACGGGCGATGGAGGCCGGAGCCCGCGGTTACATCCTCAAGGCGGGACCGCCCGAGGAACTGTTCCGCGCCGTGCGCGCCGCGGCCGGTGGAGGCATGGCGCTCGCCCCGGAGGTGGCCGGACACCTCGCCGATCCCCTGGCCGATCCGGGAGCCGCCCTGACCGAACGGGAGATCCAGGTCGTACGGCTGCTGGCCCGGGGCCACAGCAACCGGGCGATCGCCGCCTCCCTGTACCTGACCGAGGCGACGATCAAGACCCACTTGGTCCGCGTCTACCGCAAGCTGGGCACGGAGAACCGGGCGAGCACGGTGTCCGAGGCCGTCCGGCGTGGGCTGCTCGAACTGGGCTGATCCGGTGGGCATGGCTCAGGCGGTCAGTGAGCGCCCGCCGGCTCGAACTCGGTGCCGCACGGGCCCGCGCCCTCGCTCTCCGGCAGGGGGACGGGTTCGCCGCTCATCGTCAGCGTGTCGTAGTAGCGCCCGATGCGCTCGGTGGAGCGGCCCACATAGTGGCCGATGAAGGAGCGGCGGAAGCGGTCGGTGGTGCGGTTGGGCTGGGAGCCGTGCACCAGGCTGCCGTTGAAGAAGAGGACGTCGCCCGGCGCCATGTCGACGGGGACGGCGGTCAGACCGGGCGGTGGCGGTACGTACTCGCGCACGAAGGACAGTTCCTCGTCCGCCTGCTCCGGGCAGAACAGGTCCATGCGATGCGTCCCCGGCACGACCTCCAGACCGCCGTTGTCCCGGTCGATCACATCGCAGGCGATCCACGCCGCGACACACGTGCCCGGTTCCACCCGCAGATAGAAGTTGTCCTGGTGCAGTGCCTGCCCCCGGGCCCCCGGCGGCTTGAAGTAGAACATGCTCTGCGCGGCCAGGACCTCCTCCCCGAGCAGCTCTTCGAGGATGTCCCGCAGCCGCGCGTCGAGAAGCACGCGCAGCGACAGGTCGTCGATCCGGTGGGGGTGCATCACGCGAGGGTAGACATGCAGCGGGTCGGCGGCATCGGGGTCGGAGGTACGGGGCTGGAAGTGCCCCGGTATCGGGCCGCCCGCCCGGAGGGCGGCGAAGCGGTCGCAGAGCTCCTCGACCTCGGCGGTGGTGAACAGCCCCCGCACCACCAGATAGCCGTTCTCCTCGAACTCGACCTTGCCTGAGGCTGTCATCCGCGCGTCCCTTCTCACCAGGCTCCACTGTGTCTCACGCTAGGTCCGAGCGCCTTCCGGGAGGATGCCTGTGCGTGCTGATGACTTGCCCGAAACTGCTGCACCCGCCGAGCCTGACACTGCCGCACCCGCCGATCCGTCCCCTCCGCCGGGCCAGGTGATCATCGGCCGCTTCGACGCGCGGCCGCCGTACGCCGTCAACCGGCCGCGCGGCGCGGACAGCTGGCTCTTCACCTGGACCACGGGCGGCGGCGGACTGCTGCGACAGGGCGCGGCCGAGGCGGGATCGTCCCCCGGTGACCTCGTGGTCCTCGGGTCGGGCGTGCCGCAGCACTACGGCGTCGGCCCCGGCGCCGGGCACTGGGCGTTCTGGTGGGTGCACTGCCAGCCGAGGGCGTCCTGGACGACATGGCTGCGCCCGTACGAGACCGGCGACCGGCTGTACGTCGTCACCCGGGCCCCCTATGGCATCCGTAAGCGCGTCAGCGCGGCCTTCCGCCGGATGCTCGCCGACGCCCGCTGGACCGGCGACGGCACACCACCGCCGCCCGAGGCCGATCCCGGGGACGGTGAGATCGCCGTGGCGCACGGGGTGGCGGCCCGCGAGCTCGCCCTGTGCTCACTGGAGGAGGTCGTGCTGCTCGCCGCCGCCCGGGCCGAGCCCCGCCGGTCGGGGGTCGACGCCAGGGTCCGGCGGGCCCAGGACCTGATCACCGCGGACCCCGGCGCCCCGCACACCGTCCACTCCCTCGCCGAACGGGTCTCGCTCTCCCCGTCCCGTTTCGCCCACCTCTTCACCGAACAGCTCGGCCACTCCCCGATGCGCGCCCTCCGCCACGCCCGCCTGCTGCACGCTGCCCGGCTCCTGGAGGCGACCGAACTGCCCGTGGAACGGGTCGCCGCCGCTTCCGGGTTCGGCAGCCCGTACCACTTCAGCAGGGCGTTCCGGGAGCGCTACGGGGTGCCGCCGGGCGCGTACCGAAGCGGAGTACGCGGCGACGGCTGACCCACCGGGAAGGCGGCCATGGACGACTACGGAAGGCAGGGCAGGCTACGGATGGCCCCCACTCCGTCGCCCGTCTCACTCCTCCGACAAAGTCAGCTCCGCCCAGATCGTCTTGCCGTCCTCCGTGTGCCTGCTGCCCCACCGCTGGGTCAGCTGGGCCACCAGCAGCAGCCCGCGCCCGCCCTCGTCTAAGGTCTTGGCCCGGCGCAGATGCGGGGCGGTGCCGCTGCCGTCCGAGACCTCACAGATCAGCGTGGTGCCGTCGTGGATCAGCCGCAGCTGGATCGGCGGGGCGGCGTGCCGGATCGCGTTGGTGACCAGCTCGCTGACCACCAGCTCCGCCGTGAACGCGGCCTCGCTGATGCCCCACAGCGCCATCTGCGTGAGCACATACTGGCGGGTGCGGGCGACGAACGCCGGGTCGGCCGGTATCGCCCAGGTCGCCACCTGCGCGGCCTCGAGCCCACGGGTACGGGCGAGGAGCAGCGCCACGTCGTCGGGGGCGCCGTTCGCGGGCAGCAGGCAGTGGACGACCTCCTGGCAGATGTCGTCCAGTGAGCCCTTGCGGCCGGACAGGGCCCTGGCCAGCAGCTCCTGACCGGCGTCGATGTCCCGGTCCCGGGTCTCGATCAGCCCGTCGGTGTACAGGGCGATGACGGTGCCCTCGGCCAGTTCGAGCTCGGCGGATTCGAAGGGCAGCCCGCCCAGGCCCAGGGGCTGTCCCGAGGGCACATACACCTTCATCGGCCGGCGGTCCGGGTCCAGCACGACCGGCGGCGGATGCCCGGCGCGGGCGAAGGTGCAGCGGCGGGTCACCGGGTCGTACACGGCGTACAGGCAGGTGGCGCCCACCTCACCGGTCACGCCCTCGCTGCCGGCCTCCGCCGAGAGCCGTACGACGAGGTCGTCGAGGTGGGTCAGGAGCTCGTCCGGGGCCAGGTCGACGTCGGCGAGGGTGCGGACGGCGGTGCGCAGGCGCCCCATGGTCGCGGAGGCCTGGACGCCGTGCCCGACGACATCGCCGACGACCATGGCGACCCGCATCCCGGAGAGCGGGATCACGTCGAACCAGTCGCCGCCCACCCCGGCCTGCGCCGCCGGGAGGTAACGCGAGGCCGCCTCCAGGGCGGGCATGTGGGGGAGGGTCTGCGGGAGGAGGCTGCGCTGGAGGGCGAGGGCGGTCTCGCGTTCGCGCGAGTAGCAGCGGGCGTTGTCGATACAGACGGCGGCACGGGCCGTGACCTCCTCGGCCAGCAGCTCGTCGTCCGAGGTGAACGGGTCGACCCGTTTGAAACGGGTCAGGACGGCCACCCCGAGCGTCGTGCCCCGGGCCCGGATCGGCACCGACATGGTCGTGTGGACGCCCAGTTCCTTGGCCCGCGCGCTGCGCAGCGGGTCCCAGGCGAGCCAGTCCGCGAGCGTGTTGGCCGGGTCCGTCGCCACGATCGTGTGCCCGACCGTCAGGGAGGCCGCCTGCGGTGAGCCGACCGGGTAGACATCGGTCCGGCCCAGCTCGACCACGGCCTCGGGGCACCCCGGGTTGATCGACTGGTGGGCGGCACGGCGCAGGGTGAACGGTGCCGAGAGCGGGCCCTCGTGCGGTTCGTCGCCGTGGTCGAGGGCCTCCATGAGGTCGACGCTGACGAAGTCGGCGAGGGCGGGCACGCAGACGTCGGCCAGTTCCTGGGCGGTGCGTCCGACGTCGAGGGTGGTGCCGATGCGGATGCTCGCCTCGTTCACCAACTGCAGCCGCTGGCGGGCCAGGTACTGCTCGGTGATGTCGTGCCCGGTGACACAGACCCCGATCGGCACTCCGGCGTCGTCGGTGAGCGGGGCGATCGCCGCGGACCAGGCGTGGGCCCTGTTCTCGTCGGCGGCCCGCAGAAAGGTCTGCACGTCCTTGCGCCGGCCCAGGGTGAGCACCTCGCGCAGATGCTGCTCCAGCTTCGCGCCCTGCCGTCCGCCCACGATCTCGGACATGTGCAGCCCTCGGAGGTTCTCCTCCGGCATGCCGACGGCGTCCTCCATCACGGCGTTGATCCCGCGCAGCCGGAGCCGGTCGTCGAAGACCGCCATGGCGCACGGCGACTGGACCATGACAGCCGCCGCCAGCGGATCGTCCCGTACCAGGGGCCCGGGATCGTCGAGCGGGCAAAGAATGAGCCAGCCGCCGCTGCCGTCGCCGTCCTTCGGCCCCCGGTGATGGGCGAGCAGCCACGCCGACACCGTACGGCCGTCGCGGTGACGCAGCGCGAGCGTCCCGCTCCAGCTGAGGCTGCCCGATGGCGGCGGCATGAAAGAGGCCCCCGGGGCCAGCAACTCCTTGGCCGGATGCCCGACGACCTCCCCGGCGGGCCAGCCCAGCAGCCGTGTCGCCCCCTCGTTCCACTCGACGACCGTGCCGTCGCCGTCCATGACCGCCCGCGCCGTGGCGGCACCGTCCAGGGCATACGCAGGTGCATCACCGTGCGTTACCTTGCGGCTCCTCATCGTCGCGAGTTCCATTCAGCCGGACCGAACGGGTTTACGGGTGAATTCAAGCCTAGGTGCTCCGCCGGGAAAGCGGACCGGAAACCGCATCCCCGCGGGCTTCGCCCTCCCCGTGTTCGCCGGCGGCATCTACCGCGAGGCACGCCTGGTCGTCACCGAGCCCGTGCATGTGGCCCGCTGGGGCACGTACGTCACCACGCCGGACATCACCGAGGAGCGCGCCGTCGTCCGGGTGTGGACCTCCGTGGGTGAACGCCTCAGGCAGTGCCACGGACGTCGAGGTCGCCTCGCGTGTCGTCGACCCCCGTGGCCGTACCGTCGCCCGCACGTCCTCCACGGTGGCCGTCACCGACACGGCGGCCGAGACCCACGAACTGACCGTTGCCGACCCGAAGTTGTGGGACTTATCGGCCCGCACCGCTACACCCTCAGAACCGAGCTGCGCGTCGGCGGCAGCACGACCGACATCTGTCGCACCACCTTCGGCATCCGCGCCTTCCGCTTCGACCCTGACGAGGGCTTCCCCCTCAACGGCGCCTATCACAAGATCAAGAGTGTCGACCTCCACCACGACCTGGGCGCGCTCGGCGCCGCCGTGAACGCCGACGCCATCCGCAGACAGATGACGATCAGGAAGTCGATGGGTGTCAACGCCTTCCGCACCTCGCACAATCCGCCCTCGCCGGAGACCACCGAGGCGACCGGCGACGACAAGACCTTCACCGACGGCCCCTACCCCGGCAGCTACACCAGCCCCAACGGCAGCGCGGCCAAGCTCCACCTCACCTGGAAGGTGCCGTACGCGCCGGGCGAGTTGAAGGCGGTGGCACGAAGCGGCGGCAGGGTCGTCGCCACCGACGTCCTGCGTACGGCCGGTGCGCCGCACGACCTGAAGATGACGGCACGGGTGGAAGGCATGCGCGCCGGGAAGACGATCGTGCGCGTCACCCCGGCCCGCTCGCAGGCGTCCACCCTGGCCGCCGAGTTCGCCCCGACCACTCGGAAGCGGTCACCCACCGTTCCTTTGGACTGAGTGGGAGTGAGTCCGATCAGCCGCGCGCCCCGAACGGTCTTGGGCGTACTGGTCCCCGGCGTACTCGACCCCGGGGCGGCGACACGGATCCTGTCCGTGGTCCGGGCCCGGGAGGCCCCCGCGGCCGGAGGCCGCTGATGAACGCTGCCCTACGCGACCTGGCCAGGTGGGTACGGCCAGAGGCGACGGGGAGGCCCCGAACCATCACTCCGGTGGAGCGGGGGCCCCGCACACTGGCGCCGTACCCGGCGTCCCAGATCGCACGGTCACCGTGGCCCGAACAGCCCAGGACACCGCAAGCACAGAAGCCGACCATCACACGATCGTGTCAAACCGTCCTCGTTCACGCTCCCCGGCGAGCAGCTGACAACCCCTTCGCGGACGCCAGTTACTCGGGGCGCCCCGACACCCTCCCCGCCGCCATGCTCGACGGTGACCCCGCCACCGGCTGGTCCAACGGTTTCCTCAAGGCGGCCACGGCCCTGTTGCCCGCGTTCAGCGGGCCGCGGCCCGAGGACTGGGTGTCGGTCGACTGGGGGCGGCCCGGCACGGTCGACCGGGTCGAGGTCTCCTTCACCGTCGACGCGGGTCACACGCTTCCCGAGACCGTCGAGGTCGAGGTGTGGGACGGCAAACGGTACGTCCCCGCCGAGGGCGCGAAGATCGACTGGGCCACGGCCTCCGACACCCCCACGGTGATCACGTTCGCCCCGGTGCGCGGCACCCGGGTCCGGCTCACGATGACGAGCCGCCATCCGGGTGAGGCGCGCGGCGCGGTGCGGATCAGCAGGTTGGACGTCCTCGCAGTCTGAACACATGTGGCGCAACGCCAGCGGTCCGACTGCCGAGCGGCCGCTTCGGTCCGGACGGACAACATGTCCTGTCCGGACAGTTGACGGACCGTCAGGTCTCGAACAGCATGGCCAACGTCCGCATCTGGGAGCGCTCCCACGCCGTTGGCACCACCGCTACCGCTGTGCGCCCACCTCCCCCCGAGGAGACAGACGTGAAACGACGCGGAACCACCCTGCTCGCCACAACCGCCCTCCTCGCGGCCGCGCTCACCGCGCTGCCCACCGGCTCGGCCCAGGCCGAGGAGGTCGAACAGGTCAAGAACGGCACTTTCGACAGCACCACCGCGCCCTGGTGGACGACGAGCAATGTCACCGGCGGCCTGGCCGACGGCCGCCTCTGTGCCGACATCCCCGGCGGCACGGCCAACCGCTGGGACGCCGCGATCGGCCAGAACGACATCACCCTCGTCAAGGGCGAGTCGTACCGTTTCAGCTTCACCGCGTCCGGCGTGCCCCAGGGCAACATCCTCCGGGCGATCGTCGGCCTGTCGGTGGCGCCGTACGACACCTACTTCGAGGTGAGCCCCCAGCTGAACGTCTCGGGCGACTCGTACTCCTACACCTTCACCTCGCCCGTAGACACCGCCCAGGGTCAGGTGGGCTTCCAGCTCGGCGGCAACGCCGCCCCGTTCACGTTCTGCATGGACGATGTGTCGCTGCTGGGAGGGGTGCCGCCGGAGGTCTACGAGCCCGACACCGGGCCCCGGGTGCGCGTCAACCAGGTCGCCTATCTGCCCGCCGGGCCGAAGAACGCCACCCTGGTCACCAAGGCCACCGGGAAACTGCCCTGGCAGCTGAAGAACGGCTCGGGCGCCGTGGTCGCCCAGGGCCGGACCACCCCGCGCGGCGTGGACGCCTCCTCCGGGCAGAACGTCCATTCGATCGACTTCGGCTCGTACAGGAAGCGCGGTACCGGCTTCACGCTGGTCGCCGACGGGGAGACCAGCCGCCCGTTCGACATCGACCCGGGCGCCTACGAACGGCTCCGGCTCGACTCGTTGAAGTACTACTACACGCAGCGCAGCGGCACCCCGATCAGCGGCGAACTGCGCCCCGGATACGGCCGCGCCGCAGGTCACATCGATGTCGCACCCAACCGGGGTGACGGGAACGTGCCCTGCCAGCCCGGCGTCTGCGACTACACCCTCGACGTCACCGGCGGCTGGTACGACGCCGGCGACCACGGCAAGTACGTCGTCAACGGCGGTATCTCCACCTGGGAGGTGCTGAGCACCTACGAGCGCGCCCTGCACGCCCGCACGGGGGAGTCCAAGAAGCTCGGCGACGGCTCTCTGAACATCCCCGAGAGCGGCAACAAGGTGCCCGACCTGCTGGACGAGGTCCGCTGGCAACTGGAGTTCCTGCTGAAGATGCAGGTCCCGGACGGGCAGCCGCTCGCCGGTATGGCCCACCACAAGATCCACGACGAGCAGTGGACCGGCCTGCCCCTGATGCCGAGCGACGACCCGCAGAAACGGGAACTGCACCCGCCGAGCACCGCGGCCACCCTCAACCTGGCCGCCACCGCGGCCCAGGCGGCCCGCCTGTACCGCCCGTACGACCGCGCCTTCGCCGCGAAGACCCTCGGCGCGGCACGGACGGCCTGGGCGGCGGCCCTCGAACACCCCGCGAGGTACGCCTCCGAGAGCGACGGCATCGGCGGCGGCACCTACTCCGACACCAACGTCACCGACGAGTTCTACTGGGCGGCAGCCCAGCTCTACCTCACGACGGGGGAGCAGAAGTTCGCCGACTTCGTCCTCGGCTCCCCGGTGCACACCGCCGACATCTTCGGCCCCCTCGGCTTCGACTGGTCCAGGACGGCCGCCGCGGGCCGGCTCGACCTCGCGACCGTCCCGAACAAGCTGCCCGGCCGCGACAAGGTCCGCCAGTCCGTGATCAAGGGCGCCGACCGCTACCTGGACACCCTGAGGGCACACCCGTACGGCATGCCGTACGCGCCCGACCGCAATGTCTACGACTGGGGCTCCAACCACCAGATCCTCAACAACGCGGTCGTCATCGCCACGGCGTACGACATCACCGGCGCGTCCAAGTACCGCGAGGGCGCGCTGCAGAGCATGGACTACCTCTTCGGCCGCAACGCCCTGAACATCTCCTACGTCACCGGCTACGGCGACGTCGACGCCCGCAACCAGCACAGCCGCTGGTATGCCCGCCAACTCGACCCCGCCCTGCCGAACCCGCCCGCCGGCACCCTCGCCGGAGGCCCCAACTCGAGCATCCAGGACCCCTTCGCACAGAGCAAACTCCAGGGCTGCGTCGGTCAGTTCTGCTACATCGACGACATCCAGTCCTGGTCGACGAACGAACACGCGATCAACTGGAACGCGGCGCTGGCCCGGATGGCGTCGTTCGTGGCGGATCAGACCTGAGCGCCTGGACACCTGAGCGCGTTTCCGTGCGGCCGACGTCTTCGGGGCGTCGGCCGCACCTTTTCGGTACCGCTTTGCATCGCCTTTGACCTGCGAATATTTACGGGTAAGTACCCGCGCGGTACCGTTGGTGCATGCCAGCTCTGAATGTGGAGTTCAGCGACCGCGAGCTAGAGGACCTGCGGCAGATAGCCAAGGAGCGCGGTACGTCGATGAAGGCGCTCGTGCGCGAGGCGGCCGCGGCCGACATAGTGCGGCACCGGGCGCTGAAGGAGGGCGCCGAGGCCTTCCGGAAGTTCTTCACCACGCACGCCGACGAGTTCGCCGCCGCCTTCCCGGACGACGAACCCGCCGCCAAGGTGGAAGGACGGGCCGTCTGACCGATGGCTTCCGTCATCCATATCGACGTGCCCTGGCTGCTCCAGCGACACGAAGAGGTCCTGCCCGAGCAGCCCACGATCAACGACTTCTCCGCCCTGGTCGCCGCCGTGGCCCGGCACCGTGTCGACCCGCCTCGCCTCGGCGTCGACTCCGACCCGGCCTGGCGGGCCGCCGCGCTGCTGCACACCCTGGCGCTGCTCAAGCCCCTGCCGGCGGCCAATGTGCGCTTCGCGTGTGCGACGGCCGTCGCATACATGTTCGTCAGCGGTGTCGGTATCAATCCTCCGTACGGGGC
This sequence comes from Streptomyces capitiformicae, assembly GCF_002214185.1. Classification (NCBI taxonomy): domain Bacteria; kingdom Bacillati; phylum Actinomycetota; class Actinomycetes; order Kitasatosporales; family Streptomycetaceae; genus Streptomyces; species Streptomyces capitiformicae. The sequence continues at coordinate 177,085 of NZ_CP022161.1, read as the reverse complement.
CCTGGTCGACCTCGCGCGCGATCTCATCTCCGGGAAGACGGATGTGTACGGAGCGGCGGACCGACTGCGGTCCTGGCAGATCTGAAGGGCCCGCCCGGGGCCGCCGACCGAGGGCGGGAGGATCAAGGTCGGCGGCCCGTTTCGCGCGGGAGAGCCGCCGTTCCGCGCGGGGCCTTTCGAGCGGGCCGTTTTCAGTGAACAGCGAACGCCTGTGCGCCGGGAGCGTGCGCGGGCCACCGGGGTGTGCGCACGGTTCACACGGGGCGCTTGAGACTGCTTGAAACCTTGAATGCCAGAAGATCCGGAAGGCGCCGTCCGGTACATCGGAGGGCCTGATTCCGGTCATCTGACCTGCTAATGGTGATACGGATGTTGCCCAAGTGCCTTGTTAGCCACGAGTAACTTGTGCAAGGGTGAACATCCTGCGCAAGGGGCAATGGCCCGACTCGAAAGGCCAGTTGGCTTTCGGGTCGCCGAAGGGCCCAAAAGGCTCAAGGTCGATGGTCATCGTGCGGCTCGGTCCCCGGCCGCTTTCCCGGCGCCCGCCAAAAAGGTACGCACCAATCCAGGGCCCTTTTCGGCGGCCAACTCCGTGTGCCATCTTGTGCCTTGGAAGGAAACCCGCTCTGTGCACACCCCCCACCCTCCCCGCCCGACTTACGCTCCCGCTCCCGGACCGGTACCCGGGGAGTCGGACGAGACTCTCGCCGCCCGGCTGAGAGGCTGGCCGGAAGGCGGAACCGGCGACCCTGTCGCCCTGTTGATGGCACGGCACTGGCAGCCGACGTACGACTACGCGGTCATCTGCCTCGCCTCCGCGTCGGGCGTCGCCTCGATGGTCACCGCCACCGCGTTCCACCGGGTGCTGGACGGGCTGATGCGGGGCGAATCGGGCGTCGCCCTGCGGCCCCGGCTGCTCGTTACCGCACGGGACACCGTCAAGGACTGGTCCGCGGAAGACCGTATATCCGGTGTGCTGCCCGACTTGAAGAAACCCGCCGGAGGGCGCGGTATGCGGGCGGCGAAGTCCATGACGCCGGAAAATCGCAAGCTCATCGAGCGTTCTTTCCAGGCGCTCCCGGCCGTCTCCCAGTGCCTGCTCTGGCACACCGAGGTGGAAGCCGAAACGATAACCATACCCATTGGTCTGCTGGGTCTGGACGCCGACAGCGCGGTGGCCACCCTGGAACAGGCGCGCGACAAATTCCGTGAGGGCTGCGTCCGCGCCCACCGCGAACTCGCACCCTCCAAGGATTGCCGCTTCTACAACCGGCTCCTCGACGTGCCGATTCGCCGGGGCGGCGCCCTGCTGCCCGATGTCCAGCAGCATCTGCTGGAGTGCCGTTACTGCCGTTACGCCGCCGAGCAACTCAGCCATTTCGAGGGCGGGCTGGGCGGCGTCATCGCCGAGGCCGTGCTCGGCTGGGGCGCCCGGCGCTATCTCGACTCCCGGCCCGGCCGTATGCCGTACAAGGGCAGCTCAAGACGTCCGGGAAGCGGCGGACGCCACCGTCTGCTCTCCCAGATTCCCGCCCAGCGCCGCCGGATCATGTCCGGAACGCGCAAGCCCAGGGCGCTGCTCACGGTCGGCGTCAGCTCCGGCGCCCTGCTCGCCGCCGTCCTCGGTGCGGCCCTGCTCTCGGACGACGGCAGCGGTGCCGACCCCGCCGCCTCCACGAGCGCGTCCGGCGGTGTCGCCACCGCGCCCGACACCGGCGGCGACAACACCTCCACCGTCTCGCCGACCCCGCCCGCCATGGCCGGACGTCCCACGGCACCCCAGCAGACCCGGCTGCGCAACCAGGCAGCCGACCTGTGCCTCGACATCCAGGGCGGCGAGGCCGAGAAGGGCGCCTCGACGGAGCTGGCGGTGTGCTCCTCCGACTGGACCCAGAAGTGGTCGTACGAGGAGGACGGCCTGCTGCGCAGTGTCGCCAACCCCGAACTGTGCCTGGACTCCCAGGTCGACGCCGGTGTCGTCGTCCTCGGTGCCTGCGCCGACGAGGACTCCAAGCGCGGCGACGACGTGCGCTACGACTTCACCGTCCAGGGCGAGTTGCTGCCCCGGTGGAGCGAGGGGCTCGCCGTCGCGCCCATCGAGGCGGACACCGAGGCCGATGTCGTGGTGAAGGGCCGGGACAACTCCGGCGCACAGCGCTGGCTCACCGACGGCGTGGCGGCCAGCCCCGAGTCGCTGTCCGTCTCGGGTTCCGGGGCCCCCGGCACCGAGACCGAGCGGGTCACCGAGGAGCCGGACGCGGGCGAGGCCTCGCCGTCGCCGGATGCGAGGGAAACGGGCGATTCGGACGGCTCTGATGATTCGGGCGGCTCGGGCGACTCGGATGGTTCTGGGTCGGACGGCTCGTCGGAGGCGGAACAGGACGGCTCGATCATGTCGATAGGCGACGGCGCCGGCGCGGAGCCCGAGCGCGGTTCCGGTGCCGCATCCGGGCCGGACTCCCTCGCGCCACTGGTGACGCTCCGACTCGCCGACGTTCTTTCGGAGATCGACCTGTAGGGCGGTGGGTGAGGCCGGCGGGGCCTCACGCCGCTCCACCGTCGAGGCTGTCGGGACCGATCGTGCCGGGGCCGCGGTGCCCGGACAGGGCGAGGGTGAGGTCCAACTCGGCCAGCAGGCAACGGATGACGTGCTCCACACCCGCCTGGCCGTCGAGCGCGAGACCGTACGCATAGGGTCGGCCGACGAGCACGGCCCGGGCGCCGAGCGCGAGGGCTTTGAAGATGTCGTCGCCGGTCCGGACGCCGCTGTCGAAGAGGACGGTCAGCCGTTCGCCGACCGCCTCGGCGACGCGCGGCAGCGCGTCGGCGGCGGCCACACAGCCGGCCACCTGACGGCCGCCGTGGTTGGACACCAGCACCCCGTCCATCCCGGCGTCGGCGGCGAGACGGGCGTCGTCGGGATGCAGAACACCCTTGAGGACGATGGGCCCGTCCCACTGCTCACGCAGGAACGCCAGGTCGGGCCATGTCTTCCCGGGGTCCCCGAACATGCCCGCGAAGTGCATGACGGCCGCGTCGGGATCCTCGTGGACCGGCTTGGCGAGGCCCGCCTGGAACGCCGGGTCGGAGAAGTAGTTGGCGGTGCCCACACCGTGCAGGAACGGCAGATACGCCCGCTCCAGATCGCGGGGCCGCCAGCCGAGCATCGGCGTGTCGAGCGTGACGACGAGCACCGTGTACCCGGCGGTCCTGGCCCGGTTCAGGAAGCTCCGGGTGACCTCGCGGTCCTTGGCCCAGTACAGCTGGAACCAGCGTTCCGCGTCGCCCATCACCTCCGCGACCTGCTCCATGGGCGTGCTGGACGCCGAGGACAGGATGTACGGCACGCCCTGCGCGGCGGCGGCACGGGCGGCCGCGGGCTCCGCGTCCGGGTGCACGATCGACAGGACGCCGACCGGAGCGAGGGCCAGCGGCGCGGGCAGGGCGCGGCCCAACACCTCGACGGACAGGTCGCGTTCGGTGACGTCCCGCAGCAGCCGGGGCACGATCCGGTGGCGCTCCAGGGCGGCCCGGTTGGCGCGGGCGGTGCCGCCGTCGCCCGCGCCGCCCGCCACATAACCGACCGGACCGGCACCGAGCCTGTGCTCGGCCAGTTCCTCCAGCCGGGTCAGGTCGGTGGGCAGCCGGGGCACGGCCCCGGCCGTCCCGCCCAGGTAGATCTCGTACTGGAAGTCAGCCCAGTGCTTGGCCATCCGTCCGTACCGCCCCTCGCCGTCGAGAACGCGTCGCGTCGGGAATGCTCGCGTCGCCGACGATCCTGGCGAGTGCGGACGGTCCCGTCCAGCGTGCCGCACTCGCCGGAGGGGCCGAGGCTCAGCTTTCGGCGATCGATTCGTGCAGGATCCCGGCCAGTTCGCGCGGTCGCGAGAACATCGGCCAGTGCCCGGTGTTCATCTCGACCAGCCGCCAGCGGTCGCTCTTCAGGGCTTCGGCCACGGCGGGCAGGAACTCGTCGCCGTCCAGGAGGCACTTGATGTACGTCGCCGGGAGCTCGCCGATGGGGCGTGCGAGGACGGCGGGTTCGGTGAGCGTGGCACCCGGGTGGGCCGTCGATCCGGTGACGATGCGGTCGATCTGTTCGTCGGTGAGTCCCTGGCCCGCGTAGTAGGGTGCGCCGACGATCGGCCAGAACCCGCCGTTATCGGCTATCGACTGCCTCACCTCGTCGCTCGGCCAGCCCGAGAGAAACGTCTCCCCGTCGACCGGGACGTTCGCGTCGACGAACACCACATGTCTCAGCCGGTCGCCGATCCGCTCGGCGGCCTGGCCCACGGGCACGCCCGAGTAGCTGTGCCCGACCAGGACGACGTCTCGCAGCTCACGGCGCTCCACCTCCTCGACGATGTCCTTGACGTGTGTCTGCTGCCCGGCCGGTACGCCCTGCTTCTCGGCGAGCCCGGACAGCGTGAGCGGATGAACGTCGTGGCCGAACTCCCGCAGGTCGGCGGCCACCTCGTCCCACGCCCACGCACCCAGCCGGGCCCCTGCCACCAATACGAAGTGAGTCATGCCCGCAACGTAGTGGACGGCTCTGACAGTGGCTCGTCGCCGCCTTGGCGGAATGTTTCAGGCCGATTGCTCAGCCATGGCGATTCGGCCATCCGCGGTCGTCAGACGATCAAGAACCGCGCAGATTCGGGCCTCGCGTGTTCGAGTTCTGTGACTTCACGCCACTGATTCAATACTCAAAGTTACTGAAACCTGTGGGTCGGATGTGTGTTCCCGCGTCGTACCCGGCAGACTCACGTTCGCCGATCCGGCACCGAACGGACACGCTTCGTGCACAAGACAGCTGTGGCGAGGCGTCCGGTACTCCAGCAGAGCGGAAGGATGCACACAATGCCGAACACCGCGCGATGGGCAGCGACTCTCACCCTGACGGCCACCGCCGTCTGCGGCCCCTTCGCGGGCTCCGCGCTCGCCGCCCCCGAGCCCGGTGCGGCCGGGCTCTACGCCCCGTCCGCCCTGGTCCTGACCACGGGCCACGGTGAGACGGCCGCTGCCGTGACCCCCGAGCGCGCGGTCACTTTGACCTGTGTGCCGAAGTCGTCCGGCACGCATCCGGCCGCCGCCGAGGCCTGCGCCGAACTCCGGGTGAGCGGCGGTGACTTCGACGCCCTGACCGGCAGGGTCGGGGCGATGTGCAGCAAGCAGTACGACCCGGTGGTCGTCACCGTCCAGGGCGTCTGGCAGGGCAAGCGCGTCACGTACGAGCGCACCTTCGCCAACGAGTGCGTGAAGGACTCCGCCGCGACGGTCCTCTTCGCCTTCTGAGCCTTCTGAGCCTTCTGGGCCTTCTGGGCCTTCTGGCGAAGAGTTTCGAGACCGGGGTCGCGCGGACCCGCGAGTGATGAGCGAGGGCCCGTAACTGGGGAGTGCGAGCCCTGTCGCGGTGCGCCACGTGATCCCCGTCCGGGGGCCGGCCAGGCAGAGTGGGGCTGCGGCCGGCCCCCGGCATCATGCGGAGGTGAGAGTCAGGCGGTCACTCGGACGTGACGGTCCAGCGCCCGACCTGCTGATGGTCGGAGTCGTACAGAGGCTGCCCGTCCCCCGGTTTGATCTCGCAGTGCCGGAGGTTGCCGCCCCAGTACCGCAGGATGCGTTCCAACTCCAGGACAGTGGTGCCCTCGTCCCAGTCCGGGCTGTCCAGGTCGACTTCGAGAAGGAACTTCACTTCGCGCGTCTCCACTTCTGTAGGGCTCGGATTCCGCAAGCCCTTCAATCGTTTCATCGAACTGCTAGTTGAGACTTGGCGGTTGCGGGGAAGGAGGCGTGGGCGGAAGTCCCGGGAGTGGCGGAAAGCGGCCCAACAGACGTGCGGCACGCAGTAGCCGGTGGATGCGGGGCTGGTCGGAGACGAGACGCAGCCGACCGCCGCGCTGCCGGGCGAGGGCCTCGGCCCGGCACAGCACGCGCAGGCCCGAACAGTCGAAGAAGGCCACCCGGCGCAGATCGACGAGCACATCCGGTCGGTCACGTCCGGTGGTGGCGGCCGTCAGATGCTCGGCCACGAAGCCCGCCGACGCCATGTCGATCTCGCCCGACACCTCGACCACGGTGAAGGGGCCGACCCGACGGCTGCGCGCGTACGGGTTCACCGCCGCGAGCCCGGCTCCGGCGGAGGCCGCACTCTCGTGCGGACCCGCGGCACGGTCATGGGCATCCGGAGTCATGGCGGCTCCACCTGGTGAGGGGCAGGGCGCGTTCGGACTCGGTAGCTACCCCGACATGGTCGGGGCCATCCCTCTGTCACCGCTCGCAAGATCTACGGCACTCGAAAAGGTGAACTTTCGTCATGGTCATTGACGAAATCCTGTGCCCCGTGCGGTCAGCGGGCCGGCGTGGCGATGCGGAGCGGTACCGCGCCCGCCGAACTCGACGGCCCGGCCGTGGCCGCCGGGGTCGGGGACGGGATCGCGGCCGGGCAGTCGTCGTGGGTGATCTCCGCCCACCAGGACGGGCCGTCCTCGATGTGCCGTAACAGCACGCCCTCGCGGATCGCCCAGGGGCAGATGGTCACCGTCCTGAGGCCGGTCAGCTTCATGGTGGTGTGGCCGACCAGCGCTCCGGCCAGACTCTGCGCCGCGCGGGGCGCGGAGATGCCCGGGAGGGCGGAACGCTCGGCGGCCGGGATCGTGGCGAGCCGCTCGGCCGCGCGGCGCAGGTCCGACCGGTGCAACTCCCGCTCCACGAACGGGCCGTGGCGGCCCGGCGCGGCCCCGCACAACCTGGCCAGCTGCTGGAAGGTGCGCGAGGTCGCCACGGCGGTGCGCGGCCCCTCCCAGCGGATGCGCGCGGCCACATCCCGGAGTTGATGGCGGACCTTGCGCCGCAGCGCCCTGACGCTCTCCGGCGACGGAGGGTCCTCGCCGTGGAAGAACTCATGGGTGAGCCGACCCGCGCCCAGCGGCAGCGACGCCACGAAGTCCGGCAGCCGCCCCCGGCCGAAGGCCACTTCCAGTGACCCGCCCCCGATGTCGAGCAGCGCGAGCGGCCCCGACCGCCAGCCCATCCACCGCCGCGCCCCGAGGAAGGTGAGCTCCGCCTCCACCTCGCCGGGCAGCGTGCACAGGCGGACGCCGGTGTCGGCGCGCACGGTGCGCAGCACCTCCCGGCAGTTCGGCGCGGAGCGCACCACGGCCGTCGCGAACGCCAGTGGAGTCGAAGCCCCCCAGCGCTCGGCCGTGCCCGCCGCCGCCGTGACGGCCTCGGACAGTCTCCGTACGGCCTCGCCGGGGACATCTCCGCCGGGCGGCACCTGCTCGGACAACCGCAACCGCCACTTGGCGGTGTGCACCGGCAGTGGTACGCCGCCCTCCGCGTCCGCCACCACGAGTCGTACCGTGTTCGATCCCACATCCAGCACGCTCATTCGCATGACCCGGGACTACCCGGAAGCCGCTTGACCACGCGTGTTTCGAACGGCGGCCGGTGGTGTACAGGCAAGTACCGGCCGTCGGGGCGCACCCGCCCACCACCCGGGACCGGATGAGGAATCGAACCCCTGATCATGACGATCAGCCCTATTGCATATGATGTGCAGGTGCATGAATACAGCATCAGGGTGGCAGGGCCCGACGACCTCGACAGTGCCCGGGCGGTGATGCTCGACACCGTCTACCGGGACTTCGGCACCGGTTACGTGCCGCGTTGGCACGGGGACATCATCGACCTCCACAGCGCGTACGTGGCTCCCGTCCGGCATGCGCTCCTGGTGGCGGTCGACGAGCGGGACGAGGTCGTGGCCACCGGTGCGCTGGACTCCCGCGGCCCCGCTCATCCCCCCAACCCCCGCTGGCTCGCCGAGCGTTACCCGTCCGGCGAGACCGCCCAACTACGGCGCATCTACGTGCGCTCCGAGCATCGGCGGCGCGGGCTCGCCCGGCGGATGGTCGCCGCGCTGCTGGACTTCGTCGCGGCCGACGGCGGTTACCGCTGCGTCTATCTGCACACGGACCCGGCGGTGCCCGGCGCGGAGGACTTCTGGCGCTCGCAGGGCGTGGCGGTGTGCGACGAACGCGAGGAGAGCGGGCAGCGGGTCGTGCACTTCGAGATACCCATGCCCGTGACGTCTTCGCCTGTGGTTGTCATGTAGGGCTCCGCACCCGCCCCGTTCCCCGTCCCACCTGCTCCCCACAGAGAACCAAGGACCATGCGCTCTCCCCGCCGCCGTCGCGTCGTCGCCGGCCTGCTCCTTGCCCCCGCGCTGACCGGCTGCTTCGCCTCGGGCGGTGACAGCCCCGGCGGCGACTCGGCCGACGGCTCCCGGCTGCGCGTCGCCCTCGCCTTCCCGCCCGCCGAGAACTTCTCCCCGTACGGCGCCGACGCCACCCTCCTCAGCCGGCTCGGCGTCACCGAGGGACTCACCAAGCTCGACGCCAACGGCGCCGCGGCCCCGGCGCTCGCCGAGTCCTGGACCCGTGAAAACGACCGGAACTGGCTTTTCACCTTGCGTGAGGCCACCTTCCAGGACGGCACCGACGTCACCCCGGACGCGGTCGCCGCCGCCCTCACCCACGCCACCGAGGCCGAGCCCGTCACCGCCGCGCTCTCCGGCATCACGCTCACCGCGAAGAAGAGCGGCGACAACCAGGTGCGCGTCACCACCGAGGACCCGGACCCGGCCCTGCCGCTCCGCCTCTCCAGCCCCGGCCTCGCGATTCTGTCCGAGAAGGCCTACGGCAAGGACCGCCCCACTCCGGTCGGCACCGCCACCGGACCGTTCGAGATCACCAAGGCCAACGGCACCACCGCGGCCACCCTCGACCGCTTCGACGACTACTGGGGCGGCCGCGCCCAGGCCTCCGGCATCGACGCCCGGTTCACAGCCGACGGCACCGCCCGCACCAACGCCCTGCGCACCGACCAGATCGACATCGCCGAGGCCGTCCCCGTCGCCCAGGCGTCGACCCTCGACAAGGGCACCCGTCACGAGACGGCCACCACCCGCACCACCAGCCTCCTCCTCAACACCAAGAGCGGTGCCTTCAAGGACCCGAAGCTCCGGGCCGCCGCCCGTGAGGCCGTCGACACCTCCGTACTCGCCAAGGACGTGTACGAGGGGTACGCCGACCCCGGCGTCGGCATCTTCGGGCCCGCCGTGACCTGGGCCGCGGGCGCGCGAAGCGCGATGAGGGTCCCCCCGGCCGAAGGCTGGGGGAGGGCCGAGCCGACCGGGCGCGCGAAGGCCGCCGACGTCGACGGCACTTCGGTGACCGTCGCCACCTACGACAACCGGCCCGAGCTGCCCGAGGTCGCTCAGGTGCTGCAACAGCAGCTCCAGAAGGCGGGGTTCAAGGTGAAGCTGGAGGTGCGCGAGTACTCGCGGCTGGAGAGCGACGTCCTCGCCGGGAAGTTCGACGCCTTCGTCGGCGCTCGCAACTCCCTGCTCGATACCGGCGACCCCGTCTCCATCCTCGCCAGCGACTTCACCTGCGACGGCAGCTACAACCTCGCGCTGCTGTGCGACAAGAAGGTCGACCAGGCCGTGGCCGAGGCCGAGAAGGAGTCCGACACCGACGAGCGCCGGCAGGCGGCCATGAACGCCGAGGCGGCCGTCCTCGGCACGGACGCGACCGTCCCGCTCGTCCACCAGCGGGTCATCACCGGCGTCGGCACCTCCGTGAAGGGCGTGATCCTCGACCCGTACGAGCGCGCTCTGGTCGGAACGGGGACCCGGCGCTGAGGCGGGCACTCTGGCGCGCCCTGCTCGCCGCCGGCCTGCTGTGCGGCATCGGCCTGCTGCCGTGGCTGTCGCGCACCGACCCGGCGCTCACGGTCCTCAAGGCCCGCTCGGCCGAACGCGAGCCGACGCCCGAGGTGCTGGCGGCGATCCGCGCCGAACTCGGTCTGGACGCGGGCCCGATGAAACTGCTGGGGGAGTGGTTCGGCGGGCTGGCGCGCGGTGACGCGGGCCGTTCGTGGATCTCCGGCGCAGAGGTCACCCCGGCCGTCGTCCAGGCCGTCGGTGTCTCCCTGCTGCTGATGGCGGCCGCGCTCGTCGTCGCCGCGCTGACGGCCGCGGCGGTGTGCTCGCGCACCCTGTGGCTGGGCGCGCGCCGCCGCCTCGACGAGCGCCGCGGCGGCGGCAGCGCGGCGGCGATGGTGGCCGCGCTGCCGGAGTTCCTCACCGCGTCCGTACTCGCCGTCGTGGTCGGCGTGCACCTAGGCTGGCTGCCCGCGCTCGGCTGGTACGGGCCGCGGTGGATGGTGCTGCCCGCCCTCGCGCTCGGCCTGCCCGCCGGAGCGCTGCTCGGCCGGATGCTCGACGACCTGCTGCCCGGCGCTTTCGCCGAACCCTGGGCACTGGCCGCCGCCGCACGCGGCATATCGGGGCGTGCCACAGCCCGCCAAGCCGTGCGCCGCTGCATACCCGGACTGCTCCCGAACGTCGGCCTGTTCGTGGTCGGCCTCACCGGCGGCGCGGTCACCGTCGAGCAGATCTTCGACATTCCCGGCCTCGGCCGCACCACCCTCCAGGCCGCCCTCGCCCAGGACCTCCCCGCCCTCCAGGCCGGCACCCTCGCCCTGGTCCTGCTGGCCGCCCTCGCCGGAGCCCTCACCCGCCTCACCGCCCGCCTCCTCATCGGCCCGGCCCTGCGCGACGGCGCCCTGCACTCCCTGCACCGCCCCAGGCCGCCGGTGCCACGCCGCACTCCTCTGCTCTACGGAACCGTCCTGCTGGCGGTCGTCGCGCTCGGCCTGACCCGCGATCCGCTCGCCCTGGACACCGGCGCCCGGCTCCAACCCCCTTCCTGGGACCACCCGTTGGGCACCGACGCCCTCGGCCGCGACCTCCTCGCCCGCATCGGCCACGGCGCGTTCACCACGCTCGCCCTCGCCGTCGCGATCAGCGCGACCGCCCTGCTCGTGGGCGTCCTGCTGGGGCTGCTGCCCCGCTTCTCCGGACCCCTCGTCGACACCGTCAACGCCGTACCGGCGGTCCTTGCGGGCCTGCTCGTCGCCGGAGTCGCCGGCAGCGGAGCGGCGACACCGGCGCTGGCCGTGGCCGCCGTCGCCTGGGTACCGCTGGCGGCGCACACCACGGCCCTGCTCGAACAGGAGCGGGCCACCACGCACATCACGGCCACCAAGGGCCTGGGCGCGGGCGACGCCTACCTGCTCCGCCGCGAACTCCTCCCCGCCCTACTGCCCCCCGTCGCCCGCCACGCCCTCCTCCGGCTGCCCGGCGTGGCCCTCGCCCTCACCTCCCTCGGCTTCCTCGGCCTCGGCGCCCAGCCGCCCGACCCCGAGTGGGGCCTGCTCCTCGCCGAGAACCAGCCGTACGCCGAACGCGCCCCCTGGGCCGTCCTCGCCCCCGCGGCCGCACTCGCCCTGCTGGGCGCCCTGGCGGTCACGGCGGCGGGCGGAGTGCGCCGGCCGCGCCCGTTCGTCCGGACCGCGGGGCAGCCGAAGACCGCCGTAGCCCTCACCGACGGAGAGACCGCATGACCCAGCAGCAATCGAGCGACGCGAAGACGATGAGTGAGCCGCCCCGGCCGGAATCCGCCCGGCCGTCCCGGCGGCACACCTGGGAGCGGCTCAACCCTCTTCTGCGGTTGCTGATCCTTACCCAGCTCGCCTTCAACCTCGGCTTCTACGCGGTGCTGCCGTTCCTCGCCGAGCACCTCGGTACGGCGATCGGTATGGCCGGCTGGATGGTCGGCTTCGTGCTGGGTCTGCGGACCTTCAGCCAGCAAGGGCTGTTCGTGGTGGGCGGTGCGCTGGCCGACCGTTACGGCGTACGGCCCGTCGTCCTCGCGGGATGTGTGCTGCGCATCGCCGGGTTCGCGTGGCTGGGATACGCGGAGGCGGACTGGTCGGTCATCGGGTCCGTCCTGCTGATCGGATTCGCCGCCGCGCTGTTCTCGCCGGCCGTGGAGTCCGAGGTCGCCCGGCAGGCGGTGGTCTGGGAGGATGCGGGGGGCGGCTCCCGTACGAGCGTCCTCGCGCTGTTCACGGTGGCGGGGCAGGCCGGGGCGTTCGTCGGACCGCTCATCGGGGCGCTGCTGCTGGCCGTGGACTATCGCGTGGTGTGCCTCGCCGGGGCCGGGGTTTTCGTTCTGGTTCTCGCCGGGCACTTCTGGCTGCTGCCGCAGCACATCCCCGGCCGGGAACGGGTCGAGGTGAAGGGCGGGCTGGGAGGGCTGTTGAGCAACCGCCGGTTCCTGGCGCTGTGCTGCACGTACGGGGCGTATCTGCTGGCCTACAACCAGCTGTACCTCCTCCTTCCTGACGAGGTGGAGCGTGCCACGGGCTCTCAGTCGGCGCTGGCGTGGCTGTTCGGGTTGTCCTCGCTGCTCGTCGTGACCGCGCAGCTGCCGGTCACGCGGTGGGCCGCCGAGCGGCTCGACCTGCGGCGGTCCATGACGGCGGGGCTGCTGCTGATCGCCGCCGGGTTCGGGGTGGTGGCGGTGATACGGCCGGCCTCGTGGACGGGGAACGTTGGGCTGCTGCCCGCCGCCGGGTTCGTCGTGCTGCTGACGTTGGGGCAGATGCTCGTGGCGCCGGCGGCGCGGGCGTGGGTGCCGGACCTTGCCGCCTCGGGGCGGCTCGGGCTGTACACGGGGGCGATGTCATCCGTCTCCGGGTTGATCGTGCTGGTGGGCAGTGCGGGTACGGGGTCGCTGATGGACACCGGGTTGCCTGCGGCCGTGCCGTGGCTGGTGCTGGCCGCGATCCCGGTGGCGTCGATCGTGCTCCTGCCGCGCCGCTAGGGCGTGTTGCGAAGTCCCGCCTGCCGCCCGACGCCTGGCACGCTCCCCCACTCTCGGCTTCTTCCCCACTCTCGGCTTAGCTCGAGCGGGGGGGACCCCCATGACGCCGCCCGGCCCGCCCTCCGGGCGGACGACGGGACTTTCTTCTGGCAGGCGGCCTGTCCGGGCTTGGGCGTCATCGCGTGTGCCGCGTCGCTCAGGAGTGCGACCCGGCCGACCGTGTACAAAGGCGGCAGGGTGCAACCAGCCCGGTGAACTCCCGCTCAGGATCCGTCAGTTGCACTCGCGTCACGCAAGAAGATCTACCCTCCAAGGCCGCGCCGCGAGGGCGAAGTCCGGGACTGCCACCGTCGACCTTCGAGCCGAACCAAGCTCAGCCGAGACCGCGATGGGCGGCCCACAACGCCCCGGCACGGCTGGCAGCGCCGGCGACCAGGGCCGCCAGTTCGGGTCTGTCGGGGACAGGGAACGAGACGTATGCGCCGCGACCACCATCGACTGGTCGGCCATAGGCCTTTGCGGCGAGGTGACCGTCCGGGAGAAGCCGGACGTTGAGTGTGGTCAGCGTGAACGCTTCACCGCGTCGAGTGTCCGTCCAGCGGAGCGCCTGCGGGATCGTGACATTGATCGCCAGAGCACTCACTTCCACTTCCAGGTCGCTGCTCATGGACGGATGATCTCACGCAAGTCGCTGCGGGCGGCCGCCACCGGCTTGTGTAGCAGGCAGTTTGATCACGACCGGGGAACCGCGCGACCAGCCCCCGCCCACCCGCACCCGCCAACGCACCACCGACCATCCCGAGCTCGAAGGCGTGGCGGGGGCGAGAAACCGGTCATGCCATCTGGCGGCGGACCAGCTCGTGAAGCCGACCCCCCGTGTTCGCCAACAACCGTCCCGGCGCCCCCACCTCCGCGACCTTGCCGTCCTCCATCACCACCACCCGGTCGGCGTCCATGACCGTGGACAACCGGTGGGCGATGACGACGCGCGTGGCGTTGAGGGCACGCGTGCTCTCGATGACCGTCCGCTGGGTCTCGTTGTCGAGCGCGCTCGTGGCCTCGTCGAAGAAGAGGATGCGGGGCCGGCGGATCAGGGCCTGGGCGATCATCAGGCGCTGCCGCTGGCCGCCGGAGATCGCGCCGTTGCCCTGGACGATGGTGTGCAGCCCCATCGGCATCCGCTTGATGTCCTCGGCGAGCCCCGCCATCTCGGCGGCGGCCATCGCCTCCTCCGGTGTGAACGGCTCGGTGCCGCAGATGACGTCCAGGATCGACCCGGTGAAGGGTTGGGCGTGCTGGAGTACGACACCGCACTGGCGGCGTACGGCGGACTGGTCCAGGGCGGCGAGGTCCTGGCCGTCGTACAGGACGCTGCCCGAGACCGGCTTGTCGAAGCCGATCAGCAGCCTCAGCAGTGTCGACTTGCCGCAGCCGCTCGGGCCGACGATCGCCACGAACTCGCCCGGCCTGATGTCGAAGGACACGTCGTCCAGTACGAGCGGGCCGTCGTCCGCGTACCGGAAGGACAGCCGGCGGGCCTCGATCCCACCCGTCAGTACACCTGGGCGTGTACTCGCCGTACGCACCTCGGGCGTCGCCTCCAGCACCGGCTTGATCTCCTCGAACAACGGCAGCACCGCCACCGCCGAGACGAACGCGCCCGTGAGCTGGGTGACCGACGTCAGCAGCATCGTCACGGACGTGTTGAACGTCAGGAACTCCGCCGCCGACATCGAACCCCGTGCCGGGCCCGCCAGGAGCATGAACATCAGCAGGGTGCACAGCGGCAGATACACCGCGCCGAGCACCGTGTTGAGGTTCTTGATCCCGCCGACCTTCTGCTGGAGCTCCCGGCTGCGCGCGAACTCGCCCGCCCAGGCCGCGTACGCGTAGTTCTCGGCCGCCGCCACCCGCAGCTTCGGCAGCCCGCGCAGGGTCTGGAAGGCCTGGTTGTTCAGCTTGTTGCTCAGCACCACCAGGCGGCGCTGCCAGCGCACCTGCCACAGGCCGAGGCCGAGGAAGACCGCCGCGACGACCACGAGCATCCCGATCGCGGCCAGCGCCATCGGCACGCTGTACCAGAGCAGCAGAGCCAGGTTCACGGCACCGATCGTCACCGACTGGGCGACCACCGGGCCGACCCCCGCGAGCGTCCGACGGATCGCGCTGATGCCCATGGCGGCACTGGCGAGTTCACCGGTCGAGCGGGTCGTGAAGAACTTGGTCGGAAGTCTCAACAGGCGGTCCCAGACCGCCGGTTGGAGCGTCGCCTCGATCCTGCCCTCCAGGCGCAGGATCGTCAGGTTCTGCAACAGCAGGAACGCCGCCGACACCACGCTCGCGAGCATCACCGCCAAGCAGGCCTGCACGATGAGGTTCTCCTGCGCCTTCGGCACGTACTCGCCGAGCACCTTGCCCGTCGCGATCGGTACGAGCGACCCGAGCGCGACCGTCACCAGGCCGCTCAGCAGCAGGCCGGTCATGTCGCCGCCGGTGCCGTGGAGGCTGAACCGCATCAGACGCAGGGGGCTCAGCACCCGCTCGGGCAGCGGGCGGTAGAACATCACGGCACGCGGCTCGAACTCCGCCACGTTCGCCTTCTCGATCGGCGTCTCCCGGCCGGACGACGGCTGCACGGCCACATATCCGCCGCGCCGCCACAGCAGCGCCACCGGCGCGCCGGACAGGGCCCGGTGCCCGACCAGCGGGCCCACGTTCTCCCGCCACCAGCTTCCGGTGAGCCGTACGGCGCGGACCCGGACCCGGGAGGCGAGCGCGATGCGTTCCACCGGGTCGAGCCGGTCGCTCTCCGTGCCGCTCTGCGCGGGTTCGGAGAGAGCGATCCCGGCCGCCTGGGCGACGACCTTGCAGGCCGCGTACGTGGCGTCGGCGTCGGCCGCCGTCGTACGCCGGGTCGCGGACGACTTGCCGATGGACGCGAGCAGGGTTCGGTCGGCCTGGGCGCGGACCGCCTCGCCGGCCTTGATACCCGCCGCCGTACGGTCCTCGTGGGTGCGTTCCAGCTGCTCGATCCAGCGGTCCAGCGTGGCCAGCAGCCGGTACTGCTGGTCGACCATGCTCTGCCAGACCCCGGGGTCCATCAGCAGGTCGGCCGCCGCCTCCGCGCCGTACAGCGAGCCGTACTGGACGCTGCCGGGCGGCACCTGCATCCAGAACACGTCGTCGTCGGTGAGCGCGGCCGCCTGCTCGGTGGCCATCGGCGCCTGGAAGAGGATGGACAGACCACGGCCGACGCCCAGGGCGAGGGCGTACTCCAGCGGGCTCGTCTGCGGGGGTACGAGCTGGGGGTTGCCCCATTCGTCGTACGACCAGGTCTCGGTGTTCACCGGCTGGTACAGCTCGCGCAGCCCGATGCGGCGCACCACGCAGTCCCGCAACGGGCGTGCGACCAGGGTGTGTTGCGGCCCGGCGACCGGGCCGAGCAACAGCGAGCCCGCTTCCAGGCGGCCGAGGTGGTGCCAGTGGCCCTGCTGCTCGGCGTCGACCGCGAACAGGTCCAGGGCGCCGGAGACCACCAGCCACAGCACCTGCGGGCCTTCGAGGTCGAGGCGGGTGTAGCCGGTGCAGTCGAGGGGTGTGCCCATGGCGCCGAGCGCGCCGAGGACGAGGTCGCCCCCGTGGTTCACCTGGCTTCCCTGGACATCCTGGCCCCCGTGGCTGTCGTGTACGGAGGTCATCTCACCGCTCCCTGACCAGTTGGGCGTACGCGCCGCCGCGTGCCACCAGCTCCTCGTGCCGGCCGCGTTCCACGATCGTGCCGTGCTGCAGGACGACGATCTCGTCGCTGTCGCGGACCGTGCTGAGCCGGTGGGCGATCACCACACAGGCGCAGCCGCGCTTGCGCAGGTTGTCCATGACGACCAGCTCGGTCTCGGCGTCGAGCGCGCTCGTCACCTCGTCCAGGACGAGGATGCTGGGCCTGCGCACCAAAGCCCGGGCGATCTCCAGACGTTGGCGCTGCCCGCCGGAGAAGTTGCGGCCGTCCTGCTCGACCCTGCTGTTGATACCGCCCGGGCGACGGGTGACGACGTCGTACAGGGCGGCGTCCCGCAGCGCCTCGACCACGGCCTCGTCCGGGATCGACGGGTCCCACAGGGCCACGTTGTCGCGGACCGTGCCCTCGAAGAGGAAGACCTCCTGGTCGACGAAGGAGACGGAGGTGGCGAGCGCGCCGCGCGGGATGTCCTCAAGTCGTCGGCCGTCGATGCGGATCACGCCCTCCCAGGGGGTGTACAGGCCCGAGATCAGCCTCGACACCGTCGACTTGCCGCTGCCCGAGCCGCCGACCAGAGCCACCTGCTGACCTGGGCCGACGGTGAGGTCGAAGCCCGTGAGCAGGGGTTTGTCGAGGGGGCTGTAGCCGAAGGTGATGTTCTCCAGCTCGACGTGGCCGTGCAGTCGGCGGGTGGACTCGCCGGCGTCCGGGCGGGTGTACAGCGGGTCCGCCTGGAAGTTCTCGACGTCCTTCAGCCGGGCGACGTCCGCCGCGAAGTCCTGGATGCGGCCCGCGACGCCGTTGAGGCGGGTGATCGGCGCGGTGAAGCGGGTGACCAGCGACTGGAAGGCGACCAGGAGGCCGACGGATATGTGGCCCTCGACCGCGCGCATGCCTCCGATCCAGAGGATGAGCGCGCTGTTGAGCGTGGCGAGCGTCGGCGCGACCACGCCCAGCCACGCGCTCGGCACGCCGAGGCGCTGCTGCTCCTCCAGCGTGGTGGCGTGCTGGCCCGCCCACTTGCGGAAGTAGCCCTCCTCGCCGCCGGTCGCCTTCATCGTCTCGATCAACTGCAGGCCGGTGTACGCCGTGTTGGTGAGCCGTGCGCTGTCGGCGCGCAGTTTCGCCGTACGGGTCGCGCGCAGCCGGATCACCACCCGCATCGCCACCACGTTCAGCAGCGCCACCGCGATGCCGACGAAGGTGAGCTGCGGATCGTACGTATAGAGGAGTACGGCGTAGAGGACGACGACGACCGCGTCCACACCGGCCGCCGCGAGGTCGCGGGCCAGGGTCTCGGCGACCACGTCGTTGGACTGGAGCCGCTGGACGAGGTCGGCGGGGCTGCGCTGGGAGAAGAAGGTGACGGGCAGGCGGAGGAGATGCCTGAGGAAGCGGGCGCTGGAGAGGGTGGAGGAGATCAGACGGCCGCGCAGCAGGTTGGCCTGTTGCAGCCAGGTCAGCAGGACCGTCAGCAGCACGCACGCGCCCATCGACGCGAACAGCACGCCCAGCAGCGAGGTCTGGCCGCCGATCAGGAACATGTCGATGTACGTGCGGCTCAGCGCGGGTACCGCCGCGCCGACCGCCACAAGGAGCAGGCTCGCGAGGACGGCGGCGGGCAGGGTGCCGGAGGTGCCGCGCATCCGGGCCGGCATGGCGCCGAGGACGCCGGGCTTGCGGCCGCCCCTCTCGAAGTCGGCGCCGGGCTCCATGACGAGGACGACACCGGTGAAGCTCGCGTCGAAGTCCTCCATCGGCACGAACCGGCGGCCCTTGCCGGGGTCGTTGATGTGCACGCCGCGCCGGCCGAAGCGGCGCCCCATCCCGTCGTAGACGACGTAGTGGTTGAACTCCCAGAACAGGATGGCCGGACCCTTCACCTCCGCGAGGGCGGCCACGTCCATCTGCATGCCCTTGGCGGTCAGGCCGTAACCGCGGGCCGCCTTCAGGAGGTTGCTCGCGCGCGAGCCGTCCCGGGAGACACCGCAGGCGATGCGCAGCTCCTCCAGCGGGATGTGCCGCCCGTAGTGGCCGAGAACCATGGCGAGGGAGGCGGCACCGCACTCCACGGCCTCCATCTGGAGGACGGTGGGCGTACGGACGGTCCGCTGCCTGCTCCTGGGCACCGGGCGCTTCTTCGCCGCCGCCTTGCGCCTGCCGTGCCCCGACGGCGGCGCGGTGTCCTGCGGTGGGGTCACGGGAGCAGCCAATCGATCGGACGCTCGTCGGCCATGCGGATCGAACCCGTGGCCATGGTCATGGAGGACAGCTCGAAGGGCGGCCCGTCCTGCGAGGACCACTTGTAGCCGGACTCGGTCGACGCCTTGCGGTCCAGGCGTACGGTGACGGCCACCGGCCGGCCCTTCCTGGTGAACTGCTCGCCGAGCTGGCTGTCACCGAGGAACGCGCCGATCGACTGCGGTGTCTGGGCGGTGCGGTCCACCTTCTTCACATGACCGCGCAGCACACCGTAGCTCTGGGTGGGCGCCGACTGGACGGTGAGGTCGACTTCGGCGTTCTTCGGGATGGAGGCGGCGTTCTCGGCCGGGACGTACACCGTGGCGTACAGCGGGTCGTCGGCGTCGGCGACCTTCTCGATCGCGGCGACATCGGCGCCGGTCTGGATGATCTGGCCGATCGTGGCGGCGAGCGCGGAGACCCGGCCCGCGGCGACGGAACGTACGACCGTCTCGCCCTCGGCGGTGGCGACCTTCAGGACCGGTGCCTTGGCGGGCAGCCGCTCGCCCTGCTTCGCGAGTACGGCGGTGACCTGGCCGGCGACGGGGCTCTGCAGGATGTAACTGCCCTGCCCGTGGGTGAGGATGGCGGGCGCGCTGACCGTGGAGGTCACCGAACCGGTGACGGCCCACACGGACGCGGCGGCCATGGCGACCACCGTGATGGACAGCACCAGCCAGCCCTGGGGGCGGGCGAAGCGCACCGGAAGGTCGAGCTCCTCCGGTGACTGGAGCTTGGCGAGGGCCTGTTGGCGGAACTGCACGGGACTTCCCTCACCTGCGCGATGTGAGACGAAAGGACTTTCGGGGCGCCCGATGGTGTCCGGGCATCCGAGAGCCCCGGAACCGTCAGGCGGTTCCGGGACTCAGCGGCACTGGGGCTCGATCAGAGACCGGCGACCAGGCTCGTGACCGGGGCGGTGCTCAGGCCGGTGGCACCCTCGACCGTGGTGACGGCCGTGTTGACCAGGCCGGAGACCGGGGCGACGCCGTCCACCAGGCCGGTGACGGTGCCGAGAGCGTTGACCTGCAGGCCGCCGGAGACGGCGTCGAGGGCGGCGTCCGACAGCTCGGCGGTCTCAACCTGGGGGGTGGAGTTCATGATGGAACTTCCCTTCGTATAGCTCTTCATAAGGGGGGGGAGCGGCCCCCTTCTGGGGACAGAACGACGGCCGCACACGTGGGTGCCCACTTCTCGTCTCCGAGAGCTTGGCGGCCCCCGCGGTGCGATGGATCAAAGCAGAGATCCGGGGCGCACATCCAATCAACAGAGCCTCTCACCAGGGAACTTGATGACCATGAGGGCTCATCCGTGCAGGCCTGCGCACGCGGCGGTGCCAAGTTCTTCACACCGGGCGCCGCATCGTCGCAGCCCGCTCGTTGCCAACCGGAAAACGAACTGGACAGTCCCGCCTCAAAGGCGCGGCGCGGTGGCGCCGGCCGTGCAGATCCTTGGTGCGCCGTGACCTGACTGGGTATTCGATGTGGAGATTCGCCGGAGCCGGTTTTTCGATCGGGAACGGGAACGGACGGCTACCGATCGGTAGCGGATCGTGTCTGCTCGCTTGACGTATTGCGCTCAGTTGTCACAGGAGCGCCCTGTCGTCACCCCAGAAGCGCGTAAACCGTGCTCGCCCGGGCCGCGAGCTCCCCCGAACTCCCGGTCGTCATCGCGATGTCGGCGAAAGCCATCCGGCGCCCGAGCTTGGTGAGGACCGCCTCGACGAGTACGTCCTCACCCGTGACCGCTCGCTGGAAGCTGGTCGACTGCTGAACCGTGGTCATCGGTACGAAGGAACCGCGCGCCGCCGACACCGCGATCACCGTCGCCGTGTCCGCCGCGGCCATCAACGCCTGCCCCGACAGGGCGCCGCCCTCGCGTGCGAGCCGGTCGCACCACGGCAGGCGCAGGACCGCGCGTCGCTCGTCCAACTCCACGGCGGTGAGGCCGAGGTCGAGTACCCAAGGGGCGAAGTTGGTGGCGAGGATCTTGTCGGCTTCGGCGGGTGTGAGAGTCATGCCGGCATCGTTCCCAGGGATTCGGGCCGGGGAACGCGGGTGGGAAGTCGTGAAATGCCACCCGAACCGCACTTTGCGAAGCGGAAGATCGGAAACTTTTTCCGAGGCGTTGAACACCCCATCGGAAGCATCCGTACCAACTGGCAACCAGGCGCCCCCAGTTCACCCGCCGACGGCGGCACGGACCCCGCCCCCAGGAGGTCAAGAGTTGAGTCACAAACGAGCCACCAAGCGTAAGGCCTTTATAGCGGCAGGCGGCGTGGCGGCACTCGGAGCGGCGGCCCTCATCCTGCCGAACGCCATGGCGTCCCAGACGGAGTCCAACCAGGCGGCCCCGAAGACGCTCGCCGCGAGTGACGCCTCGGACCTCGCCTCCCAACTCCGGGAAGCGCTCGGTGAAGCGTTCGCAGGCGCGTATTACAACTCGAGTGAGCAGCAGCTCATCATTCAGGTCATCGACGGCATCGAGATCGACGGCGACGACAACAATGTGATCATCCAGGCCCAGGAGGCCGGTGCGAAGGTCCAGGAGGTCGAGAACAGCTGGTCCGAGCTCAAGGCCGGCGCGGCGACGCTGAAGGAGAAGGCGAGCATCCCCGGCACCGCCTGGGCGATCGACCCCCGTACGAACAAGCTCCAGGTCACCGCCGACTCCACGGTCACCGGTGAGAACTGGGACACCATCGAGTCGACGGTCAAGTCGCTCGGCTCGGGCATGGCGGAGATCAAGAAGTCCGCCGGCACCTTCAAGACCTTCCTGGAGGGCGGCGACGCCATCTTCGGCGGCGGCGCGCGCTGCTCCGCAGGCTTCAACGTCGTCAACGCCCAAGGGGCGCCCGCGTTCCTGACCGCCGGTCACTGCGGTGTCGCGGAGGCCGAGTGGTCCGAGGAGGAGGGTGGCGCCCCGATCGGCACGGTCGACGCGGCGACCGCCACGTTCCCCGGCGACGGTGACTTCGCGCTGGTCAACTACAACGACCCGGCGACCCAGGCGGCGAGCACCGTCGACCTCGGCAACGGCGAGACGGTCGACATCAACGCGGCCGGCGAGGCCACGGTCGGTCTCCAGGTGTTCCGCATGGGCAGCACCACCGGTCTCGCCGACGGCCAGGTCACCGGCCTCGACGCGACGGTGAACTACCCGGAGGGCACGGTCACCGGCCTCATCCAGACCAACGTCTGCGCCGAGCCCGGCGACAGCGGCGGCTCGCTGTTCACCCAGGACGGCCAGGCCATCGGCCTGACCTCCGGCGGCAGTGGCGACTGCACCGTCGGCGGCGAGACCTTCTTCCAGCCGGTCACCACCGCCCTGGCCGCGGTCGGCGCCACCCTCGGCGACGGCGGCGCGGGCGCCGGTGAGGAAGCCGCGGGCGGTGCCGGTGACGAGGCCGCCGCCGCTGGTGCCGGTGGCGAGGCCGGCGCGGGTGAGGAAGCCGCCGCCGCCGGTGCCGGTGAGGAAGCCGCCGCTGCGGGTGCTGGTGACGAGGCCGGCGCCGCGGGTGCGGGTGGCGAGGCCGCCGCGGCCGGTGCCGGTGGCGAGGCCGGCGCGGGTGAGGAAGCCGCCGCCGCCGGTGCCGGTGAGGAAGCCGCCGCTGCCGGTGCCGGTGAAGAGGCCGGCGCGGAGCACGAGCAGGGCGTCGTCGAGCACTAGGCCGACACCCGCGAAGACGTGGTGGACGACGGTTCCGGGCTCAGCGGCCACTGATACCGCACCGTCGATCCCACGACCCACCCACCGACCACACCACAGCGGTTCCGGCCGGTGAGTGGAACTCGGTCCGGCCCTCCGGCGGGAGGGTCGGACCGGTGCGTTTCAGGGGTGCTGTGCGGGGCTTTCACCACACCCCCCAGGGGGCGTCGGCGCCCCGGCAGGAGTCACCCGACCTTCGCCGCCCGCAACAGAAGCAGGGCCACGTCGTCCAGCCGCTCCTGCGCGGTCTCCGTCTCCCGGACCAACTCATCGGCGACCGCATCCAACGCCTGCTCCCCGACGGAGGCGAGCCGCTCCCCGAGGTCGGCCAGCGCATCCTCGATGTCCACCCCGGGCGACTCGATCAACCCATCCGTGTAGAGGGCCAGCAGGGAACCCTCGCCCAGCGCCACCTCGGTCGTCGGATACACCGCGTCCGCGTCGATCCCCAGAAGCGGCCCACCCGCGAGGTCCAGCACCTTCACCTTCCCGTCCGGTCTGCGCAGCAACGGCGGTGGATGCCCGGCCCGCGCCATGACGGCCATCCCGTGCTCCGGGTCGAGCCGCAGGTACAGACAGCTGGCGAACAACTCGGAGCCGAGGTCGATCAGCAGCCGGTTGGTACTGCTCATCACGTCCTGCGGCGCCTGACCGACGGTCGTGTACGCGCGTACGGCCGTACGGATCTGCCCCATCAGCCCCGCCGCCGTCACGTTGTGCCCCTGTACGTCGCCGATCACGGCCGAGGCCCGCCCGTGCGAGAGCACGAGGTCGAAGAAGTCGCCGCCGATGTCCATGCCCCGGGTCGCCGGCAGATAGCGGGAGGCCGACTCGATGCCGGGGATCGACGGCAGCGAGTGCGGAAGCAGCGCGGCCTGCAGCCCGTGGGCGAGCTGGTGCTTGGCGTCGTACAGCAGGGCGCGCTCCAGGGCCTGGGAGATGAGCCCGCTGAGGCTGGTCAGCACCGCACGCTCGTCCGCCGGGAACGGATGCGGTTCCGCGTACCCGAGCACACAGGTGCCGACCGGCCGCCCCTGGGCGATGAGCGGCAGATACGCCCAGGCGCCCAGGCCGTCCCGGGTCGTCCGCTGCATCGGATACAGGTGCTCCAACTGCTGTCGGCTCTCGAAGAAGGCGGGCACCCCGCTGCTCAGGACATGCGCGCCGGGGGTCTGCGCGGTGAGCGGCATACCGTCGAAGCCTTCCACGAGGCGCGGATCCGCGTAACCGCGGTGCCCCAGCACATGCAGCCGCCCCGCCCGCGAACCGAGCATCAGCAGTGCCTGCGCGCCGATGGCCGGGACGATCTCGTTGGCGACCAGCTCCACCATGTCCTGCACCCCCACCGCCTCGGTGAGCGCGCTGGCCAGCGCCAGGACATGGTTGATGGTCACCAGGCGGCCCGGCTCGTCGTCATCCCGACGCGCGGCGCCCTCCATCTCGGCGACCGCCCGGGCCCGGGAGATGCGAACGCTCAGCCCGTTCGTGCCCGGGTACAGCCGGAACGACAGCCAGTCGTTCGGCGGCTTGAGCGCCACGAACGACGTGACGTGCTGACTCATCAGCGCGGCCCGGTACCGGTCCTCGTACGAGGGATCGTTCAGCCAGGGCACGGACGCCCACAGCTGGGTGCCGAGCAGCCCGCTGACGGGGATGCCGAGCAGTTCGGCGGTCGCCGCGTTGGCGAAGGAGATCCGCCCGTGCAGATCGAGCGCGCACATCCCGTACGGCAGCCGCGCCACCATCCGCGCCGCCTCCACCGTGCCGAGCGTCCCGGCGACGGTGGTCGCCGACGGCGCCGACAGGTCCGGTTCCGGCAGTACCGGCCGGCCCTCCTCCTCCGCGCGCCGCAGCCGTTTCGCGAGCCGGTCGCAGGCCGAGGTGAGATGGTCCCGCTCACGGTCGCTGAGCTCCGGCGGGTGCGAGCCGGGCCAGGTGAGGAAGACGGCGCCGTAGGTGGTGTCGCGGGTCGCCACCGGCAGGGCGGCCAGGGCGAAGGGGTAGGGCAGGACCACGGCGATACGGGGGTAGCGGCGGGCCATCTGCTCCTCGCCGTTCACCCATACGAGCCGCCGGTCCCGTACGGCCTCGGCGACCGGGACCGGAGTGCTCAGTCCCACCCGCTCCCACGGCGCGGCGAACGATCTCGGCAGCCCCGCCATGACCGCCATCTCCAGCACCGGCTCGTCGGCTGTCAGCAGATACACGGCGCCGGAGTGCGCGTCGACGTCGTCCATCATCGCGGCCAGGGCCAGCGACAGCATCGGATGGCCCAGGCGTGCCGTCTCGACGGTGGTCCGCCCCCGGGACGCGTACACGTCGGACATGCCCGACCACCTCCTCCCACGGCGGCACGACGGCCCCCGGGTCAAGGCTCCCCCCTGACGGCCCGGTACGCACGGCGAGCACTGGGCGGGGGCCGAGCCCCGCTACCCAGCCCCGCGAGCCGTTCCAGCGCGGCCAAAGCCGGGAGCGGACTTGAACGGGATCAGCCGCGGCACGCAGTAGTCCCGTACGGTGGGCCCGATCCGGTCCGCCTTCGCCCTGGTGGCGGAGGCATGCACCTTCCTCGGAAACCTCCCGCCGGGCCGTCTCCTGGCCGGGTACGGCCGCCCCGGCGCGTTCGCCGGCCGACAGCCGGTCCGGTGTCTCGTGGAAGTCCCTGCCGGCGAGCGCGTACGCCTCGTACCGCACCGAAGACGCGCCCCGATCACCACGGAATGGTCGCAGGGGCTGCGCGAGTGGCTGGGAAGCGCTGTAATTGCGACGTGGTGAGTGAGGGTGCGGCGCAGCGCGGAGCGAGGACACAGCGTGCCGAACTCGCCCTCGAGGCCGTCGCCGACGAGCTCGATCCGCACGATCGGCTGCACGCTGTCCTCGAACAGGTACTCGTCTTCACGGATGCGACGGTCGCCGTCGTGTACACCCCCGACGGCGACGGCGATCTGCTGTCGCTGGTCGCGTCGGCCGGCGTACCGAGGAACCTGTACGGGCTGCGCGACAGCTACCCGGCCTCCGGCACCGCCCCGGTCGCCGAGGCGTGCCGCTCCGGGCAGCCGCGCTGGCTCGGCTCCGCGGACCTCCTCCAGGACGCCGACGTACGCCGCTCGCACGCCAAGGAGTTCTCGCTGGCCGTGCTGCCGCTGCGCGAGCGGGGCTGTCTGGTGGCCGTCAGCGACGGCACGGACGGCTTCGACACCGAGGACCGGGAGTGCCTCGGACTCCTCACCGAGGCCGTCGCCCAGGCCGCCCCGGCCCCGCCCGCCGGGGTCGGAGCCTCGTTCGAGTACGCCATGGACACCGGGCGCATCGAGGTCGCCCCCGAACTGCTGGAACTGTTCGGCATCGGCCCCGACGACTTCGACGGCCGGGTCGAGACCCTGATGGCCCTCACCGTGCCCGAGGACCTGCCGGCGCTGATGTCCGTCGTGGAGGCGGACCACATGTACGTCGGTGACCGCGAACTGGAGTTCCGGATCCGCCAGCCCTCCGGCGAACAGCGGTGGCTGTGGCTGCGTGCCCGTCTGGTCCCCGGCGGCGAGGGCCGCCCCGACCGGTTGGTCGGCGCCGTCGCCGACGCCGCCAGCGTGCGCTCCGGCCTCAACGACGTGGCCCGCATCCAGCGCCTCGCCGCCGCCCTGGCCAGGGCGGGCACCGTGCGCGACGTCAGCCAGGCCGTGGTCGCCGCCCTGCGCAAACCGCTCCAGGCCGACCGGATCGCCCTCGCCGAACTGGAGGCCGACCGCCTCGTCGTCACCGTCCTCGACCCGCCCCAGCCGGAGGCCTGGCCCGAGGTGTGGCGCTCCGAGTGGCGCTCCGAATGGCCCGACGCGCCGGTGCGCAGCATGCCGACCCTCGCCGCCGCCCTGCGCGAGGGACGCGCCGCGATCTGGCCCGCCGGCGCCACCCTGGAGCCCGCGCTCGCCGACGTCGGCCCCGGCGGCCTCGCCGTGCTCCCGCTGCCGGGCGGCGGCCGCATGGCCGGGGCCTGCCTGATCGGCTGGGACAGCCCCCACGCCTTCGGCTCCGACGAGCGCGCCCTGCTCACCGCCGCCGCGGGCCTCGCCGGCCAGGCACTGATGCGCGCCCACGCCCTGGACGCCGAGCACGAACTGGTCAGCATGCTCCAGCGCACCCTCCTCCCACGCCGTCTGCCCCAGCTGCCCGGCGCGGTGGCCGTCGCCCGCTACCTGCCCACCACCGCCGGTCTGGAGGTCGGCGGCGACTGGTACGACGTGATCCCGCTGCCCGACAACCACGTCGCCCTCGTCATCGGCGACGTCCAGGGCCACAACGCCGGCGCCGCCACCCTCATGGGCCAGATGCGCACCGCGCTGCGCGCGTACGCGGTCGAAGGGCACCCCCCGGACGTCGTCGTCTCCCACGCCAACCGGCTCCTCGTCGACATGGAGACCGACCTCTTCGCCACCTGCTGCTACGTCGACATCGACATGGAGGAGGGCTCCGCCTGGTACGTCAGGGCCGGCCATGTGCCGCCCGTGCTGCGGCACCCCGACGGCACCGCCGAGATCACCGAGTCGGAGGGCGGACCGCCGCTCGGCGTCGTCCCGCAGGCCGACTTCCCCATGACCCCGCTGCGCCTGGCCCCCGGCACCGTGCTCGCTCTCACCACGGACGGCCTCGTCGAGTCCGCCGCCCTCGACGTCGAGGACGGCCTCGACCAGCTCGCCGACGGACTGTCCGCCGCCGACCCCGCCCACCTCGGCGCCGTCGCCGACAGCCTGCTCCGCAGCGCCAACCGCGACGACGACGTCGCCCTGCTCCTCATGCGCTACGACGGCATGGCCCTGCGCCCGCAGCGCGAGAACTGGACGGTGTGGCGCGTCCCCCAGGCCGTAGGCCAGGCCCGCCGCTACACCAAGCGGGTCCTGCGCGCCTGGGGCATCGACTTCGAGGCGGACACCGTCCTCCTCGTTGTCTCCGAGCTCGTCACCAACGCCCTCGTACACACCGACGGCAAGGTCCGCCTCGACCTCACCCTCCTCGCCGACCGGCTGCGCGTCGCGGTCGCCGACGCCTCACCCCGTACGCCGGCCAAGCCCACCAGCATCGGCTGGGAGGCCACCGGAGGCCGTGGCATCCTCCTCGTGGAGGCCATGTCGACCGCCTGGGGCACGGTGCCGGTGAGCGGCGGCAAACAGGTGTGGGCGGAGATCCCCATCGGGTGACACCCTGACAGGGTGCGTCTGCTGCTGATGTCCGACACCCACCTGCCGGTGCGCGCGAAGGCGCTGCCCGGGCAACTCCTCGACGAACTCCCGCACGCCGACGTGGTCGTCCACGCCGGCGACTGGGTGGACGAGGCCACACTCGACCTTCTCGAAAGCCGTGCCCCACGCCTGATCGGGGTGTACGGCAACAACGACGGCCCCGCCCTGCGCGCCCGCCTCCCCGAAGTGGCGTACGCCGACCTGGCCGGCCTGCGCCTCGCGGTCGTCCATGAGACCGGCCCCGCCCAGGGCCGCGAACGCCGCTGCGCCGACCGCTTCCCCGACACCGACGTCCTGGTCTTCGGCCACAGCCACATCCCCTGGGACACGACCACGGACACCGGGCTGCGCCTCCTCAACCCCGGCTCGCCCACGGACCGCCGCCGACAGCCGCACTGCACGTACATGACGGCGACCGTGACGGACGGCCACCTGACGGACGTACGACTCCACCGGCTGGGGCCCCGCACCTGATGCCTACGCTCCCGGTGGATGAATGGCGCCGTCCGCCGTGGTCAGCGACATCCCGCTGCCACCCCACCGCCTGAGCCGGGCAAAGAACCGGCCGTGACAGGTGAACTGTCCTGAGAAAACGGGTACTTACTCGTGAGTCAGGTGGTATTGACGGCCCGCCTGGTCATTGGGACGGTAGGGACATGTCGAATGTGGTGGACATGTCAAGATTGCGCACACGTCTGCTCGGTGTCTTCGTACTCGTCACCGGCTTCCTGACCACGGCGGGCCCCACCCAGCCCGCCTCCGCTCTCACTGACGAACTCTGGTTCGACGCCCAGGCCGCGGCGACTCTCACCGTCGAAGGCGGCCGCTTCAAGGACGGCCTCGGCCGCGAGGTCGTCCTGCGTGGCTACAACGTCTCCGGCGAGACGAAGCTCAAGGAGAACAATGGGCTGCCCTTCGCCTCGGTCGCCGACGCCAAGAAGTCGGCGACCGCGCTGAGGGCACTCGGCGGCGGCAACTCGGTCCGCTTCCTGCTGTCCTGGGCGTACGCGGAACCGGTGCGCGGGCAGGTGGACACCCGGTACCTCGCGGCGGCCACGGCGCAGATGGGCGCCTTCCTGGACGCGGGGATCCGGGTCTACCCCGACTTCCACCAGGACCTCTACTCCCGCTGGCTGTTCGACTCGGACAGCTGGTACACCGGCGACGGCGCCCCCAAGTGGGCCGTCGACCTCGGCGACTACCCCGACGAGTACTGCGGCATCTGCCCGTTCTGGGGCCAGAACATCACCTCCAACGCGGCCGTGACGGAGTCGATGTACGACTTCTGGCACAACGCCTACGGCCTCCAGGATTCCTTCCTGGACACTGCGCAGAAGACGATGACGTACGTGAAGTCGAACCTCACCGCCACCCAGTTCCAGGGCGTCGTCGGCTTCAACCCGTGGAACGAGCCGCATCCGGGGATCCTCGACTCGGGGCAGACCAGCAGGACGTGGGAGAAGGACGTCCTGTGGCCGTTCTACGTCAAGTTCCGCGCGCGGATGGACGCGGCGGGCTGGCAGAGCAAACCCGCCTTCGTCGAGCCGAACCTCTTCTGGAACGCCAACCTCGACTTCCAGAAGAAGGAGGGCGGACTCCTCGACGCGGGCACGATCGGACCGCGGTTCGTCTTCAACACCCACTTCTACGACCAGAAGGCGATCTCCGGCGTCTTCATGTGGGGCAAGGCGGGGGACGGCCAGTACGTGACCGACTTCGGTACCGTCCGGGACCGGGCCACGGCCAATGGCACCACCGCGATCGTCAGTGAGTTCGGGCACCCGCTCAGCGGCTCGGTCTCCGACAAGGCGCCCACGGTCTACAAGGCCATGTACCAGGCGCTCGACTCCCGGGTGAAGGGCGCCAACTGGTGGGCCGAACCGGCGTCCTCCGGCCCGGTCCTCTCCGGCTCCCAGTGGCAGTGGGACATCTACAACGGCCGCCACAAGGAGCTGATGAACGACAACCCCGACAAGGCGCAGGTCGAGGGCGACGCCTGGAACGGCGAAGATCTGTCGGCCGTACGGCTCGACGACTCCGGTACGGCCGTGCTCCGCCAGGACGCCCGGATGCTCGACCGGATCTACCCGAGCGCCACCGCGGGCAGCGCCGTCGCCTTCACCTACGAGGACCGTTCGCGCGACGGCTCCACGACGCTGACATGGAACCCCGTGCCCAGCTCACTGCCGAACGTCTCCTCGCTCGTCGGCTCGGGCCAGTACGCCCTGCTGGTCTGGCGCTCGGACGGCAGCACCGAACCGACGGAACTGCACCTGCCGGCGTCCTTCCCGACCGCGTCCACGACGGTGGTGTCCGACCTCGGGGTGACGGCCGCCCCGCCGGCGTACACGACGTCGACACCCGTCGCCGCCGCCAGGGAGCCGGGCGCCACCGGCAGCCGCCGGCTGCTGCTCACCGCCGCCGACTCGGGCAAGCTGCACTACGCCCTGGTCACCAACGGCGCGACAGCCCCGCCCGCCGCGCGGTTGAGCGCGGCGCGGACGGAGCTGTCGGGGTGGCTGGCCGCCGAGTTCAACTAGTCAGTCGGAGGGTCCGGTCCAGTCGGCGGGCACCTGTGCCAGCCGCACCCGCTGGGGGTGGTCGCCGACTGCGACGGACACGGTCTTCCTTCCCGTGGCGAAGTCGATCGCCGTGACCTGGTCGGCGCCGCTCTCGGAGACCACGCAGGACTTGCCGTCACCGCTGACGGTCGCCCAGTACGGCTTGGCGACGGTGACGAGCGGGCCCTCCTGCAGGGTCGCACGGTCGACCACGGTCGCGTAGTCGTCCATCGTGCCCGCGACGCACAGCTTCGAGCCGTCCGGCTTCATCGAGATGCCGTGGTGCCGCGAGTCGTTGACGAAGGTCGTACGGTCGTCACTGGTCGCCGGGTTCTTCGACAGGGTCTTGGTACGGGTGATCTTGTCGGTGGCGATGTCGTACTCGAAGAAGCCGTGGAAGAACGACACCTGGAAGTACAGCTTCGTCTCGTCCGGGGAGAACACGGCGGGCCGGACCGCGTCCGAGTAGTCGTTGAGCCCGATCGCGTTGAGCCGGTCCCGCATGTCGATGACCTTGACCTGCTGGAACGTGTTGGCGTCGACGACCGTGATCTTGCGGTCGCCCTTCGTCCAGTCCAGCCAGGGCGCGTCGGTCTGGGTGTTCACATCACCGATCGCCATGTTCCAGATGTACTTGCCGTCGCCGGTGAAGATGTTCTCGTGCGGCTTGTCACCGGTCTTGAACGAACCGAGCTGCCGGCCGGTGACGATGTCCAGGACGTGCACGGTGTTGCCGGTCGACGCGGACACCGCGACCCGCTTGCCGTCGGGGGAGACCGCCATGTGGTCCGAGCGGTAACCCGACACGGGGAAGCGCCAGTTGATGTCGCCGGTGGCCAGGTCGATGGAGACCACATCGGCGAAGCTCGGGCGGGAGACGACCATCGACGAGCCGTCCGGCGTGGAGTACATGTCGTCCACGAACTGGTCGTGACCCTCGCCCACGGTGTTGCGGATCGTCATGAAGGCGATCCACCTGATCGGATTGGCGTTGATCTCCGCCATCCGCTCGTCCTTGTCCGGGATGACGTTGATCCGGCCGATCTTCGCGAAGTCCCCCGACGACTTGATGACGTCCGCGGTGCCGTCCCAGTTGTTGCCCACGAACATCACCTCCCGCAGATCGGCCGCGGCAGTCGCCGGGGTGGCGGTCGCCGCGGCGGAGGCGGTCAGCGCGAGCGCGGCGGCGACGGCGCCCAGGTGCCGGGTTCTGCGGCGGCGGGGGGCGGGGGAGAGGGGCATGTCGATTCCTCCTGCGGGGGGGGAGTCTGAACACCTCAGTGTTCAGAGCATACTTACTGGAAAGTAAGGAACTGGCGTGCTTCACCACAAGACCAGGGACACGACAAAATCAACCGAGGGTCGACCTAGTCGCCGGACGGGCAATGAACAGTTGGATCAGCGAATCGTAGTGATCCTGTGACAGATTGTGACGTGCACGCCCGGCGCCCAGGCGACGTCGGGCACCCTCCTCGGCATGGCCTCACGGCCCGGCCGACCAGCGTCCGGGGGGACGTGCCACGCGGGCTGAGGCTCCGGTTCACAGCACCAGGGCACGAAGGCGATTGACTCAAGCCGCTGAGCAAGCTCAGTTTCGCTAAGCCAATCAGAGACGCTCAAACAGCCGACCGGCCGGTACGGGGGCTGTGCGTCGTGGCGAGGACGCCCTGATTCGGCCTCGCCACGGCGAACCGTCAGCCGCTCGCCGAGCGCGCCACCGCCGCGTCCCACGCCTACGCCGCCGACGTCACCGGTGATCCGCGCCGGTTGCGCATCACCTTCACCGAGATCATCGGCGTCAGCCCCCGCCTGGAACGCCAGCGCCTCGAACGCCGTTCCCGCTGGGTCGACTTCATCTGCGCCGAGGCCGCCGCGGCCGCCGAACAGGGCGAAGCCGTCCCCCGCGACTACCGCCTCGCCGCCACCGCCTTCATCGGCAGCGTCAACGGCCTCCTCCACGACTGGCGGGCCGGCTACGTCGACGCCGCCCTCGACGAGGTGGTCGACGAACTCGTCCACCTCCTGCTCGGGATACTCCGCCCGGCGGGGTGGCGACCCGAGCAGGGGTGAGGCAGCACACCGCCGTCAGGGGAACCGGTTCGCCGTCGTAAGGCAGCCCGGTTCGTCGCCGTCAGGAGAGTTCGTTCACCGCCGTCAGGACCGGGGCCACCCCGTCCTCCGCCCGCAACTCCTCGGCCAGAGCCCGCGCCCGGTGGCCGTACGACGGGTCGCCGGTCGCTCGGCGCAGGGCCGCCGTCAGTTCCGTCGCGGTGAAGCCCCGCAGGGGTACGGCGGCGGGGGAGACGCCGAGGGCGACCAGCCGGGCGGCCCAGAAGGCCTCGTCGAACTGGACGGGGACGGGTACGGCCGGGACCCCGGCGCGCAGGCCGGCCCCCGTGGTGCCGGCGCCCGCGTGATGGACCACCGCGGCCATCCTGGGGAAGAGCAGGGAGTGCGGCACCTCGCCCACCGTGAACATGTCGTCGCCCTCGCCGCGCAGTTCGCCCCAACCCCGCTGGATCACCCCCCGCAGCCCCGCCGCCCGCAGCGCCCGTACGATCTCGGCGCTCATCCGCTCGGGATCGGGCACGGTGGCGCTGCCCAGGCCCACGAAGACCGGAGGAGGCCCGGCGTCGAGGAAGTCCAGCAGGGGGGAGGGGAGCCGGTCCTCGCGGTCGTACGACCACCAGTACCCGGTGACGTCGAGCCCCGCCCGCCAGTCGCCCGGCCTCGGCACCACTCGTGGGCTGTAGCCGTGGAACACCGGCCAGGCCCGACGCTCGCGGGCCCGCCGGGCGGCGACCGGGCCGGCGCGCGGGAGCCCGTACGCGGCGCGCAGCCTGCGCATCTCCTCCGTGAAGATCCACTCCACGGACAGGTTCACCGCGTGCCCGGCCGCCCGGTTCAGGACGGGACCCCACGAGCGCACTCCGGTCATCGGCGGCGCGAACTCCCTTGTGGGGGCCAGTGGTTGGAGGTTCACTCCGAAGCTCGGAATCGACAGCCCCTGGGCGAGGGTGTGGCCGAACGGCGCGAGCGTGCCGGCCAGCAGCAGTACGTCACTGGCGCGGGCGGCGACCTCCAGATCGTGAGACATCCCCCCGACCAGGCTCCGGGCCATACGCACCGCCCGCAGCAGCTTCCCGGCCCCGGTCGTGCTCCGGTGCAACTCCCGCCCGCGCTCCGACTCCAGCTCGGCCCGCGGATCCACCGGCAGGGAACGGAACGCGACCCCCGACCCCGCGACGAGGGACTCGAAGCGGGCGTGCGTCACCAGGGTGACCTCGTGCCCGGCCCGCACCAGCCCATGTCCCAGCCCCGTGTACGGGGCCACGTCGCCCCGGGAGCCGGCCGTCATGATCGCTACCCGCACGCGGCCCAGTATGGCGGCGAAGCGGCGCCGGGTCCGGCGAACGGGACGGCGATGACCTGAAAGAGCCCCTGGCCGACCGCAGGATGACCGATCGGTACGACAGGGGGAGTCGAGCGGTGACGTACGCGCGGAACGAAAGGCGGCCTTCGCCTCCGGGCACGCTGCGTGTTCGCCCAGAGCCCGGGGCCGCCCCGGCGGACCGGGCCCGGCTCCTGGACGACCCAGAACGCAGGGTGCGAGCGGAACTGGCCTGTACCGTGTCCTGGCCGGGTACGCCGGTCACGAGGACCCTGGGTGCGCCAAGCCGTGTGCCGAGTCAGAGACGCCCTGGATCCGACCGCGCGCGAGGCGCTGCTCGCCGACCCCGACGCCGCCGTGCGCCGGGCGGCGGACCGGCAGGCCTGTCGCACCGACGAGCTCCGCACCGACCAAGTCCTTGCCTTCGTCGAGGACTTCGAGCGCCGGGACGTGATCGCGGTCGCCCGACTGCCCCGCGCCACCGCCGAACGACTCATGGACCTCGACGACTCCTACGCCACGGAGGCGCTGGCCGGTAATCCGTCGCTGCCGCCCGAGCTCGTGGCACGGCTCGCCGTGGATCCCGAGCACGGGGTACGACGGGCGGTGCCGGCGCGCCCCGACCTGACGGAGGAGCAGCGCGCGGCCGTCGACTACACGGTCGAGCGCTCGGACGGTCCCCGTTCGCTCGGCTGGGTCCTGGCACTCGGCGGCGACTCGGACGCCCTGCGTGCCTGTAACGGCCTCCGCCCACCGTCGGCTGCGCCGGAGCGCGGCCGTCCACCCGGCGCTCCCGGCCGACCTCGTCGAACTGCTCGCGGAGCACGAGGACTTCGTGGTCCGGCTGTCACGGGCCCGGATCGACGAGTTGCTGCGCGACCCGTGACGGGCCATGGCCATGGAGGCGGCGGCCACAACCCCGTCTCCCGGTGGCCGACATGCACCGGCTCCTGGACCACCTGGGCGTACCCGCCTGACCGTTGACCTAGGAGTCCTCGTCCCAGGCCTGGATCAGCGTTTGGTCGACGATCTTGCCGTCCCGCAGCGAGATCATCGAACTCGCCAGCACCCGCACCCCGTCGGGATACTCGCAGGACTCGGTGTAGGCGACCTGGTCGCCCTGGACGACGCACTGTTCCAGCTTGTGCGTCATGTCCCGGCTGCAGATCTCTTCGAGCATGTCGCCGATCTCGGCCCGCCCGTGCATGACCTTGGGGTGGCTGGGCTGGGTGTTGCGGTCCACGACGCGTATCTCGGCGTCGTCCGCGTAGAGCGACAGCAGTGTCGCCGCGTTCGCCTGCTCCGTGCCCCTGCGCAGCGCTTCGGTGTCGAAGGCGGGGCTTGCCGCAGTGCCCATGGGTGACCTCCTTCGTCCTCTCCTTCGAGGCTCCTCCGCCGCAGGGGACACGGCAAACGCAGTCGGCGGGACAGGGCGGGGCTCTTGACATTCCCCGGCGCCCGGACAGAACATCACGGGACAGTAACGTGAATTGAATTTCACTTTACGAACAAACCCGCACATTGCGTTTCTCCCGCGTACCCCGCGTACAAGTCGTCGATACGTACCCCGAGGAAGCCGCACCATGGCCATAGCCCGTGACCTGTTGATCGGTGGCAAGGACGTGCCCGCCACGTCCGGCCGCACCGCCGAAGACCTCGACCCGTACACCGGGGAGGTGTACGCGACCGTCGCGGCGGCAGGTCCCGAAGACGTCCGGCGGGCCGTGGACGCCGCCGACGCGGCGTTCGAGGAGTGGGCGGCGCTCGCTCCCTTCGCCCGGCGCGCGATCTTCTTCAAGGCCGCCGATCTGCTGGAGGGCCGGGGCGAGCAGGTCGCCGAGATCATGGCACGCGAGGCGGGCGGCACCCGGCCCTGGGCACTGTTCAACGTGATGCTGGCCGCCAACATCCTGCGTGAGGCGGCGGCCGCGATCACCGCGCCGCGCGGTGAGGTGCTCAGCAGCCAGCAACAGGGCGCGCTGGGCCTCGCGGTGCGCGAACCGCTGGGCGTGGTCGCCGCGTTCGCCCCCTGGAACGCGCCCGTCATCCTCGGCGTACGCGCCGTGGCGGCACCGCTCGCCGCGGGCAACACCGTCGTCGTCAAGCCCAGCGAGGACGCGCCCATCGCCTGCGGGCTGCTGGTCGCGGACGTGTTCCGGGAGGCGGGGCTGCCCGACGGCGTGCTCAACGTGGTCACCAACGACCGCGCGGACGCGGCGGAGATCGCCGAGGCGCTGGTCTCGGACCCGCGGGTGCGGGCGGTGAACTTCACCGGCTCCACCGGCGTCGGCCGGATCATCGGTGAGCTCTCGGCACGCCATCTCAAGCCCGCCGTACTGGAGTTGGGCGGCAAGAACGCGGTCATCGTGCTCGACGACGCCGACGTGGACTACGCGGTCGACGCCGTCACCTTCAGCGTCTTCATGAACGCCGGACAGATCTGCATGTCCGGCGACCGGATCCTCGTCCACGAGTCGCTGGCCGAGGAGTTCGCGCAGAAGTTCACCGCCAAGGTCTCCACTCTGCAGTCCGGCGACCCGAACGACCCGCACACGGTGGTCGGACCGCTGGTCAGCGCCTCGGCCGCCGAGCGGATCGCGGCTCTGGTGAAGGACGCGGTCGCCAAGGGCGCCACGGTGCTCACCGGGGGCGGACAGCCGGAGGGCGCCGTACACCCGGCGACCGTGCTCACCAACGTCCCCAAGGACGCCGACCTCTACTACACGGAGTCCTTCGGCCCGCTCTGCGTCCTGGAGACGTTCGCCGCCGACGACACCGCCGTGGAGATCGCGAACGACACCGACAACGGCCTGACCTGCGGCATCATCACCGAGAACGCCACCCACGGCCTGGCCGTCGCGCGCCGGATCCGCACCGGGATCGTGCACATCAACGACCAGTCCGTGGCTGACGAACCGCAGGCCCCCTTCGGCGGCGTGAAGGCCTCCGGCTACGGGCGGTTCGGCGGCCGCTGGGGCATCGAGGCCTTCTCGAACACCCGCTGGCTGACCATCGCCACCCAGCAGGCGCACTACCCCTTCTGATCGCCGTTCTGATCGGACGCCAGGAACTGTGTGGCCGCCAACTCCGCGTACAGCGGGTCGGCGGCCACCAGTTCACGATGGGTGCCGACCGCGCGGACGCGCCCGGCGTCCATGACGACGATGCGGTCGGCCATCGTCACCGTGGACAGCCGGTGGGCGACGACCAGCACCGTGGTCGTACGGGACACATCGGCGACCGTGTCCCGCAGCGCCGCCTCGTTCACCGCGTCCAGCTGACTGGTCGCCTCGTCGAGCAGCAGCAGCCGTGGGCGGCGCAGCAGGGCCCGGGCGATGGCGACGCGCTGACGCTCACCGCCGGAGAGCTTGGTGCCCCGATGGCCGACCAGGGTCTGAAGCCCCTGCGGGAGCTTGGCGACCAGACCGTCGAGCCGGGTCGTCTTCAACACCCGTGCGACATCGTTCTCGCCGGCCTCCGGGTTGCCCAGCAGCAGGTTGTCGCGCAGGGAGCCGGACAGCACGGGCGCGTCCTGCTCCACATAGCCGATCGCCGACCGCAGTTCCGCGAGTTCCCACTCGGTGACATCACAGCCGTCGACCGTGATGACGCCCGCCTCGGGGTCGTAGAACCGCTCGATGAGGGAGAAAACCGTGGTCTTGCCCGCGCCCGAGGGCCCCACGAACGCCGTCATGCCCCGGGCCGGCACCTCGAAGGTCACCCCGTGGTGGACGTACGGAAGGTCGTCGGCGTAGCGGAAACGGACGTCGTCGAAGGCCAGGGCGGCTGGTTCCGCGTCGGGCGCCGGCAGCGGCGCGGGCCGGGCGGCCGGCTCGGCGGGCAGACGCAGCGCCTCCTGGATGCGGGCGAGCGCGGCGGCGCCGGTCTGGTACTGGGTGATCGCGCCCACGACCTGCTGAATGGGCGACATCAGATAGAAGACGTACAGCAGGAACGCCACCAGCGTGCCCACGTCGATCGCGCCGGTCGCGACCCGGGCGCCGCCCACCGCCAGCACGGTGATGAACGCCATCTGCATGGCCAGCCCGGCCGTGTTGCCCGCGGCCGCCGACCACTTGGCGGCCCGTACGCTCTGCCGCCACGACTCCCTGGCCGCCGCGTGGATGGTCTCCTCCTCGCGGTGCTCGGCACCGGACGCCTTGACCGTGCGCAGCGCGCCGAGGATCCGCTCCAGCGAGGCGCCCATCGCGCCGACCGCGTCCTGCGCGGCACGGCTCGCCCGGTTGATGCGCGGCACGATCACCCCGAACACCGTGCCCGCGCCGAGAATCACGCCGAGGGTGACGATCAGCAGCACCGGGTCGACCAGACCCATCAGCACCACCGTCGCGACCAGCGTGAGCCCGCCGGTGCCGAGGCCCACGAGCGTGTCGGTGGTGACCTCGCGCAGCAGGGTGGTGTCGGAGGTTATTCGCGCCATCAGGTCGCCCGGCTCGGTGCGGTCGACCGCCGTGATGCGCAGCCGCAGCAGATACGACGACAGCGCGCGCCGCGCACCGAGCACCACCGACTCCGCCGTGCGCCGCAGTACGTACGAACCCAGCGCGCCCAGCGCCGCGTTGCCGACGACCAGCACCGACATCAGGACCAGGGCCCAGGTGATGGCCCGGTCGTGCGAGAGGTCGTCGATCAGCTCGCGGGCCACCAGGGGCAGTGCGAGACCGGTCGCGCCGGTGACGAGGGACAGCAGTGCGCCCAGCAGAAGTGCCCAACGGTGGGGTCGTACATAGCCGAGCAATTGCCGCCATGCGGGCTGCTGTTCGGCTCTGGTCTCAGGGGTGCTCACGAAGCTCCTCGGCAGATCGGTCGGGGAGTGGGGACGGGGCGCGGAGCTTCAGCCTACGTCGGGGGTGAGGAGCGCCGGGAAGGCCTTTTCGATCGGCAGCCGGCGCCCTCCGGTCCCGCAACTCCCGTACCCGCTACCGCGCTCTGCGGGCGGCGAGCGCGGACAGCGTGGCGTCGAGGTCAGCGGCGCGCGGGCGGTTGTGCGGCAGCTTCCCCAACATCACGGCCATGCCGCAGGTGTTGGTGAGGGCCGAGAACACGAGACCGCCCGCGATCCCCGCCGAGAGCAACTGCCAGGCCGGGTGCAGCAGGCCGAGGCCCAGCCCGACGAGGACGAGCGCACCGGCGGTGAACCGCACCTGCCGCTCCATCGCCCAGGTGGTCCGCGAGCCCCCGGCCGGGCGGTGCAGATCATGACCGGCGGCCGCCCAGGCGCTCGTACCGCCGGTGAGGGTGGCCGCCGCGATACCGTGCTCGGCGAGCAGCGCGCACGCCTTCTCGGACCGGGCCCCCGACGCACACACGACCAGCAGCTCGGCGGCGGACTCCGGCGACTCCTTCAGCGTGGGAAGCGCGCGCTCC
Organism: Streptomyces capitiformicae; assembly: GCF_002214185.1. Taxonomy (NCBI): domain Bacteria; kingdom Bacillati; phylum Actinomycetota; class Actinomycetes; order Kitasatosporales; family Streptomycetaceae; genus Streptomyces; species Streptomyces capitiformicae. The sequence continues at coordinate 138,092 of NZ_CP022161.1, read as the reverse complement.
AGCTGGTCGAGGGGAACGTTCAGGGCGCCGGGCAGATGCCCGGAGGCGTACTCGCCGGGCGTACGGACATCGACGACGGTCAGCCGCGGCAGCCGCTCGCGGGCCTGCCGGGTGTCGAGGGGGCGGGGAGTGAGGGGAGTGGTCATGGTGTTCCTTGATCCCTTCATGAGTGTGGGTGCGGGGGCGCTAAGATACCCCCAAGGGTATATAGAGGAGTGGGTGACAGTGGATCTGCAGTTCGAAGGTGATGAGCTCAAGTCGGTGCTGAACCGGCTGCGTCGGGCAGAGGGACAGATCTCAGGAGTGATCAAGATGATCGAGGAGGGACGCGACTGCGAGGACGTTGTCACCCAACTCGCGGCCGCCTCGCGCGCCCTCGACCGGGCGGGCTTCGCGATCATCGCCACCGGCTTGCAGCAGTGCATTACCGACGCCCAGAAGAACGAGCGGAACGGGGAGAGCACCGAGCAGATGCGGGCCCGACTGGAGAAGCTGTTCCTGTCGCTGGCGTGAGGGGTCCGGCGCGCGGCCGCGCTGTCCCCAGGGCCAGGCGGTGCGGCCGGGTCACATCATCGCGTCCACCAGCATGAACGCGGCCACCGCCAGCAGTACCCAGGCGAAGATCCGCCGGAGGGTGTCCCCGGAGACCTTGTCGGCCAGCCGCTTGCCGTCCCAGGCGCCGAGGATCGCGGCCCCGGCGAACGGGGCGACGACCGCCCAGTCGAGGCTTTCGGCGGCGCCCGCGCGAGCGGCCAGCGCGGCCAGCGAGTTCACCGTGATGACGAGCAGGCTGGTGCCCACGGCGTCGCGCATGCGCAGCCGCACCACGTTCACCAGGGCCGGTACGGCGAGGAAACCGCCGCCCACCCCGAGCACACCGGTGACCGCGCCGAGCCCGGCCCCGGACAGGGCGACCCGGCTCGTCCGTACGGTCGACTCCTCCCGCCGCGTGGCCGAGGGCCGCAGCATCCGGTACGCGGCCAGCCCCGCCACCACCGCGAAGGCCCCGGTCAGCAGGGCGGGCGGCAGACCCGCGGACAGCGTGCCGCCCAGCACCGAGGGCGCCAGACCCGCCGCCGCGAACAGGGCCCCGCCACGCAGGCGTACCGTCCCCGCCCGGGTGTGCGCGGCCAGTGCGGTCGCCGACGTGACCGTGACGATCACCAGGCTCGCCGTCGTCGCCGCGGCCGGGGTGAAACCGAGCAGATAGATCAGCGCGGGCACCGCGAGCACACTGCCCCCACCGCCCAGCGCTCCGAGCGACAGCCCGATCACGCCCCCGGCGAGCAGGGCGAGAAGGAGAGTGCTCACGCCGCCGGGCCACCGGTCGTGCCGGGCGAGGCCTCGGTGACCACGGGCAGCCCCGCCTCCGCCCACGCCAGCATGCCCCCGCTGACGTCCACCACGTCCGCGCCGCGGGCCCGGAGCAGGGTGGCGGCCTCCTGGGAACGCCGGCCGGAGCGGCAGATCGCGACGAGGGGGCGGTGCTGGGCGTGCCGGGGCAGGGGAGCCCCGGCCGTGAGCGCGGACAACGGGGTGTGCACCGCGGCCGGAGCATGCCCAGCCGCCCATTCCTCCGGCTCACGGACATCGAGGAGTACGGCGTCGCCGTCCGCGCCGGTGCGTTCGTGGGCCCGGACCGGCGTGATGCGCGCCATGGGCAGCCCGGCCTCGGCCGCGGACGCGAATCCGTCGTCCACGGCCACCACGTTCCGCCCGGCCGCGTCGAGCAGCGAGGCGGCGATGCCGGCCCGCATCCCGCCGGCGCAGTGCACCCACACGGTGCCGTCGGGTATCTCGCCGAGCCGGTCGCGCAGCCGGTGCACCGGGATGTGTGTCGAGCCCGCGATATGCCCCGCCGCACGCTCGGAGTCACGCCGGACGTCGAGCACGACCACCCCGTCCCCGTCGCCGTAGGCCTTCGCCAGGTCGGCGAAGGTGCCGCGCGGGAAGGAGCGCGCTCGCTCGCTCTCGCGCAGCCAGTCGACGGGTGAGCCGGTCGCCGCCGCGGCGGGACGGTCGATGCCGACCCGCACCAACTCTCGCTGGGCATCGGCGAGTTGCTCCGCCGACTCGGCGAGCAGCGTCACCGGCTTGCCCCACGGCAGCAGCCAGGCGAGATACGTGGCGAGCTGCCCGTCCGCCTCGAAGTTCACCGTCCCAGCCACATGCCCCTCGGCGAACGCGACCCGGTTGCGCAGGTCCACGACCCACTCACCCGCCGCCAGCCGCGCGGCGATCTCCTCGGCATCCGCCAGGGCCGGCGGGGTCAGGTCCACCGGGGCGGGCCCCTGCGCGTTGGCGGGTCCCATGTGCGTGTAGTACGCCGGTACGTCGTCGAGCGCGGCCAGCAGTTCGGCGACGAACGTCTCCTCGTCCTTGACCAGGGCTTCGTTGGTGACCCGCTCGTGCCCGACGGTCGTGGTGTCGCCCGTCGGCCGCCCGGAGGCACAGAAGCTGCCGAAGCCGTGTGTCGGCAGGACCCGGGTGTCGTCCGGCAGCGTCTCGGCCAGCCGGTGCGCCGAGGCATGCTGGGCGCGGGCCAGCTCGCCGGTCAGCCGGGGCTCGACCAGATCCGGGCGCCCGACCGTGCCGATGAGCAGGGAGCCGCCGGTGAACGCGGCCACCGCACGGCCGCCCTCCTGAAGGACGTACGCGGTGTGGTGCGGGGTGTGCCCCGGGGTGGCCACGGCGCGCAGCGTCAGACCCGCTTCGACCTCCACGGTGTCGCCGTCGTGCACCGGCACCCGCTGGTAGGCCACCCGTGCCGCGGCGGGCACCAGGTAGGCGGCGCCGGTCAGCCGGGCGAGCTCCAGGCCGCCGGTGACGTAGTCGTTGTGGACGTGCGTCTCGACGACGTACGCGATCCGCACGTCCCGCCGGGCAGCGGCCGTGATCATCCGGTCGATGTCCCGCGGTGGATCGACCGCCACGGCGCCGCGCGGGCCGCCCGCCAGATAGCCGCGGTTACCCAGCCCCGGCACCTCGATGGTGTCGACGAAGTACATGGCGGCACTCCTCTCCTCGTTCGGATCCGAAAATACCCCAGGGGGTATGTAGGACACAGTAGCAGGGATACCTAGGGGGGTATCCAGTGGCAGCCTTTTCGGCCACGGTTCCGCACCCGCCGGAGGCCTTACCGGCTGGTCGGTCCGTAGGGTGACCATGGGCGGGCGACCGTCCACCTGGGATCGAAGGAAGGGTTCACCATGGCGCAGGAAGTACGCGGCGTGATCGCACCGGGCAGGAACGAACCGGTGCGGATCGAGACCATCGTCGTCCCCGATCCGGGGCCGGGGGAGGCCGTGGTGCAGGTGCAGGCGTGCGGGGTGTGCCACACCGACCTGCACTACAAGCAGGGGGGCATCAACGACGACTTCCCCTTCCTGCTCGGCCATGAGGCCGCCGGTGTGGTGGAGGCGGTCGGCGCGGGCGTCACGGACGTGGCTCCCGGTGATTTCGTCATCCTCAACTGGCGTGCGGTGTGCGGCAATTGCCGGGCCTGCCGACGTGGGCGGCCCTGGTACTGCTTCGCCACGCACAACGCCACCCAGAAGATGACCCTCGCCTCGACCGGACAGGAACTGTCACCCGCCCTCGGCATCGGCGCCTTCGCGGACAAGACGCTCGTCGCCGCCGGGCAGTGCACCAAGGTCGACCCGGCAGCAGCCCCCGCGGTCGCCGGACTGCTGGGCTGCGGGGTGATGGCCGGTATCGGAGCCGCGATCAACACCGGCAACGTGGGCCGGGGCGACAGCGTCGCCGTCATCGGCTGCGGCGGCGTCGGGGACGCGGCCATCGCCGGGTCCCGGCTGGCCGGCGCCGAGAAGATCATCGCCGTGGACATCGACGACCGGAAGCTGACCACCGCCAAGAACATCGGCGCCACCCACACCGTCAACTCCAAGGACACCGACCCGGTCGAGGCGATCCGCGAGCTGACCGGCGGCTTCGGCGCCGACGTCGTCATCGAGGCGGTCGGCCGCCCCGAGACGTACAAGCAGGCCTTCTACGCCCGCGACCTGGCCGGCACGGTCGTCCTCGTCGGCGTACCGACACCCGAGATGAAACTGGAACTGCCGCTGCTGGACGTCTTCGGCCGCGGCGGCGCGCTCAAGTCGAGTTGGTACGGCGACTGCCTGCCGGACCGGGACTTCCCCATGCTGATCAACCTCTACCTCCAGGGCCGACTGGATCTGGAGGCGTTCGTCACCGAGACCATCGGACTCGACGACGTGGAGAAGGCCTTCGAGCGGATGCACGGCGGCGACGTCCTGCGTTCGGTGGTGACGCTCTGATGGCCGCGCGCATCGAACACCTCGTCACCTCGGGCCAGTTCAGCCTCGACGGCGGCACCTGGGACGTCGACAACAACGTCTGGCTCGTCGGCGACGACCACGAGGTGATCGTCATCGACGCCGCCCACGACGCCGACGCCATCGCCGAGGCGGTCGGCGACCGCAGGCTGTCGGCCATCGTCTGCACCCACGCCCACAACGACCACATCGACGCCGCGCCCGCCCTCGCCGAGCGCACCGGCGCACCGATCTGGCTCCACCCGGACGACCTGCCGCTGTGGAAGCAGACCCACCCCGACCGCCTGCCCGACCACTGGCTGGCCGACGGCCAGATCATCGAGGCCGCCGGCGCCGACCTGACCGTCCTGCACACCCCCGGCCACGCCCCGGGCGCCGTCTGCCTGTACGACCCCGGCCTCGGCACCGTCTTCACCGGCGACACCCTCTTCGCCGGCGGCCCCGGCGCCACCGGCCGCTCCTACTCCCACTTCCCGACCATCATCGACTCCATCCGCGACCGTCTCCTGGCCCTCCCACCGGACACGGTCGTCCGCACCGGCCACGGCGACAGCACGACGATCGGAGCCGAGGCACCGCATCTGGAGGAGTGGATCGCCCGCGGCCACTGAGTACCGACCGGGGCCGACTGCCGCGAAGGCATGGCAGTCGGCCCCGGTCCGAAAACCCGACAGAAGATGTCCGGCTTCCAAGACACCCTCGTGTCGTGGACGCCGACGCACACCAGGCGTCCCTGAAGATCGCAGCCACACACACGGGAGGTCGGACATGACGAAATCGCTGGACGGCAAAGTCGCCCTGGTCGCGGGGGCGTCGCGCGGCGCGGGCCGGGGGATCGCCGTCGAACTGGGCGCGGCCGGAGCCACGGTCTATGTGACCGGCCGCACCACCCGCGCGCACCGCTCCGAGTACGACCGCCCGGAGACCCTGGAGGACACCGCCGACCTGGTCACCGAGGCGGGCGGCCAGGGCATCCCCGTACCCACCGACCATCTCGAACCGTCACAGGTCCGGACCCTGGTGGACCGTATCTCGGACGAGCAGGGCCGGCTCGATGTCCTCGTCAACGACATCTGGGGCGGCGAGAAGCTCTTCGCATGGGACAGCCCGGTCTGGGAGCACGACCTCGACAACGGCCTGCGGCTGCTGCGACTCGCCGTCGAGACGCACGCCATCACCAACCACCACGCGCTGCCCCTGCTCCTGCGCAACCCCGGCGGCCTCGTGGTCGAGATGACCGACGGCACGGACGACTACAACCGCGAGAACTACCGGGTGTCCTTCTTCTACGACCTCGCCAAGTCCTCCGTCCTCCGCATGGCGTTCGCGCTGGGCCACGAACTCGGCCCGCGCGGCGCCACCGCCGTCGCCCTCACCCCCGGGTGGCTGCGCTCGGAGATGATGCTCGACCACTACGACGTCAGCGAGGACAACTGGCGCGACGCCCTCGACCGCGTCCCCCACTTCGCCATCTCCGAGACCCCGCGCTACGTCGGCCGCGCCGTCGCCGCCCTGGCAGCCGACCCCGAAGTCGCCCGCTTCAACGGCGAGTCCCTCTCCAGCGGCGGCCTCGCCCAGGTGTACGGCTTCACCGACCTCGACGGCAGCCGCCCCGACGCGTGGCGTTATCTCGTCGAGGTCCAGGACGCGGGGAAGCCGGCCGACACGACGGGGTACCGCTGAACCGGCCGCCGCTCACCCCCGGTTGACGGACGCCGGCAACGACCAGCGGGCGGAGTGGCCGGGCGGGAGCGCCAGGTCCTTCCGCACCGCGCGGTAGTACCCCTCCCGCCCGGCGCGCTGCCGGTCCAGCAGTGCCTGCCAGGCCGCCGGATCGCGGGTCTCGCCGCGCAGGAACTCCTCCATCTCCATCACCGTGACCACCCACGCCCGCGCCCTCTCCACCACCTCCGGGCTGCCGAGCAGAATCAGCGCCTCACCGGAGGGATCCCGGGCGACCGTCGCCTCGGCCAGGAGGGGCGCGGCCTCCTCCGGGGAGAGCGGATGGGGATGCGGATCGTTGCCGAGGTGGGAGGCGATCCGGTAGGTCAGGGTGACGGACTTCTTCAGGTCGCGTGCGTAGTCGGCGTACACCGCGAGCCGCCGCTCCTCCCAGCGGGCGGTCTGCTCCTGGCGGAACCGGACCCGCTCACCGCGCACGACGACCAGGTAGGAGCCCAGCGCGCCGATGATCACGCCTATCAGGGCCGGGAGTTGCTGGATGAAGGCTGACATGAGCACACAAGGTAGCCGTTCCAAGATCGCGTAGCAGCTGCCTGGGCGATCGCGTGGCATGTCACGCCGATGCCGCGCCCCGTACGTTCGCCGTATGCCTGCGACGACGGGACGCTTCGAAGGGGTACGGGGTGCTCATCACGGGGGCCGCACGCGGTTGTCGGCGCCGTCACCGCCGCTCGCACAGGAGGGCGCCCAAGTGCTCGTCACCGACGTGGACCTGGCCGCGGCCGAGACGACGGTGGCCGACCTGCGGGGGCGGCGCCTGGCGGCGGAGGCGTTCCGGTGCGACGCGGCCCCTTACCGCATGGCCTCCGTGATGCCGTCCCACAGTCGAGACCTCGCCTCCAGCGCGACCACAGCCGTCTCGACGGCCTGCTGCCATCGCACGTCCTCACCCCCGCACAGATCCGCGACCATCGCCATGGCCATCGGCGTGTGCTCCTCCCCGTCCACCTCGATGTGCCGCGCGAGGTAGTCGCAGAATAGCGGAAACCGCTCGGTCCCCTCCTTCTTGATCACCTGATCGAACATATCGGGGATCAGGTCTTCCCGTGAGAACGCGAACGCCGCGGCCCGGCAGTGCAACGGCCGCTCCGAGATGATGCCGAACGTCGTACGGACGAAGTCCGCAGCGGGAGCGGGCACTTGGGCGACCCGAAGCGCCGCGGGCACATCGTGGCCCTCCTCGATCAGCCCCAGGAACGTGTCGAGACGTGATGTGTCCGCGCCCGCCTCGCCCATGCCCGACCGGTACAGCTCGAAGTGACTGGTGAACCCGCCGCCCAACTCGTCGCTCTCCTCGACGAGGACGATGTCGTTGATGAGCCGCCGGCTCACCTCCGACCCGCGCGGCACCCAGGGGACGTCCACACAGGTCAGATCACGCTGAAGGGACTTGAGGAGGGACATGAAGTCCCACACGGCGAATACGTGGTGCTCCATGAAGACGGCCATGTCCGCGCGGCTGTTGATCCGCTGGTAGATCGGGTGCGCGGTCACTTCTTTCCGTACGGGTTCGATCGCGGCGCGAGCCCGGTCGATTCCCTCGTGATTCATATCCCAGTCGTACCTGGACATGGCTCTCCTTCGCTTCCTGCGCTTTCCAGCGGAGCCGGATTGCGATGGTGCGCCTTTTCTCGTTCTTCGGGCAACCGCTTCCAAAGAATCCAAGCAAGTTACCCGGGCGTACTGCTGGGCGTTCTTCTCGACAGAAGCCGTCAAGGAGGATGAAAGCCCTCTCAAAGGTGCGATACGGACAGTTGAAAAAGTTCGTTGAAGATTTGAACGGGGTCGCGGTTCTTCGCGTATTCGACGGCGTGAGCAGGAATCCCGTTACCGTCACCGTCGCGTATCACGTGGTGCCGGGGCGCGAGGCCGACTTCCACTCCTGGGGGTGGGCCGCGCTGCGTACGACCGCGCAGCAGCCGGGTTTTCTGGGGGGAGGCGTACTCGTCGACGGAGAGGCGGAGTGGCATGTGGTCTACCGCTTCGACAGTGAGGAATCGGCCCGGACCTGGGAGAACTCGCTGGCCTGCGCCCAGTGGGCGGCCCGCGCCGAAGGACTCGCCCGGGAGACCGCCCGCCGCAGTGTGGTGGGCTCCAAGGCATGGTTCGACGCCCAGACCGCCCGGGAGCCGGCGCCGGCCGCCCCGCGCCCGCCCCCGAAATGGAAACTGTGGCTGGTGAATATGAGCGCGGTTTTCCCACCCGTGCTCCTGTTCAACCTGGCGGTTCTTCCCTATCTCAACGACCTGAATCCGCTTTTCCGTACACTTCTGTTGTGCCTGTCCGTGACGGCCATCGTCACCTGGATTCTCATGCCGAGACTCCAGAGATTTCTGAAGAAGTGGCTGTATCCGCCGCTGCAGGCGCTGCGCGGCCGGCACAAACGACGGACCGCCTAGGTCCGAGAGCGATCAGAGGGAGGTGGGCGGGTGAAGACTCTGCTCATCGACAATTACGACTCGTACACGTACAACCTGTTCCAGCTGATCGCCGAGGTCAACGGCGAGGAGCCGGTGGTGGTACTGAACGACGCCGCGGCCGACGACATGCCAAAGCTGCGGGAATTCGACAACGTGGTGGTGTCGCCGGGACCGGGCCACCCCGCCGAGCCACGCGACTTCGGTATCGCCGCCCGCGTGATCGCCGAGGCCACGATCCCCGTGCTCGGCGTCTGCCTGGGCCACCAGGGCATCGCGGTGGGGGAGCGGGCCGAGGTCGAGTCGGCCCCGTGGCCCCGCCACGGCCACCTGTCGACCGTCCGGCACGACGGCCGTGACCTGTTCCGCGGTCTGCCGCAGAACTTCACCGTCGTCCGCTACCACTCGCTGTCCGTGCGCGAGCCGCTGCCGTCGACCCTGCAGCCCACGGCCTGGTCCGAGGACGGCGTCCTCATGGGCCTGCGCCACCGTGAACGGCCGCTGTGGGGCGTGCAGTTCCACCCGGAGTCGATCCTCACCGACCACGGCCACCGCCTGCTGGTCAACTTCCGCAATCTCACGGCGGAACGGGCCGGCAGCCCACGGACGAAGAACACCGCGGTCACCTCCCTCACCGGCGCGATCCCCCGTCCCCGACGAGCTCCCGGCCCCGCGTACCGGCTGCACACCCGCCGGATCGCCACCGCCGTCGACGCCGAGGCCGCCTTCACCCGCATGTACGCCGACGCGCCGCGCGCGTTCTGGCTGGACAGCTCGCGTGTCGAGGAGGGCCTGTCCCGGTTCTCGTTCTTCGGCGACGGCAGTGGTCCGCTCGCCGAGTTCGTCCGCTACGACGTCGACAGCGGCCTGTGCGAGATCGAGCGGGAGGGGCGGCCCACGCGCAAGGTCCAGGCGAGCGTCTTCGACTATCTGAAGCGGCAGCTGGCCAGCCGCAAGATCGACGCGTCGAGCCTGCCCTTCGACTTCACCGGCGGCTATGTCGGCTACTTCGGCTACGAGTTGAAGGCCGACACCGGCTCCCCGAACCGGCACACGGCCGAAACCCCGGACGCCTGCTGGCTGTTCGCGGACCGGCTGATCGCCGTCGACCACGAGGAGGGCGCCACCTACGCCGTCTGCCTGGCCGAGGACACCCCGGCAGCCGCCCGCCAGGCCGCAGACTGGCTCGACACCGCGACGGCCCAGCTGACCTTCGTGGCCACGGAGACCCGGGACACCCCGTGCTCCGCCGAGCCGTACCCCCGCGCCGCCGAGCCCTGGCTCGTCCGCGACCGCGCCACCTACCTCGCCGACATCGAGGCCTGCCAGGACGAGCTGAAGGCCGGCACCAGCTACGAGGTCTGCCTGACCAACGCCGTGCGGTTACCCGCGCCGTACGACCCGTACGACTTCTACCGGGTCCTTCGCCGCATCAACCCGGCCCCGTACGCGGCCTACCTCAGGTTCGGCGACCTCGATGTCGCGGGCTCGTCCCCCGAGCGCTTCCTGCGGATCACCCGCGACGGCCTCGCCGAGGCCAAGCCCATCAAGGGCACCGCACCACGTGGTGGAACCCCGGAGGAGGACGACCGGCTGCGCGACGAGCTCGCCAGCGACGCCAAGACGCGCGCCGAGAACCTGATGATCGTCGACCTCCTCCGCAACGACCTGGGCAGGGTGTCGAAGACCGGCACCGTACGCGTCCCGCGCCTCATGGCCACCGAGACCTACGCCACCGTGCACCAACTGGTCTCCACCGTCGAGGGCAGGCTGCGCGAGGGAACCGACGCCGTGGACTGCGTCCGGGCCTGCTTCCCGGGCGGATCCATGACCGGGGCGCCCAAGCTCCGCACCATGGAGATCATCGACGAGTTGGAGACCGAGGCCCGCGGCGTGTACTCGGGAGCGCTCGGCTATCTCGGCTGCGCCGGCGGCGCCGACCTCAACATCGTCATCCGCACCGCCGTGTTCCAGGGCGGCCGTATGCACCTGGGCGCGGGCGGCGCGATCGTCCTCGACTCCGACCCGGCCGCCGAGTACGACGAGATGCTGCTGAAGACCGCCGCCCTGATGCGGGCCCACCGCGAGCACACCCGGGCCCCGGCCGTCACCGAGGAGCCGACGCGATGACAATCATGACGACGTCCCAGCCCGCCCGGCTCCACGCCGACGCCGACGCCCCCGGCAACCTCGCGGCCCACCTCGCCGCACTCGCCGAACGCCACGGCTGGACCGACCGCCCGGCCTTCCACCAGGGCCACCGCGCCCACACCCACGGTGGGATCCACGACCTCGCGTCCCGTGCCGCCACGGTCCTGACCGACCATGGAGTACGCCCGGGAGACCGGGTACTGCTGGCCCTCCCGGACTCCATCGCCTGGGTGACCACATTCCTGGCCGTCGCCCGCCTGGGCGCGGTCGCGGTCCTGGTCAACCCCGAACTCACCCCACCCGAACTCCAGTTCATGGCAGAGGACACAGAGGTAGTTCTGTGGGTGACAGGACCGGGCGCGGACCATCACTTCCCGGCCGGCGGCCACGAAGTCAAGGGCCGCGGGGCTGTGACATTTGCGGCTCCGCCGCGCGGGCGCGACCAGCCACAAACAACCCGCGCTGTCCCCACGACCGTCCCAGCGGCGCGCCTCGGTGCCGACCAACTGATGGCTCTGAGTGCCACGGCCAAGCCCATGAAGACGGCCCATCCCGTCGACGCCCACATGCCTCTCTACATTCAGTACACCTCCGGAACGACAGGCCGCCCCAAGGGAGTCGTCCACGTCCACAGCGACCCCAAGACCTACCACGACCTGATAGGCCGGAGGCTGCTGCGCATCACCCAGGACGACGTCACCCTCTCCGTCTCCCGCCTGTACTTCGCCTACGGCTTCGGCAACGCCTTCGTCTTCCCCCTCTTCTCCGGCTCCAGCGCGGTCCTCACCGACCGCCGCCCCACCCCGGCCGTCGTGGACGAACTCGTCGCCCGTCACCGCGTGACCCTGCTCTACTCGGTGCCGTCGGCGTACGCCGCCCTCGTCACCGACCGGGCCAACGGGCACGAGGACTGCTTCGCCTCGGTGCGCGCGGCGGTGTCGGCCGGCGAGGGAATGCCCGCGGGGCTCGGCAAGCAGGTCACGGAGCTGCTCGGCGCCCCCGTCCTCGAACAGATCGGCTCCACCGAGGCCGGCCACGCGTTCTGCGCCAACAGCTTCGACCACAACCACCCCGGCACGGTCGGCCGCCCCGTACCCGGCTTCGAGGTCGAACTCCGCGACCGCGCGGGCACCCCGGTTCCGGACGGCGAGGCGGGCGAGCTCTGGGTGCGCGGGCCGACGGTGACCCCCGGCTACCTCAACCGGCCCGAGGAGACCGAGCGTGCCCTGGTCGGCGGCTGGCTCAACACCCGGGACCGGGCCCGCCGCGAACCGGACGGCACCTATCGGCACTTGGGCCGGGCCGACGACATGGAGATGGTCGGCGGCATCACCGTCTCCCCGCTGGAGGTGGAGGCCCTGCTGCGCACCCACCCGGCGGTCCGGGACGTCGCCGTCGTGGCCGTCACCGACGAGCGCGGCGCCAGCAAGCTGCGGGCCTTCGTCATTCCCGTACCCCCCATCGCCGTGGGCCTGGAGGCCGAACTCATCTGCATGGCCCGCGACAAGCTGGCCGCCTTCAAGGTCCCCCGCAGCGTGAGCTTCGTCCCCACGTTGCCGCGTACCGCGACCGGCAAGCTCCGCCGTCACCTCGTCCGCCAAGGAGCGTGGTGAGTCATGGCCGACACCTCCACCCCCGCAGAAAGGTCTGGCCATATGCGCGACCAGCATCAGGCCACTCGCCGGCCGGAAACACTCGCCGGGCGCGGCTTCTACCTGGGCTCGATGCTCAGGGAGGCCGCCGACCGCCACGGGCCCGTCTTCGTCACCCTGGACCGCCCTCTCGACGTCAACCCGGCCCTCGGGACCGACCTCACCTACCCGGTCCTCGCCGACGTGGTCGACGAACTCTCCGGCCGTCTCTGGGAAGCGGGCGTGCGCCCCTCCGAGCAGGTCGTGGTCCACAAGACGGACAACGTCGACATCGTGCTGCTGACCTGCGCGGTCTCCCGTATCGGCGCCGTCCCCGTGCTCCTGTCGCCCGGCCTCGCGGGCCCCGTCGTCGGTCAGCTCCTCGAACGCCTCCACAAGCCCTGGCTGATCACCGACCGGGCCAAGCTCGAAGGCCCCCTGAACGACGTCGAACTCACCGGACTCGTACGCCGTACCCTCTCCGTCGACGACGCCCCCGGCGCCGAACCGCTGCGGAAGTACGCCGGCGCCGAGACCCCGGCCGCCGTGCGCCTCCACCCCCGCGACCCCTCGCTCATCACCCACAGCTCGGGCACCACCGGCCTCCCCAAGCTGGCAGTGCACTGCCCGAACACGATGTGGAACCGGCTCGTCCCGCAGAAGGCGATGGGCTGGCCCACCCGGGGCGAGACAGCCGCCCTGCACATGTCCTTCGTGCACTCGCGCTTCTACCATCTGCTCGGTGTCCTGCTGCACTTCGGCAGCCCGCTGGTCCTCATCACCGATCCCGAACCGGCGAACGTGGGCCCGCTGCTGGCCCGCCACCGCCCCGGCATCGTCGAGACCCACCCCAACACCTTCGTCCTGTGGGAGGAACTGGCGGACGCCCCCGGGGCGCCGCTGGCCCGCGTCCGCTCGTACGGCTCCACCTTCGACGCCATCCACCCGCGTACCGTGCAGCGGCTCCTCGACGCGTCCGGGCGGCGCTCGCCGTGGCTCATCCAGCTGTACGGGCAGAGCGAGACCGGCCCGGTCGCCTTCCAGTGGTTCACGCGCCGCAGCGCCGCCCGCGCCGACGGCCGCAGGGTCGGCATCGGCATCCCGGGCTTCACCCGCGTCCGGGTCGCGGACGAGGACGGCCGCCGGGTCCGCCCCGGCGCCCCCGGCCGGATCGAGGCCCGCACCCGGGGCCGTATCCTCACCTACCTCGGCGCCCGCGAGCGCTATCTGCGCCAACTCGACGGCGGCTGGTGGCAGATGGGCGACATGGGCTACCAGAGCCGCTGGGGCGCCCTCTATCTGATCGACCGTGAGATCGACCAGATCGACTCCGTGCACAGCAACCTGGAGGTCGAGGACACCCTGATGTCCCGTCTGGAGGAGCTGCGCGAGGTCGTCATCGTGCCCGGCGTCGACCGCGAACCCGTCCCCGTGGTGTGCGTACGCGGCGAACGCCCCCTGGACCTGCGGCGCTGGCGGGAGGCCACCGCCGACCTGCCGACCATGGCGGAGCCCCGACAGTGGCGGTTCGAGGAGCTGCCCATGACCTCCACCTGGAAGGTCAAACGGGTCGAGATCACCCGCATGCTGACCGAGAGCGCCCGCACATGACGACTTCGCCCGTCCTCGTCGTGGGCGCCGGCCCCGTGGGCCTCTCCGCGGCCCTCGCCCTGCGCGCCCACGACCTCCCCGTCACCCTGCTCGAAGCCGACCCCGAGGGCCGCGAACGCCCGGGTAGCCGCGCCCTGTTCGTCCACCGCGAGACCCTGGAACTCCTCGAAGGGATGCGCCCGGGACTGGCGGCCGAGATCGCCGCGTACGGCCGGACCTGGCAGACCAAGCGGACCCTGTACCGGGGCCGCGAGGTGTACTCCCGCACCTTCCCCCCGCCCACCGGCACTCCGCCCTTCACCAGCCTCCGCCAGGTCGACACCGAGCGCTTCCTGCTCGCCGCCTGCCAGGACGCGGGCGTGGAGTTCGCGTGGGACGCCAGAATCACCGGCGTGCACACCGATCCGACCGGAGTGCGGCTCACCGACGAGGACGGCCGTACCTGGACGGGCACCCACGCCGTGGCCGCCGACGGCGCCCGCTCCGCCGTACGGCGCGAACTGGGCATCCCCCTGGAGGGCACCCATGGCGACGGCTTCCACGTCGTCGCGGACATCGCCGACATCCCCGGAGCCGAGCTGCCCCTGGAGCGGGTCTTCCACTACGAGCACCCGGACCTCGGCGGCCGCAGCGTCATGCGGGTGCCGTTCACCGGAGGTTTCCAGGTCGACCTCCAGTGCCGCGACGACGACGCGGCGCAGGAGTACGGCACCGAGGAGGCCGTACGGCGCTGGCTGCCGAAGGTGGTGGGCGAGGGCTACGGCGAGCGGATCCTGTGGGTGTCCACGTACCGCTTCCTGCGCAAGGTTGCCGCCGCCTTCACCGACCCGCACCGCCGGGTGCTGCTCGTCGGCGAGGCGGCCCACCTCTTCCCGCCGTTCGGGGCCCGCGGCATGAACAGTGGTATCGCGGACGCGGCCGCCGCTGCCGAAGCCGTCGCCGACGGCAGGCCCGAAGCGGTCGCCTCCTTCGCCGCGGTCCGGCGCTCGGCGGGCCTGTTCAACAGCGCCGCCGCCGGCACGGCCCTGGACCATCTGCGGCCCCGGCGCCGTATCCTCCGCGTCAAGCAGCGCGCCGCGGCCGCCCTCGCGCCCGTCGTGCCCCGCTGCGGCGCCTGGCTGGAGCACGCGCCCTACGGACCCCGGCACGGGTCCCCGGCCGTCGCGGGCCGCAAGTACTGAAACGGAAAGACCGATGGAGTACGGAGTGACACAACCGGCCATCGCGGAAGGTCTGTCGACCTGGTCGCCGGGGCGGGGCCTGACCCCTGGCCCGGCGCAGAGCGGACGCCTCCTGGTCGCGGACTCGTGGCTGTTGCGTGACGGACGGGTGCGCGGTTTCGACCGGCACCGGGAGCGGTTCCTGCGGGGCTGCGGCGAGTGCGGAGCACCGCCTCTGGAACAGGTCGTGGAGTTCTGGAAGGACATGACGACCGCGCTGCCGCGCACGGGGGAGTGGTTCCCCCGCGTGGAACTCGCGGCGGGATCACTGGAGTTGAGGCTGCTGCTCCGGCACGCGCCGGCCCTCACCCCGGACGTACGGGTCTGGGCGGCCGGCCAGGCCGACCCGCGTACCGTGCCCCGCCGCAAGGGGCCGGACCTGGACGTCCTGGCCCGGGTGCGGGGACGGGCGGCCGGCACCGGCGCCGACGAGGCCGTACTGATCGCGCCCTCGGGACTGGTCCTGGAGTCCGCCAACTCCAGCATCGTGTGGTGGGAGGACGACACCCTCTGTACGCCGCCGCCACGCCTCCCCGTCCTCGCCGGCGTCACCATGGGGCTCATCCAGGAGCGGGCCGCGACCATCGGCGTCCGCGTCGCCCACCGCGAGCGCTCCCTGGCCGAGCTCGACGGCCGTGAGGTGTGGCTCGTCAACGCCCTCCACGGGATCCGGCCGGTCGCCGCCTGGACCGGGCGGCCGATGACCGCCGGCCCGGCCGTCCACGCTCCGGAATGGCGGGAATGGCTGGACGGCCTGATGGAGCCGCTCCCCGACAACTGAGAAAAAGATACGGATACAGATACGCATACGGATAAGCGCCGGGCCGCATTCGATACGGCCCGGCGTAATTCGGCGTTCCTGAATCAGGGAAATCCGTTCCCGAAGTTCCGGAAGTTTCCCGGAGGGATTCCGGTCTACTTCTGGGCGGGCTGGTAAGCCCCCGGAACCATTCGGGTCGCGATGGCGATCCGGTTGTACGCGTTGATGACGGTGGCAGCCCAGATCAGTGCCGCGATCTGCTCCTCGTCGAAGACCTCGGCGGCCGCCGCGTAGACGGAATCCGGGACATGCCCGTCGTGGACCAGCGTCACCGCCTCGGTCAACGCCAGTGCGGCGCGCTCGCGGGCGGTGAAGAAGGGGGTCTCCTCCCACGCGTTGAGCGCGTAGATCCGCTGCTCGGTCTCGCCCTGGGCGCGGGCGTCCTTGGTGTGCATGTCCAGACAGAACGCGCAGCCGTTGATCTGCGACGCGCGAATGCGGATCAGTTCGAGAATCTCCGGCTCGACCTTCGCGTCCCGCGCCGCGGAAACGGCGGCGGCGTGCAGGGAGCCCATCGCACCGGACACATCAGGGGTGATTTTCTTGAGGGCCACGCGCGTTACGGAATCGCTGTTGCTCATGGGGAGAACTCTATATCCGAAATTCTCGCCGTGTAACTGTTCTGTCTCAACGCGAGCAACGCCACAACCGCCCAGCCCCGCCGCCTGTCTACGTACACACAACGACCGATGCAGGGGAGAGGGAAAGGCTGACCATGGGGGACAGAGGAAGAAGAGGCGCCGTAGCGCTCACGATCACCGGCCTGCTGACACCGCTCGCGCTCGCGCTGGGCACCGCGCCCGCGCAGGCGGCGAGTTGTACGACGCAGACAGGGCCGTACCAGAAGCAGGTGGAGAAGTTCCTCGGCCGCCCGGTCGACGGCAAGCAGTCCGCCGCCGACTGCAAGGCGATCAAGGCCTTCCAGACCAAGCACGGCATCACACCGAACATCGGCTACGCGGGTTCCGTCACCTGGGGCGTGATGGACCTCATGAACAAGCAGAAGGCCGTCGGCAAGAACCCCAACAAGGCCGGCAAGTGCCCGACCAACAAGGGCCGGATAGCCTGCGTCAACCTCACCCTCCAGCTGAGCTGGATCCAGGACGGCAAGAAGCTCGTCTACGGACCCGTGCCCGTCCGTACCGGCCGTGACGGCTACGAGACCCGCACCGGCCTGAAGAAGATCTACTGGCGCGACATCGACCACGTGTCGTCGATCTACGACGTGCCGATGCCGTACAGCCAGTTCTTCGACGGCGGCCAGGCCTTCCACGCCGCCGCCGTCAGCATGTGGAACCCGCCCGGCTCCCGTGGCTGCGTCAACCTGACGAAGACCGACGCCAAGAAGTACTGGTCGCTGCTGAAGAAGGGCGACGACGTCTACGTGTACGGCCGCAAGCCGGGCACCTGACACGCAACCAGGAGCCCGGCTCGCGGAGGGCGGTGAAACGTCACGCCTCGGGCGCGTCCCCGAAGTCCGGGATCTCCAGTCGCACCCCACCCTGCCGCGCGGACTCGTGCGCCACGATGCCCGGCAGGGTGTAGCGGGCCGCCGCCCACGCGTTCACCGACGGCAGGGTCCGTGTGTTGACGGCGGTCACGAAGTCGTCCACCAGGAAGTGGTGGCTGCCCTCGTGACCGTTGTGCAGGTTGTCGAACTCCCGCGGCAGCCGCGACCGGTCGTGCACCGGCGCCGAACCGGAGGTGAAGGCGGCCCGCAGATCCGGCGAGATGTGCTGGAGTGAGGGGTCGTCGGGGGACAAGGTGGGCTTGGGCTCAAGGAGCTCGCTGATGTCCTTCACCCCCTTCTTGTCCTGCCACAACGCCACCGTGGCGAGCTGCTCCATGCTGGCGTCCGTCCCGAAGAACCGGAAACGCGACTCCCGGATCTGCGACGGATAGCCCACCCGCCGGAACTCGTTCGTACGGAACGAACCGCCGCCCGCCACCTCGAACAGCGCGGTCGCGTTGGAGAAGTCGTTGCCGAACTGGCTGACCTCCTTGTCGAAGACACCGTCCCCGCGCCCGTCGACCACCCCGATCGCCGACACGCTCACCGCGTGCGTCTGCCAGGCCCCGAGCACCCCGCCCACCGAGTGCGTCGGGTACAGCAGCGGCGGATAGCTCGCGGTCGCCTTCCAGTTCTCGCCGCCGCTGTACTGGTACGCCTCGTAGAACCCCAGATCCATGTCGTGGACGTAGTCGCCCTCGGCGTAGAAGAGCCGCCCGAAGGCGCCCTCGGCGATCTGGTTGCGGGCGTGTACGGTCGCCGGGTTGTACTGGCTGGTCTCACCCATCATGTACGTCAGCCCGGTCGCCCGGACCGCGTCGATGATCGCCGCTATCTCCTCCGTGGTGATCGCCATGGGGACCGCGGAGTACACGTGCTTGCCGGCGCCCAGGCCCTGGAGCACCAGCGGCCCGTGTGTCCAGCGCTGGGTGAAGATCGCGACGGCGTCCACCGCCTTCGACTCCAGCATCGCCTCGTACGAGGGGAACGTACCGGCGAGTCCCTGTGCGGCGGCGAGTTGCTCGGCCCGCTCGGGCAGCAGATCGGTGACGTAGACGTCACTGACACCCGGGTGGGCCTGGAACAGCGTGGCGAACTGGCCGGAGAACTGGCCGGCGCCGACGATGCCGAGGGAGAACGTCATGTAAGAGGTGTCCTTCACTGATCGAGACACTGGTCGAGTCATGGGTTGTGTCACTGGTCGAGAATCAGGTTGATCTGGGCGTTGGTCTCGTCGAGGCCGCTCACCGGCGCGCTGTTGCCGTAGATGTCCTCCATCGCGGGCTTCATGAGCGCCGTGACGTCCGCCGCGTAGTTGGTGATCGGGTAGGAGAAGGTCCGGAAGTTCTCCGTGTCGGCCACCGGTTCGGTGAAGGCCGAGACGTCGATGCCCTTCTTCTCGTATCCGGCGACGGCGGCCTCGGTGCCGGCCGGCGTGGCCGGGAAGACGACCCCGTACGCGCCGACCACGGTCTGGCACTTGTCGGAGGCCAGATACGCGACCCACTTCCGGGCGCCCGTCTTGTTCTTCGACGGATCGGTGGACTGTTGGAGGCGATGGTCATCGTGGCTCCCTTATCGGCAGGCTCTGCCTCAAGGCCCGTCGGTCACTTACTTTCGTCACGAAAGAATTGAGCCGTCAAGAGGGTGCGGGGCATCTTTTGAAGGGTGAGATCCTGGCCTAGGATGGGCTTGTTGCTTTCAGTCCGAAATAAACGCTGTGTGGGAGTCTGGCGCCCATGACCGCTCTCGCCGATAGTTGGCTGCCGCTCAGTCCCGGGGAACGCTCGGTGGCGATCCAGGTGCTCGTGCACGGACCGCTCTCGCGCACCGAACTCGCCCGGCGCCTCGGCCTGTCCGCCGGCAGCCTCACCCGGCTGACCAAACCGCTGATCGAGTCGGGGCTGCTGATCGAGACCGCCGAGGGCGCCGCGCCTTCTGAAGCCCGTCAGGCCGAAGCCCGTCAGGGACGCCCCTCGCAGCCGCTGGACATCGTCGCCGAGTCCCGCACCTTCATCGGCTTCAAGATCACCGAGGACATGGTGTACGGCGTGGTCACCACGCTCAGGAGCGACATCATCACCCGGTACGACCGCCCGCTCACCACGCATGAGCCGGAGTGCGTCGCCGATCTGCTCGCCGGGATGGCGGCCGAACTGGCGCGCACCCACCCCTCACTCGCCGGCATCGGCATCGGCGTCGGCGGCCTCGTCCAGCGCCGAGCGGTGGTCGGGGAGTCGCCCTTCCTGGAGTGGCGGGACGTGCCCTTGGCCGAACTCGTCGAAGAACGCACCGGGTTGCCGGTGGTCGTCGAGAACGACGTGGCCGCGCTCGTCGAGGCCGAGACATGGTTCGGCGCGGGGCGCGGCCTCGACCGTTTCGTCGTCCTCACCATCGGCGCGGGCATCGGCTACGGGCTGGTCCTGGGCGGCAAACGGGTGCCCTGCGCCGAGGAGGACCGGGGCTTCGGCCGCCACTGGATCATCGACCCCACCGGCCCGCTCACCCCCGACGGCGAACGCGGCAGCGCCGTCTCCCTGCTGAGCATCCCCAGCATCCGCTACCAGGTCCAGGCCGCCACCGGACGCGGGACGACGTACGAGGAGGTCCTCGCCGGGGCCGCCGCCGGTGAGCCCCTGCCGGCGCGGGTCATCGACGAGGCGGGCCGGGCGCTGGGCACGCTCGTGGCGCAGATCGCCAACTTCGTCATGCCACAGAAGATCCTGCTTGCCGGTGAAGGGGTCGGTCTCATGGAGGTGGCGGGCAAAGCCGTGGACGAGGCCGTCCGCGCGGGGCGGCATCCGCTGGCGGCACCGGTGCCGCTGGAGACCAAGGTCTCCGACTTCCACGACTGGGCACAGGGAGCCGCCGTGCTGGCCATTCAGGTGCTCGTGCTCGGGACCGTGGAGTCATGAGCGCCGTGGGCGCCGTAAACACAGAGTGATCAGCTTCACGTTCCGTAATGTCCGAAGTGAGATCTTTACTCACATCGGCTTCACGTTCGGAGCCATATGGTTTACACTATGTCCACCACCCCTGATGTCGTCCTGGAAAGAACGGAACCGATCAGAACGGCCGCCGAGGTCAACGAGGAGATCCGGGCCCTGTGGTTCCGGAGCGGGGGGACGCTGAACAGGGAGCAGCGCAGCGAGTACGAGCGCCTTGTTCTGGAATGGGCCGCAGCCGAGTAGTTCCCCGGCTGCGGGCCCTACGGGGCGCTAGCTCCAGCTCTGTGAGTACTGGCGGCGATAGGCCGCCCTGTCCTGTTCCGTGCGGATGAAGCGGGTTGCCGCCAGGGCGACCATGCTGCCGGCGATGACCAGGAGGCCCGGCCCCACGTTCCGTGGGTCGGCCAGGCGGTCGAGGATGTCGGAGAACGCGCCGGATCCCTCCACCGATTCCACCGCACCCGGCTGGACGGTGCCCGGTGCCGCGGCGCCCTGGGAGCCGGCGTCCGCCGCGCCGGCGGAGGCGGTCGGCTGGGCGGCCTGGGGGAGGCCGGTGAGCTGGACGTCGAGCTCCTCCAGGGCCTCGGTCAGCGGCTGGAAGAACGTCGTACCGCCCTGCGAGCAGTCGCCGTTTCCGCCCGAGGTCACCCCGAGCGCCACTCCCTCGGAGAACAGCGGGCCGCCGCTGTCGCCCGGCTCGGCGCACACCGTGGTCTCGATGAGCCCGCTGACCGTGCCCTCGGGATAGTTGACCGTGGCGTCGAGACCGGTCACCTCGCCGTTGCGGAAGCCGCTGGTGCTGCCGCTGCGGAAGACCCGCTGGCCGACCGCCGCCGCACCGACCGAGGTGATCCGCACCCCGCGGCCGTCACCGACGGACACCACGTTCGAGGAGTTGCTCGGCGCGTCCTGGAGGTACTGGACGAGGGAGAAGTCACCGCCGGGGAAGTTCGACTCGATCGTCCGGCCGATCTCCTGCTGACCCTGGTTGTCCGCGAACCACACGGAACCCGCGGGACCGCAGTGCCCGGCGGTGAGCATGAACTCGTTCTCCCCGTCGGTCACATTGAAGCCGATCGAACAGCGACCGCCCGTGCCGAAGATCGGCTGGGCGCCGTTGAGCCGCATCGTGTACGCGCCCTCGGTGCGCTCCATCCGCACGGAGCCGCCGATCTCCTCGGCCAGGTCCGTCAGCTTCTTCCAGTCCTTGGCGGAGACCGTGCTGTCGGCCCGCACCACGACCTCGTTGGACGCGGGGTCGATCGCCCAGGAGGTGCCCGACACCCGGGGCGCCGAACGCAGCGCCTCCGTGGCGGACCGCAGGTCCTCACCGCTGTACTCGACCATCTTGGCGCGAGCGCCGGCCTGCTTGACCTCGGCCGCCGCCTCCTCGTCGGTGACCGCGACGACGGGTCGGCCGTCGTCGGCGATCCAGCTGCCCGCCGTACGGGAGGAGCCGAGCTCTTCCACCAGACCCGAGCCGGTGCCGGACGCCGCCAGCACCGAACTCCGGGCCGCGGGCGGCGAGGTGGCGGGTTCGGTCGCCATCGCCGCCTGCGTGACCATCAGGCCCCCGCAGAGCACCCCACCGATGGCTGTCAGCCGCGCCACTCGCTTCACGACTCGTCGTCGTGCGTGCCTCATTACCTGGCTCCCGAACCCCGTCCGACACGGTGTCAACACCGCGAGGGCGTCCGGTCCTTGAGCGCCCTCCTCCTATACGTGCGCGCGTGGGCGCGTGTTCACCAGTCGGCGTCGACAAAACCCAACGTCCGGTTCATGGCGATCGCCCTCGCGTTGGCGGGATGATGCAGCGTACGGACCATGCTGACCCCGCACATCCCGGCGAACCCGATGCCGAAGGTCTTCATGGCCACCGAGATGCCCCGGCCCCGGTGGCAGGCCCGCACCCCCGTCATCTCGTTGAACACGAACCCGGACTTCCGCCGGTCCGACGTCGCCGCCATGCCCATCCACCGGTCACCTTCGATCGCCAGCACCACACCGCGCGGATCGTAGGCGGGTACCTCGAAACGGAGCCGGTGGTACTCGTCGTAGTCGAAGAACTCGCCGCGCTCCGGGATGTCCGCCGAGCACTCCCGGTTGAGTTCGTACAGCGCCCGGCGGTGCTCCGGGGTGTCGCCGAGCTCGGAGAGCGTCGTCAGCCGGATGCCGGAGGTACGGCACTTGTCGACGTACGGCTGGAAACGCGCCAGGTCGAAGTCGGTGACGTCCAGTTGCAGCCTGACCCAGTCGATCGTCATCAGCGCTTGCCTCCCACCCCGCAGTACATGGCGACTTCCGCCGTCACTCCCGCCGGTGAGCCGCCGCCGGTCTCCGGGCGCCAGCGGGAACACGACACGACCCCCGGATCGAGAAGGTCGAGCCCGTCGAAGAATCGGGCGACCGCCTCCGGGGTGCGCTGTGTGATCCGCGGGGTGCCGTGCGCGTTCCACCAGGCGACCGCGGCGTCCACCTCGGTCAGTCCCGGAGCGGTGATGGTGTGCGAGAGCACCAGATGACTGCCCGGGGGCAGGCCGTCGACGAGCCGGCGCACGATGCCGTACGGGTCCTCGTCGTCGCCGATGAAGATCACCACGCCGAGCAGCAGCAGGGCGACGGGACGGCTGAAGTCAAGGGTCCGCGCGGATTGTTCGAGGATCGAGTCGACGTTGCGCAGATCCTCGTCGACATGGTCGGTACGGCCCTCGGGCGTGCTCGTCAGCAGGGCCCGGGCGTGCGCCAGGACCAGCGGGTCGTTGTCGACGTAGACGATCCGCGCGTCCGGGGCGATGCGCTGGGCGACCTCGTGGGTGTTCTCCGCCGTCGGCAGCCCGGTCCCGATGTCCAGGAACTGGCGGATCCCGACCTCGGCGGTCAGATGACGCACGGCCCGCCCGAGGAACTCCCGGTCCGCCCGGGCGTAGTCGCTGATGGTCGGAAGCAGCCGGCGTATCTCGTCCCCGGCCACCCGGTCGACCTCGTAGTAGTCCCCACCGCCGAGCCAGTAGTTCCAGATCCGTGCCGTGTGCGGCCGCGTGGTGACGATGCGGCGGTTCAACGACGAGGAGGGGAGGTCCGAGGCTGCCGGGTTGTCTGTCACGGCATCAGCTCCTGGATCTTCGGTGATCTTCTGTGGAGATGTAGGGTCACCGCGCAATGTAGACCCGGCGGTTGGCTTTTGGCGCCACTTCGGCGATCTTCACAGCCGCCAGGTGCGGTCGGTGTCGGGGCCGAGCGCCGCCCAACTGCGTTCGTCGCCCCACACGGAGGAGCCGCTGACGTACGGTCGCAGCAGCGTGGTCAGCTCCGGATCGCCCCGCCCGTTGAGTTCGTCCGAGGCGATCTTGCGCGCGGTGCCGGCGAGGAAGTCGGCGAGCAGGATCCGCGGATCCTCGCCCGCCGGGACCAGCCGCAGACCGGCCAGCCGGGCCCGGTCCTCGATCCGCGCGATGCGCTCCTCGGTCAGCATGTTCTGCCGGTCGTGCACCAGCGTGACGGGCAACCCCGCGCGCCGCCAGTACGCCGAGGTGTGGACGATGGCCGGCATCAGTGGATTGAGCACGGGGAACAGCTCGGGACCGGCGAGGATCCGTGCCCGATGCGCGTCGGCCCGGGCCCGGCCCCGGGCCAGCAGGTCCAGGATCGCGCCCACCGGCTCACCGGAACGCGCCCGGCGCAGCGCGTCCACCGTACGGAAGAACGGTTCGACGGGGGACTCGGCGTCCTCGTTCTTGCGGGTGCGCAGCAGATCGTTGGAGACCTCCAGGAACTCCCTCCACCGCTCGCTCCCGAAGACGGCCCGGCCCTGGCGATGGAGGGCGACGGCGATACCCGGACCCTCGTCGGTCAGGAGGGCCACGACACGGTCCACGACGAAGAACGGCTTCTCCGTCAGGTGCACATGGGCATGGCCGTGGATCGGCCCGGACGGGCCGAGGTACCACTGCAGCACCGCCCGGTGCTTCTCGCGCAGGAGGATGTTCGCCTTGTACTCCTCCGCCGGGGAGCGGATACGGTCGCGGACTTCCTGTACGTACGCGGAGGCCGCCCCCATCGGCAGAAGGACACTGCCGTGCGCGAACACATCGGTGTTCCCGGTGGTGAGGTTCTCGCCGTCCGACCCCGACTCGTCGCAGGCCACCTCCAGCGTCCGCCCGCCCACGACCGCCCCCGTCGGATCCGTACGACTCCGGGTCACGCGCTGCCCCCTGCCTCGTTGTCCCGTGCACATCATCGCGCACGGCGCTCCGGCGGAGACGGTGAACGATCGTCGAGACCCCTCTACCAACCAGTAACTTTCAGGTAGTCTCCCGGCCACTCATGGGCATGACCATGACGAGTGCGGCGACGGTTCGACCAACCTCGCCGCTTTGACATGAGAAGGGGACGAACATGACAAGAAGCGGTGCGGGACGCCGTGTCACGACGGTCGCCGCGGTGGCGGTGCTCGGTATCGGCGGGTCGGTGACCGCCGCCGTTCCGGCGGCCGCGGCGCCGGCCCAGGCGGCGGTGAGCGCGGCCGCGGCCGCCGAGGTCGACTACGCGACCTGGCAGAAGGACGTGAAGGCCGTCATCGACACGGCGACGCCCTATGTGCAGCAGCGCACCGCGAACGCCTCCGGCCAGAAGCTCGCCATCGTCTTCGACATCGACAACACCACGCTGGAGACGCACTACACCCCCTGGTACCAGCTGCCCACCCCGGCGATGAAGCCCTCCCTGGCTCTGGCCAAGTACGCCAAGTCCCGTGGTGTGGACGTCTTCTTCGTCACCGCCCGCCCGGGCATCATCGAGGGCATCACCGAGTGGAACCTGGAGACCGTCGGCTACCCCGTCGACGGCCTCTACGTGCGTGACCTGCCCGACCTGTTCGCCGAGGTCTCCGCCTACAAGACCGCCTCACACGCGGACATCGAGTCGGACGGCTACACGATCATCGCCAACGTCGGCAACAACACCACCGACCTGGTCGGCGGCCACGCCGAGCGCACCTTCAAGCTCCCCGACTACGACGGCCAGCTCGACTGACACCGCCTCGTCGTCACCCGGGTGTACGGCCGCCGGTCACCGCCGGCGGCCGTACACCTAGACTCCCGTCATGGCTGACGTCACCTCGCTCGACGCGCTCGCCGCGGGCAAGTACCTGCTGATCACCACCTACCGCAAGAACGGCACCGCGGTCCCGACCCCGGTCTGGGTGGTACGGGACGGCGACGCGCTCGGGATCTGGACGGTCGCGGACTCCTGGAAGGTCAAGCGCATCCGCAATCGGGCCGATGTCCTCGTCGGCCCCTGCGACCTGCGCGGCAACCCCACCGGTGACTCCGTCCCCGCCCGCGCCGAGATCCTCGACGCGACCGGCTCCGCCCACTACCGCCGCCTCATCGCCCGCAAGTACGGCGTCCTCGGCCGCCTCACCCTCCTCGGCAGCCGACTGCGCCGGGGCACGGACGGAACGGTCGGCATCCGCGTCACGCTGACGAAGTGAGCGTCAGGCTCCAGCGGACGCCGGCCACGCGGACGTGTGGCCCGAGCAGGCAGGCGCGGGCGGAGCCCCGAGGCTCAACTCGCCTGAACCGCCCCCCGGTCGGGCCACCGTCTGGCCGAGCGACTGCTGCTCGGCGGGTAGCTCCCGATTCAGGCGTAGAACGGGCCGGGAGTGCTCCAGGTCGTCGAACCGAAGACGTTCGGGTCGTTGATGGCGACCTTCACGTTCGTCACCTTGAGCCCGTACTGGGTCGCCGTCGTCCCCTCCGGGCAACTCACCTCCACCGCCGGGAAGTTGACGAAGAACGGCGGGCCGAAGTCCCGGTCGGGATAGGTGCGGAACTGGCCGAGCAGCCAGTTGCTGTCCGGTTCGTAGTACACCGGCGACAGCGGCTGTTGTTCGGTGCGGACGACGAAGCTCGTGTTGTGGTCGAAGCTGCCGTCGGGCCGCAGGCAGCCGAAGGTGCGGGCTGTGTCGGCGTAGGCGGTGAAGTAGCCGCCGGCGCTGCTCAGTCCGGCGAGGTAGCCCGGCTGGCTGCGGACATTGTGCAGCCGGACGCCGAGCTCGAAGCCGCCGCAGCCCGGGGTCGCCCAGTACTGGTGGTACCGCAGCTGGCACTGGCGGTCGCCGGAGGAGGCGTTGGGATCAGGGTTGTAGGGCTGGGGAACAACGGCTCGGCGGAACTCCACGGTCGCCGAGATGCCCCCTTCGGTGGACGCCGGTATCTCGACCGTGTCGCTGGCCCGGGCCGCACCCGGCCCGGCGAGGACGAGCCCTGCTCCCGCGAGTAACGCGACGGTCGGTCTCGCCAGTACTGCGCGCATGCTCCGCATAGGTCGGATCCCCCCTCGTGCACCGGGTGCACGCTCACACAAACAGTGACATGGGCACGCTACCGACACAGGGGGCACCCACTCGCCCAAACACCCCAACCCTCACAAACGGAACCTGGTCAGCGGTCGCCCGCGTGCCCCGTCCGCCATGCCCAGGCGGCGATCTCCACGCGGTTCCGGGCGGCAAGCTTCAGCTGGACGCCGGCGAGGTGCGTCTTCACCGTGCAGCTGCTCCTTCTGGCCATCGGGCTGGCCGCGCTGCTGTGGCCCGTCGCGCGGCGGCCCGCATGGCTCGCTCCGGCCGTGCGGACCGGACTGCCACCCCTCGTGACCCTCGCGTACGTGATGATCCTCGTCGGCGCGCGCAGGATGGGGGCCTTCAGCCCCGGTGAGGCGGTGTTGCTGCTGTACCTGCTGGTGTCGCAGTCCGTACCTGTCCACCCCGCTGGGCGCTGGTGTGCGGAGCGCTCAACGGCACCGCCGTCCTCGCGCTGACGCTGCCGTACTTCGCTCTCGACCCCGACGACGGCGGCACGTTCGGGGCCGCGTTCGTGCTCCTGCTGCTGGTCGGCAGCTCGGCGGGGCTGTCTGCCTACCTCCGCACCCTGGACCACCGACGGACCGCCGCCGTCACGGAGATCCGCCGCGCCGAGCGGGTCGCCATGGCCGCCGACCTGCACGACTTCGTGGCCCACCACGTCACCGGGATCCTTGTGCAGACCCAGGTCGCGCGGATGATGGCCGACACCGAACCCGAGAGGCTGGACCCCGTGCTCGCGGGCATCGAGCGTGCGGCCACCGAGGCGCTGGTCTCGACGCGCCGCACGGCCGGGGCGCAGCGCGAGCACGAGGACGACCAGGTCGATGCCGCGCACAGGCGCCCGGTCGGCGACCTGGCGGGCATCTCCGAGCCCGTGCGCGGCTTCGACGGCGTCGGCGGTGTCGACGCACACACGGCCCGGCTGGACCGCGGCCCCTCCGTCCCCGACGACCTGCCGCACGAGGTGCAGGCAGCCGCCTTCCGTGTGGTGCAGGAGTCCCCGACCAATGTCCGCCGGCACGCCGCCGACGCCACCGAGGTCACCGTTCTCGCTCCGCTACGGCCACGGCGACCTCGAGGTCTGGGTGCGCGACGACGGACGGGGCGGTGCCCGGCTCCCGGAGGCGGCCCGGGGCGGTGGCTTCGGGCTCGTCGGCCTCACCGAACGCGCCACCCGGCTCGGCGGCCGTATCCAGGCCCGCTCGCGTGAGGACGGCCCCGGCTGGGAGGTCGTCGCCGTACTTCCGGCCACTCCGGTGGCCGCGAGGTGAGCTGAACCTCCGGGGCGGACTTCCCGTATCTCCTCACGGGGATGGCGGGAGACCGCGTGCACGGAAGGAGATCAGCGTGTCGATACCGCCCGAACCGGGGCAGACGACGAAGCGCCGCACGATCGAGCCCACCTACGTCATGCGCCGACGCCGGACCGAGGCACTGGCGGAGCTGCTGCGTGAGATGGAGCTGTACAAGGGGACGACGGCCCCGAACGACGAGTACGAGACCGTCGCCGTACCGCCGGTGACGGACGCGGCGCCGCCTCCGCCCCCGGCGCGCGAGCGGATCCTGCCCCGGCTGGAGGAGCTCGAGACCGAGGAACTGCCCCCGGTCGTGGTCGGCGAGGACTTCGGCGCCGACGACGTGGTCACCGGCGGGCGGCGGCCGAGGCGGCGCCGGGACCCGGCCGGCGGCAGTACGGGGCTCAAGCGCGCCGCGGTGATCGTGAGCGTCGGCGCGGCCGCCCTCATCGGCTTCGGCGCCGCCCTCCTCGTACCCGGCGGAGACAAGGACACCGAGGTCAAGGCCCCCGCCCCCACGCCGACCCCGTCGGCACCCGCGACCTCCGCCCCGGCCCAGAACGACGCCGTCGACCCGGATGGCCCCGGCACCCTCCGCGAGGGCGACACCGGCCCCGAGGTCACGGAACTCCAGGAACGGCTGCGCCGCATCCCCAACGTGTACGACAACGGCCCCACCTCGGGCCAGTACGACGTCGTCCTGAGGGAAGCCGTGGCCCGCTTCCAGCTCTGGTACGGCATCCGCGGCGACGAGACCGGCGTCTACGGCAACGACACCCGCCAGGACCTCGAATCCCGCACCACCCTCTAGCCGAGCTGCTGCGCCGGACCCCCGTACGTCACGGGGGTATCCGGGTTGTTGC
Organism: Streptomyces capitiformicae; assembly: GCF_002214185.1. Taxonomy (NCBI): domain Bacteria; kingdom Bacillati; phylum Actinomycetota; class Actinomycetes; order Kitasatosporales; family Streptomycetaceae; genus Streptomyces; species Streptomyces capitiformicae. The sequence continues at coordinate 109,203 of NZ_CP022161.1, read as the reverse complement.
CCCGCCCTGAACGGACCATCCTTGCCATATGGTGACGAAGGGGTCGGGTGCGTCCTGGGCCGCCCCGGGCGGTGAGGCCATGGCGGTGGTCGACGCGCACGGCCTCGTCTCGGGGTGGAGCGAGGGCGCGCGGCGGCTGACCGGGTGGGCGCCCGAGGAGGTGACCGGGCGACCCGCGGCGGAGCTGATCGACGGGGATGTCCCGGCCGCCCGACGCGCGCTGCTGGCGTTCGGCGACGCGCTGGTGACCCTGCGGTACCGGGACGGGCGGCGGCAGACGATGGCGCTGCGGATGTGCCCCCTGCGGGGCGAGGACGGCCGGCGCGGCTTCGTCGTCAGCGCGAACCCCAACCGGGACGAACGGGGCCTCGGAGAGGTGGCCTTCCAACAGGCGTCGATGGCCATGTCCGTCTTCGACACCGGGCAGCACTATCTGCGGATGAACGACTGGGCGTGCATGGTCATGGGGCAGCCCGAGTCGGAGTTCCGGCACCGCTACTTCATGGACACCGTGGAGGACTCCGAGCACAGCCGTGGCTATCTGCGGCACATGGAGATCGTCGTGGAGACCGGACAGCCGGTCCACTACGAGAGCTGGACCCGTTCGCCGTCGGGTCGGCGCATGCACGCCTGGACCACCCAGATGTGGCCGCTGCGGAACCGCGCCGGAGAGCTGCTGGGCACCGGGAACGTGTCGTTCGACAGCAGCGAGCAGTTCTGGGCGCGCCAGCGCCTGGCGATCCTCAACGAGGCCGCCGGGTCCATCGGCACCAAGCTCGACGTCGTCCAGACCGCCGTTGAACTCGCCGACCTGGTCGTGCCCCGGCTCGCCGACTTCGCCAGCGTCGACCTGTTGGAGTCCGTCATCCATGGCGAGGAACCCGAGACGGTCCCGATGGACGGCGGTGTGCAACTGCGCAGGGCCGCCCACCAGTCGCGTACCCCCGGTGTCCCGGAAGCGGCGATCGGCCTCGGCGCCGCTGATGTCTACCCCATCTCCTCGCCACCCGCCCGCGCCCTGCTCACCGGCGAAGCCGTACTTACCCGCACCGGCGACCACGACCTCGACACCTGGCTGGCCCGGCACGACGCCCGCTCGGCCAAACTCCGGGAGGCCGAGGACCACGACCTGTCCCTCATGGCCGTACCCCTGGTCGCCCGCGGCACCACCCTCGGCGTGGCCGTCTTCGTCCGCATACTCACCCCCGAGTCCTCCGACGCCTTCGACCAGGACGACGTCTCCCTCGCCGAGGAACTGTCCAGCCGGGCAGCCGTCTGTGTCGACAACGCCCGCAGATACACCCGGGAACGCACCACCGCGCTGGCTCTGCAGGGCAGCCTGCTGCCCAAGGCGTCGGCCGGGCAGGCGGCCGTCGAGTTCGCCTCCCGCTATCTACCGGCGCTGTCACAGGCCGGGGTCGGCGGCGACTGGTTCGACGTGATCCCGCTGTCCGGGACCCGGGTGGCACTCGTCGTCGGCGACGTCGTCGGGCACGGCCTGCACGCCTCCGTCACCATGGGCCGGCTGCGTACGGCGGTGTGGGCGCTCGCCGACGTCGATCTGCCGCCCGACGAACTCCTCACCCACCTCGACGACCTCGTCGAACACCTCGCGGCCGGAGACGGGGAGATCGGCGCCACCTGCCTGTACGCGGTCTACGACCCGGTCTCCGGCACCTGCTCCATGGCCTCCGCCGGACATCCGCCGCCCGTGGTGGTGCGCCCCGACGGCAGTGTCGAGGTCATCGAGGTGGCCGCCGGACCGCTGCTCGGCGTCGGTGGACTCCCGTTCGAGGCAAGGGAGTTGGAGGTGCCCAAGGGCTCGGTCCTCGCCCTCTACACCGACGGCTTGGTCGAGGCCCGGGACCGCGATGTCGACACCGGCACCGCCGCCCTGTGCGCCACGCTGCGGGGGCCGATGGACAGCCTGGAGCGCGCCTGCGACAGCGTGCTCAAGGACCTCCTGCCCGACACCCCCGCCGACGACGTGGCCCTGCTGCTGGCCCGCACCCGCGCCCTCGACGCGGAACGGGTGGCCGTCTGGAACCTGACCGACGACCCGGCGCTGGTCTCCAACGCGCGCAAACTCGCCACCGACCAGCTCACCCGCTGGGGCCTGGAGGAGGCCGTCTTCGTCACCGAACTCGTGGTGAGCGAACTCGTCACCAACGCCATCCGCTACGGCGGCGCCCCCATCCAGCTGAGGCTCATCCGCGACCGCACCCTCATCTGCGAGGTCTCCGACGCCAGCAGCACCTCACCCCATCTGCGCCGGGCCCGCACCTTCGACGAGGGCGGCCGCGGCCTGCTGCTCGTCGCCCAGCTCACCGACCGCTGGGGCAGCCGCCCGAGTGGCGCGGGCAAGACGATCTGGGCGGAGCAGGCACTGCCGCCGAGCCTGTGAGAACAGCTGTTGGGGGGTGGCCGCAGCCACCCCCCAACAGCCCTGCACGCGAAGGAAGTTACTTCTTCCGCAGGCGCACCGACACACCGTGGGCCGTGAAGACCTGCTCGGCCGTCCAGCCCTCCTCGGCGACGGTGACCTCGGCGAACCGGCCCTGCAGGGACCGCGCCCCGATGACCGCCACCGTACTGCCGTCACGCGGTGCCTGCTTGGCGTCGAAACGGACGACCAGCTTGCTGCCCTTCTCCAGGACCGCACGCCTGTCCACCACGAGGGCGGCGTCGTCGCCCCGGTCCAGCGTCACGTCGAGGACACCGGCCTGGGTGTACCCGCCGCGCACACGGACGGTGTGGTCGCCCGTGCGCAGCGTGCCGCTCGCCACCTTCACATCACCGCGGCCGAAGGCCTCCTTCGAGCCCGCCGCGAGCACACCCGCCTGCACGGTGGTGCCGCCCTTGTACCGGTTGGCGCCGGCCAGCGTCAGCGTGCCGCTGCCCTTCTTCACGAGACCGCCGGAGCCGCAGATGTCGTTGCGCCAGGTGTCGGCCGCGTGGAAACCGCCGAGCGCGGCGTCCATCGTCACGGTGACGTCCGAGCCGAAGGCGCCGAAGGCGTCCGCCGCCGCGAACAGGTTGAGCCGTCCCCACTGCTCCCAGCCGTCCAGCAGCACATACCCGGACGGCAGCGCGGTCGTGCGCAGCACCTCGCGCCGCTGAGCCGCGTCGAGGTACGGCAGCCGCGTCTCCAGCAGAACCTCCGCGCCCTTCGGCACGGTCGGGTCCTCGGAGCGGCCCTCGCGGGTCAGCACGTACGTCAGCTTCGGCTCGACCAGGCGCGCGTTGGCCCTGCGATCGGCGTACGGGTCGCTGTCGATGCCGGCCGAGTGCGCGTACGCGTACAGCGTGTCGGCGGTGGTGCCCGTCTTCGCCCGGAAGTACTCGGCGGCCTGCTTGACCGCGGCGGCCTTCAGCTCGGCGTTCTTCGGGTCGGCGAGCGCGGCGGCGGCCAGAGCGGTGGCCATGACGCGGCCGCCGAGGACGTCGAGCGAGGAGTGCATGCCCGAGACGATCCGGTCGTGGCTCGCCTCGAAGGCGCGGGTCACCATCTCCTGGAAGCGCTCCGGTACGGCATAGGCGTAGGCCAGAGCCGCCAGGTGGAGGGCGTTGGTGTGGCCGCTGGGGAAGCCGCCGTCCGTGGCCGCGTCCTCGCCGCGCTGCCGCAGCAGCTGGGGGACGACGATGACGTCGGACTCGTACACCGGGAACCCGAACTCGTCGGTCCTGCCGGTGTCGACGACCTCGCTGTTCTCGTTCATCCGCCAGGGGCGGGGGTACTGGTAGGAGAACTTGGCGGGGTTGCTCGACGCGAACGGCCCGCGCACGGTGTTGACGAGCTCGGCCACCTTCCCGAGCTCGGACGTGGTCGAGCCGGCGCCGTTCGCGGATCCGGCGGGGGCGTCGGCGGGGACGGAGTCGCTGATCTTGCCCGCCGGGGTGCCGTCGGGGGCGGAGGTGATCGCGGTGACCGCCTTGGCGCCCGTCCGGTACAGCTCCGCGAGGGGGCCGAGACCGCTGATCACCGAGTAGCTCTGGTGCTGCCGGTCGGTGATGAACGCCTCACGGGCCTGCGCCTCGGTGCGCCGGGCGGTGATCCGCGCGCTGTACAACAGGTTGGCGCGAGACACCTCCGGCATGAGCGGGATGCCGGTGTTCCAGGCGTCCCCGGTCTTCCATATCTCCGCGAAGCCACCGAGGGCACGGACGACCGCGTTGGTTTCGGGGGTGAGATTCGCGGTGATGTTGGTGGTGTAGTCGTCCACGAACGCCTTGAACGCGGTCGTGGCCTTGCTCTCGGCCGCGGAGGCCTGCCATACGGTCGCGAGAGTCGGAGCGGCGATCAGGCCGGCCGAGACGCCGAGAGAGGTCCGGAGGAAGACGCGCCGGTTGAGCCTGTGTTGCCCGGCAGATGACGGCATGGAGTGCCGCTCCTTTCGCGGTGGGTGATCGTGCGGGCTGAGCGTGTGCTTGACGTATGACCGGTCGATGTCCGGTCGGCGATGGATCGGTGATCAGGGGGTGACCGGTCGAAGGAGAGATCGTGCGAGTGCCACCGCCCCCTCGACCGGCGGCACTTGCAGAGGGCGCGGCCTCGCGGCGGGCACGGAGTCGGCCAGCGCGGTCGTGAAGGCCGAGTACAGGGCGGGGCGGCGCAGGATCGTGCTGCCCGCCACGGCCACGTCGTCGACCGGCACTCCGCGCAGGGCGAGCCGTTCGACGAGGGAGGCGAGCGCGCGACCGGCGTCGGCGATCACCTGGTGGGCGACGACGGAGCCCTGCTCGGCGGCCTCGAATACCACGGGCGCGTGCCGGCCCCACTCGGCGGACACATCGGTGGCGCTCTCCAATGCCGCGCCGAGAGCGGGGACTTCGTCGACCTCGAAGGCGGCGACGAGCAACCGGGCGAGCGCGTCCGGGGTTTCACCGCGGTCGTGCGCCGCCCAAACGGCACGGGCGGCCTCGCGTACCAGACCGGCGCCGCCGCCCTCGTCGCCGAGGACCGCGCCCCAGCCGCCGACCTGAACCGAACTGCCGTCGGCGAGACGGCCGACGGCCACCGAACCGGTGCCGGCGACAAGGCCCACGCCCTCGTCCAGACCGGCGGCGGGGACCAGCAGCTCGGCGTCGCCCACGATCAGACAGGGCACCTGGAGGCGTTGTTGGAGAAGCAGACGTATCGCCTCGCACTGGCGGGGCGTCTCGCACGCGTGCGCGCCGACGGCCACCGCCGACGGGCGTACGGGCGCGGGCAGCACCTCCTCGATCAACGAGGCCAGCCACTCGGCCGCGTTCGGGTGATCGTGGGGCCGCCAGCCATGGCTCGGGCGGACATGGTCGGCGATCGAGTCCGGCCCCGCGAAGGCGCGGAGCTGGGTCTTGGTACCGCCCACGTCGATCCCGACGGCGACAGGGGTGGAGTCCTGCACGGAATCCCTCTCGTCACTGCACTGAGCTTGCGACGGCGGGCGAGACCGTGCCTGGACACACAGAAGGACAGCTGGTGGGGGGTGCGGCTCGGGAAGCCCCGGGACGGGCCTCTGCTGGGTGCGGCAGGCGAGTACCGCTTGACTTCGTTAGGAAATTAACTAACGAATAGGAGGGCGTCAAGCGGTCCGGACCCGGAAACCGAGACGATTCCGAGCGGCCGGCCGCCGCGGTACGACTGGGGAGAACATGAACCTGAGCGAGAGCGCCCGCGCCGTGTTCGCCGTACTGGCCGAGGCGGGCACCGCGACCCGCCCCCAGCTGGCGGCGGGGGCCGGCCTGTCCAAACCGACGGTCTCCTCCGCCGTGGCCGAACTGGAGGCCGCCGGCCTCGCCGCCTGCTCGGGCACCGCCTCCGGCGGCACCGGCCGCTCCGCCGCCGTCTACGGCCTCGGCCAGGCCGCCGGCGCCGTGCTCGCCGTCGACCTCGGGCCCAGCCGCACCCAGGTCCGCGGCTCCGCCCTCGACGGCACCCTGCTCGCCCAGGGCGCCGGCTCCCGACCGGACGCCGCCGCCGTGGTATGCGACGTCCTCGCGAAACTCCCGGAGGGCGCCCCGCTGCGGACCGTCGTCGTGGCCGTCGGCGACGTCACCGTCCAGGCGGGGGAGGGGGAGCGCCCCGCGACCGCCAAGGCGGGACCTGCCTTCGACGCCATGGCCGTCGCCCTGCCGGCCGGAGTGCCGGTCCACCTGGAGAACAACGTCAACTGCGCCGCCCTCGCCGAACTCCACCAGGGCGCGGCCCGGGGCCGGGACACCTTCGGCTACCTGCGCATCGGCGTCGGCATCGGCCTCGGTGTCGTCATCGGCGGCCAGGTGCTGCGCGGCGCCAACCACGCCGCCGGTGAGGTCGCCCGGCTGCCCTACCCCTGGGACGAGGACCGCCAGCCCCGCCACGAGGGCCTGGAGGCCCACCTCGGCGCACGCTCCCTGCTGCGCCGGGCGTCCGCGGCCTGGTGCGACGGCGACGGCCCCCGACCGCGCACTGTCGAGCGGCTCTTCGCCCTCGCCGACGGCGGACACGCCACTGCCCACGCGGTCGTCGGCCACCACGCCGCCGAGATCGGCCGGCTCGCTGCCGCGGCGACCGCCGTCCTCGACCCCGGCCTCATGATCCTTGGCGGTGACGTCGGCTCGAACCCGCAGCTCCTGCCCGGTGTACGCGCCGAACTGGCTCGACTCAGCTGGCCGACCGAGGTCGTGAGCAGCGCCCTCGGCGACCGTGGCACCGTCCTAGGGGCCACCGAGCTGGCCGTGGCCCGGGGAATCCAAACCGTGACCGAGGGGGTACCGGTGAAGCATTGACGGACTCCACCCGCTTCTGCCAATGTCCGGACAAGCGCTTTCTAAGTCGGCCGGGACGCCGGCTTGGAGCGAGCGTCCCGCCCGTACTCGACGTACGGCAACCGCACGAGGGCGTGCCCGTGCGGTGACGGCCAGGACGGCCGGGGATCCTCGCCCGTACAGGAAGACGCGGCCGGGCGAGGCCGCGCCCCCGGAAAGCGACCTTTCCTGCACACGCACCAGTGCCGCCTCCGTCGGCGCCGTGCTCCGTCCCCTGCGACGAAAAAGGGATCGAAGATGACCAATGTAGGTGTGCGGCGCTCCCGCCGACTCGGCCGCGGCGGTATGCGCCGCCTGGTTCCCCTCGCTGCCGTGGCCACGGCAGGTGCCCTGGTGCTCTCCGCCTGCGGGTCGGGCTCCGAGTCGGGCGGGACCTCCAAGTCGCTGACGTTCTGGATCTCCACGGTTCCGGGGCAGGACGCGGGCTGGAAGAAGATGGTGGCGCAGTACAAGAAGGAAACCGGCGTCGCCATCAAGCTCGTCAACATCCCCTACGACGGCTACACGACGAAGCTGCACAACGCCGCCCAGGCGAACTCCCTGCCCGACGTGGCGGCCGTGCCGGCGCTGGACCCGATCTGGTCGAACAAGCTGATCGACCTCAGCTCCATCGCCAACAAGAAGAGCAACAACATCAACGCCAACTTCCTCGCGAAGGACTCGTCCGGGAAGGTGCTGTCCATCCCCTCGGACGTCACCGCGTCCGGCATGTTCATCAACAAGTCGCTGTTCGAGAAGGCCGGCGTCTCCTTCCCGACCTCGCCCGAGAAGACCTGGACCTGGAAGGAATTCATCAAGGCTGCGAACGAGGTCCGGGAGAAGACCAAGGCCAAGTACTCCCTGACATTCGACCAGTCGCCGTCCAGGCTCCGCGCCATGGTGTACGAGATGGGCGGGAAGTACGTCCACGCGGACGACTCCGGCAAGTTCTCGGCGGACGCGGCGACCAAGAAGGCCGTGAACTACTTCGTCGGACTCAATGACGACAAGACCATGCCGAAGTCGGTGTGGACCAGCGGCGCCGACCCGTCGGCCATGTTCCAGAGCGGCGACGTGGTCGCCTACTGGTCCGGTGTGTGGCAGGTCGCCGCCTTCGCGGACAGCATCAAGAAGTTCGAGTGGGCCAGCGTCCCGACTCCCGCCGAGCCGGTGCAGGCCAGCGACGTCAACGCCGGCGGCATGGTGGTCGGGTTCAACAACAACGCCGACGCGGCCACCGCTGCGAACAAGTTCCTCTCCTGGCTGTACGAGCCGGACCACTACCGCGAGCTGTGTGAGGCGTCCGGGTTCCTGCCTGTCGAGAGCGGTCTGAACCCGGAGTACCCCTTCAAGTCCGAGGCGGCGCAGGCGGCGTTCAAGCTGTACAACGAGTCGATCCCGCTCTACGACCCGATCTCCGGCTACTTCAACAGCGCGCAGACGGACTGGGTGCTGAACGGCAAGAGCCTCACCGAGGACCCGACCAAGACGGAGCTCGGCAAGGCGATCAACGGCCAGCAGTCGGCCGACAAGGCCCTGCAGAACATCGTGGACAGCTACAACCAGCAGGTCGGCGGCTGAGCGTAGGCCGACATGGCCGGGCGGCGGGGTCCAGACACCGCCGCCCGGCCATGGGCGCACACGTGATGCCGGACTCATGGCCTGAGCCCACAGCAATCCAATCCACCAGCACGGAGTCAGGAAGATGACAAAACGCGCCTCGGACGTGTCCGCGAGCCCGCCCAGGAGACGCAGCAAGTACACCCTTGCGCCGCTCGTGCTCATCGCGGCCAATGTCGTGCTCTTCGCGCTGTTCTTCGTCTGGCCGGCGGTGATCGGGCTCATCTACTCCTTCACGAACTACACGGGCGTAGGGGCGTTCCAGCTCGTCGGACTGGACAACTACAGCAACCTGTTCGGGGACTCCACGTTCTACGGCGCGCTGACCCGGACGGTGCTGTACGCCGTGCTCTTCGTACCGCTGAACTTCGCGCTCTCGCTGCTCGCCGCAAACCTGGTGGTGAGCAAGCACGCCAAGGGCTCGTCGGTCGCGCGCGTCATCTTCTTCATCCCATGGCTTTTGTCGCCCATCGTCGTGGGTGTCCTGTGGCGGTGGCTGTTCGGTGAGAACTTCGGACTGGTCAACTACATCTTTGAGAAGCTCGGCGGAAGTGCCGTTCCGTGGCAGTCGAACGCGGACCTGTCGCTGCTGGTGGTGGTGATGGCGGCGGCCTGGATGTGGACGGGTTTCACGATGCTGCTGTTCATCGCGGCGATCAAGAACGTACCGGTGTCCTACTACGAGGCGGCCTCACTCGACGGCGCCGGCCCATGGCGCCAGTTCTTCAGCATCACGCTGCCGAGCATCGCGCCCACCTCGTTCATCGTCATCCTGCTCAACACGATCAACGCGATGAAGGAATACCCGGTGTTCGTCGCCCTCAACAACGGCGGACCCGGCACGTCGAACAACCTGCTGGTCCAGTACATCTATGAGACCGGCTTCAAACGGGGCCAGATCGGATACGCGAGCGCCGCCTCGTTCGTGCTCATGCTCATCCTGATGGCCGTCGCGATCATCCAGCTGATCGTCAACCGGCGGGTGGAGAACCGATGACAACCACAGACATGCCACGCCCGGTCGACGCCGGTCCCGGACGGGCCGTCTCCAAGAAGCAGCCCCGCAGGGCGGGTAGTGGTGGGCTCCGGCAGGCGGTGCCCGCGACGACACTGCTGTGGATTCTGGCGTGCCTGTACGGGTTGCCGGTGCTGTGGTTCATCCTCAGCTCCCTCAAGCCGGCCAGCGACCTGTTCTCCTATCCGCTGACGCTGGTTCCGCACGACATCACCCTGTCGGGCTACCTGACGGCGTGGCGCAGTGCCAACTTCTCCCAGTACTTCATCAACACGACCATCGTGTGCGTGATCACCACGATCCTCACGGTGGGAGTCAGTTGCTGCACGGGGTACGCGCTGGCCAAGTACGACAACAAGTGGCTCAAGGCCTTCTTCCTCTGCATCCTGGCCACCACGATGTTGCCGGGCGAGGTCATGCTCGCCCCGTCGTTCCTGGTGGTCCGCGACCTCGGCCTCTACAACTCGTTCGGCGGCATCATCCTCCCGGCCGTGCTCACCGCGACCGGATGCTTCATGTTCCGCCAGTTCTTCCTGACCGTTCCCGACGAACTCTTGGAAGCCGCACGCATCGACGGCGCGCGTGAGCTGTCGATCTTCCTGCGGATCATGGTGCCGCTCTCCCGGCCCATCATGCTCACCCTCGCCATCCTGTCCTTCCAGTGGCGGTGGAACGACTACATCTGGCCGCTGCTGATGCTCAACGACCCCAACAAGTTCACCGTGCAGATCGGCATCCAGAGCATCGTCGGCGCGCAGAACATCAACTGGTCGGTCCTGCTCGGCGCATCGGTCATCTCCATGATCCCGCTGATCGTCGTCTTCCTGGTGTTCCAGCGTTACGTCATGAACGCCGACATCAATGCCGGACTGAAGGACTGACCTTGCCCACCCCGCTCGACCACGCGTTCGTCCGGTCGGTGGCCCGCGCCGCCGACCGGTCGGCCGCCCCGCTCGCGGCCCGCCCCGACGAGGAACCCGCCGGTGTGCCGCACCGTGGTCTGGCGCGCCGGGTGAAGACCCTGGTCGCGGCGTACCGTTCTCCGGACTCGGCACTGCGCGGCAGCGGGCAGGCCGTCGCTGCCGCGATGACCCATCTCGGCGCTCTACGGGCCGCGCAGACCACCACCGGCCTCTTCGCCGGCGGCGACAACGTGCAGTCACCGCCGGACTCCGCGTTCACCGTCAACGACGTGTGCGACGCACACCTCCTCGCCGCCGGCGCGGGGCCGGAACTGAGCGACGTCACGGCCGCGCTCGCCGAGATCGCCGACGCCGCCTCCGTCAGTCTCCTGACCGGTGGGGTGCACACCCCGAACCACCGCTGGGAGCTGTGCGCGGCGCTGGCCCGGCTGCACCGGTCGTTCCCGGACGACCGGCTGCTCGACCGTGTAGCGGAATGGCTCACCGAGGGCGTCGACCTCGACGCGGAGGGCCTGTACTCGGAACGGAGCGCCAACTACGCGGCCCACGTGTCCAACCCTTCACTGCTGCTGCTGGCCGACGTCCTCGGCCGCGCCGACCTGCTGGACGCCGTCGAACGCAATCTCGCCACGACTCTGGACCTCATCAGGCCGGACGGCACGGTGGAGACCGTCCACTCGCGACGACAGGACCAGAACCACCCGTTCCCGCTGGCGCCCTTCCTGCCGCACTACCGGCTGCTCGCGATCCGCACCGGCCGGGGCGACTTCAGCCGGGCGGCGCGGCTGGCGGCCGCCGACGGCATCGACGACCCCGACCTGCTCGCCCAGACCCTCCTCACCCCGGACCTGTGCCGCCCCCTGCCGGCCCCGACTGGGGAGTCCCTTCCGCGCGACCGGTACCTCACCACCGCACGCCTCGCCGCACGCGCCTCGGCCACCGCGCACACGGTGGTGTACGGCGGCTCCGACGTGCCCGAACACCGGCGCATCCGCTCGGGCCTCGCCTGCAATCCCACCTTCCTGCGCCTGTTCGCCGGCGACGCAGTCCTCGACGCCGTCCGCCTGTCGCGGGGGTTCTTCGATCTGGGCCCGTTCCGCGCCGCCGGCATGCAACAGCTCGCCGACAACCGGTACCGGCTCACCGAGACCCTCACGGCCGCCTACTACCAGCCGCTCCCGACGGACCAGAGGCGGGACGACGGCCTCTACCGGCTGGTGGACGAGGGACGCTTCTCGGCCGCGATGGCCTTCCCGGACCGGCCTCGGGACGAGGTCTCACACACGACCCGCGTCGAGGTGGACGTGAGAGAAGACGGTGCCGACCTGCGGATCGACATCAGCGGACCACGGGTGCCCTGGGCCCTCGAACTGACCTTCCGGCCGGGCGGCGTGCCAGAGGGCGCCGCACCGATCGGCGACGGACGCTGGTGCCTGACGACCGGGCCGATGACCTACCGGGTCGGCGACGACGAGATCCAGGTCGAGGCAGGCGTCGAGGCGGGCGAACCGCTTGCCGGGCCGGACCGGAGCGACGTACTGCGGTACGACCCGGGTCAGGACTACACCGTGGTGGGCGGCACCGATGCGACGACGGGGAACCGCGTCTACGTCGGTGGACTCGGCCCGCACACACTGACCGTCGCACTGCGTGCCCGCCGGCCCGCACCTGTCGTGTGACCCCGACGAACCACGCCATGGCCACCCCAGGCATGAAGGGCTGATCCCCGTGCACCTCACGCCCCCTCCCGTGCACCTCCCACGCCAGCTCGGCGCCCTGCACCACCTCCCCGACACCGCGGAGGCCTACGGCGCCGTCCTCGCCGGCGTCGCCGAGGAGGCCCTGGCCCGGCTCACGCCGGAGGGCAACCTGGAGCACCCCGACTGCGTGGACGACATCGGCGACACGTCCCTCGGCATCACCTCGCTCCTCGCCCTGGCCTGGCACCGCGGCAAGGACCCGCGCCTGCCGGAGGCGGTCCGCCGCAGCACGGACTTCCACCTTCGTGAGCGCGTCTACACCGACGACAACCCCGGCTACCCGAACCTCCGAATCCGCAACTCCGGCCTTCCGTACGCCCGTTACACCCTGGCAGCGGGCGCCCACCCCATCGGCGACTGGCCGAGCACGGTGTGGGCCCTGCTCCAGGCGGTCAACCTGCTCGACCTCGCCGACGGACTCCTCTCCGGCGAACAGACCGACGCCGTACGGGAGATGGCGTGCGGCTACTGGCGCTGGCTGACCGAGGCGACGTTCTTCAACCCGCAGGAGGCCGGCAACCAGGCCATCGGCTGCGTCGTCGGCGGCCTGATGCTGGCCCGCCACCTCCCGCAGGAGGAGGCCGAGAAGGTCCGCGCCCGCGCGCTGGCCCTCTACCTCGACAAGATCCGCGCCCACCGGGTGGCCGACCGGGGCGCACTGCTCCCACCGGAGCACGGCGGCGCGTACGACAACAACTACGGCCCGATCTCGCTCTCCTTCCTGGCCCAGGCCCACCGGATCAGCGGCGAGGAGATCTTCGCCGAGGACGGCGACACCCTCGCCCGCTACATCGACGCCCGTCTGACGGTCGGAGGCTTCGACAACGGCGGACCCCGCTACAGCGAACAGCACTCCGGCTTCGAGTCGGTCCTCGGCCTGCGCTACTTCGGCCACCGCATCGGCGCCGACCTCGGCCGTTACCGCGGCGACACCCGCTGGGGCCGGCACGCGGTCAACCCGGACGGCGGCGTCGACGGCCACTTCGCGTGGATGCTGGTCTGGCAGATCCAGGACACCACACCCTGGCATCGCACACCGTCCACCGAACCGGTCCGGCACCAACTCCGCGCCGGCGGAGTGTCGGTGGCCTTCGACACCAGGATGACGCCGTCGCTGATCGAGGCGGACGGCACCTACTTCCTCCCGGCCGCCGTCAACCGCCAGCACGGCTTCGGCCCGGTCACCGACGGCTTCCTCCTGTGCCGCCCCATGGGCGAGACCCGCGTCCGCGACCTCCGAACCGACGGACTGACGGCCAAGCTGGTCACCAAGCCGGTCGTCACCCGCGACCACGTCCTGCGCCATGTCCAGTCCCTGTACGTCACGGACGGCACCCGCCTCTGGACGACGGTCGCAGTGGAACGCCTCCCCGGCGAGCCCTATCTGCTCGCCGGCCTCCCGTACGTGAGGGACGACGGTGACGGCCTGCGCCGCGTCGCCGAGGCCGAGGTGACGTCGGCGGGCGGCATGCGCCTGACCCACCCGACGACACAAGGCCCGGACTTCTTCGACGCCCGCACCGACACCACTCAGGAACTGGCCGCCTTCGCCCTGGCCGCCGACCCACGCGGCTACGGCAACCCCGACGAGGGCTGGTCCCACCTGATCGCCTCCACGGCGATCGAGGCGACCCCGGTCCCCGACACCCCGTCCGACCTTTCCGACCTCTCCGACCTCGACATCTTCGCCGTACGCTACGGCGGCTCCGGCGACCCCTTCACTCCTGCCTTCGCTCGCACCCCGGAGGGCCTGACGGTCCGCACAGAGGCGTTCACCGCGTTGATCGGGGACCCCGCGGGGGACGAGAACGGCGAACCGGTGCTGACGCTGGGCGGCTGAGCACCGAGTGCGGACATCGCGACGCTGAAATCGCTACGTCCTCGCCTCTACCGTGGGCATCGCCGTCCCCGGCACGACCAGATCCGCCCGCACCCGTGTCCTGGCCACGAGGTCGGCGTTCCGCTGGTCCGTGCCGAGGACCCAGTCGACCGCCACGTTGTGTTCCTTGCCGAACTCCTCGTGGCGGGCGATGAGACGGCGGACGCGTTCGGGCTCGTCGAGTTCGCAGAACCACACCTCGTCGAGGTGGGAGCGGACCCGGGGCCAGGGGGCGTCGTCCAGGAGGAGGTAGTTCCCCTCGGTGACGACCAGGCGGGCCGTGGGCGGGACCGGGATCGAGCCGGCGACGGGCTGTTCCAGGGTGCGTTCGAAGCCGGGGGCGTAGACGATGTCGTGATCGTCCTCGTCCTCGTGGAGTCGGCGGAGCAGGGCCGCGTAGCCCGCCGCGTCGAACGTGTCAGGCGCGCCCTTGCGATTCCGGCGGCCGAGACGGTCCAGCTCCACGTCGGCGAGGTGGAAGCCGTCCATGGGGACGTGGGCGACCCAGGGGTCCCCGTCGCCGTTGAGCGTGCGGGTCAGTCGCTCGGCCAGCGTGGTCTTGCCGGCGCCGGGGCTGCCGGCGATGCCGAGTACGGCCCGGCGGCCGGGGCGGACCAGTGCGGTGGCCCGCCTCAGCAGGTCGTCGAAGGTCAGGGGCATGAGTACGACGGTAGACGGAAACCGGCGTACTCCACATGGCGGGTCAGCCGCGGATCAGCCGCAGAACGCCGACTCCAGCGTGCGGTTCATGGTGGCGTACACCGTGCCGTTGTTGGACGTGTTGGCGAACGAGGTCAGACTGCGCCTGCCGTCCTTCGACGTGAACGCCCAGGTGTAATAGCCCTGCACGGTACCCGTGTGCCCGTACACCGAGATCCCGCACGACAGATCACGCCGACGCAGCCCGAGCCCGTACGCCTGCGTGCTGTTCACCGGCGTCCACCGCACCATCTGCTTCAGCTGGGCGGACGAGGTCAGCTTCCCCTTCATCAGCGCGGTGAGGAACTTGTTCACGTCCTTGGCACTGGACACCAGTGCCCCCGCGCTCTGCGCCCACGACGCCGTCTGCCGCGTCGAGTCGATCTTCCGGCCGGTGGAGTCCGCGGTCATATAGCCGCGGGAGTACGTCCCCGGGATGGTGTTCCGCGGGTGGACGTAGTGCGTGTCCGCCAGCTTCAGCGGCTTGGTGATCCGATCCTGGTACGCGGTCGCCACCGACTTCTTGGTGATCTTCTCGATGAGCATGCCCGCCACGATGAAGTTGGTGTTCGAGTACGAGTACACCGCGCCGGGCTTGTTGGTGAGCGGCTCGGCCAGCGACAGGTCCATCAGCTGGCGGTAGGTGAAGACCTTGTTGCGGACGTTCTCGAAGCCCGGGACCGCGCGGGCGAAGAGGGTGCCCGCGTAGTCGTACAGACCGCTGCGGTGGCTGAGCACATGCCGCACGGTGATCCGCTTGTCGGGCAGCAGCCCCGGCAGATAGGTGTTGACCGGGGTGTCGAGCTTGATCCTGCCCTCGTCGACCAGTTGCAGCAGGACCACCGCCGAGAAGGTCTTGGTGACACTGCCGATGCGGATACGGTCCCCGGTGGCGATGGCCCGCCCGGTACCCCGGTCGGCGACCCCCGCAGCCAGCTGAAGCGCCGTTCCGTTGTCGTCGATCCTCGCGAACGCGCCCGGCGCTCC
Organism: Streptomyces capitiformicae; assembly: GCF_002214185.1. Lineage (NCBI taxonomy): Bacteria > Bacillati > Actinomycetota > Actinomycetes > Kitasatosporales > Streptomycetaceae > Streptomyces > Streptomyces capitiformicae. Next base: position 93,552 of record NZ_CP022161.1, on the reverse strand, counting down.
CTGCGACAGCGCCGTGCGCAGCACTTTTCGTAGCTCGGTCGTGTCCGGTGGCGCCAACGCGGCAGCGGGTGCGGCTGCCTGCGCTGGGACCGTGAAGAGGGACAACACGACCGCGCCCAGTGTCGCCGCGCAGACGCCCACCGTTCTCGAAACCATCCGATTCGTCCTCCCGTTGCCTTTTGCCCGGCAGGTTGCATTGGAGTCGAGCGATCACGGAGAGTCAAGTAGCCTGGTGCGTAGGCGAGTTGAGTGACTCGAACGAGGGAGGAATCCGGCAGACAGGTTTCAGCCGCCGAAGAGCTGCGTCCAGTACGTGCCTGCGGCGCCGCCTCCGGCGAAGCCGACACCTATATGGGTGAAGCCGGGTTTGAGGATGTTCGCGCGGTGCCCGGGGCTGTTCATCCAGCCGCGTACGACTTCGGCGGCGGAGCGTTGCCCGCAGGCGATGTTCTCCCCGATGGACCGCCGGGTGGAGCCGGCGGCGGCCGCCCGGTGCCAGGGTTCGCTGCCGTCGGGGGAGGTGTGCGAGTAGAAGGCGCGCGCCACCATGTCGGCGCTGTGCGCCTGGGCGGCGTTCGTCAGCGGGCGGTCGTGGGAGAGCGGAGGCAGTCCTGCGGCGGCTCGCTCGGCGTTGGTGAGGGTGATGGCCTCGGTGGCTGTTCGCTCCAGACCGGCAGGGGTGAAGGGTTGAGCCCAGAGCGCCGTCCAGAAGACCGTGCCCGAGCGGGGGTCGGTGGCGTGGGCGAGGCCGGTTTCGGTGTACGCGGGTTCGCGGAGTGTTCGCCTGGCTTGTTCGTCGGAGAGGCAGTAGTCGACGAATTCGGCGGGGGTGCGAGGGCCGGAGACGAGGTGTTCACCGATGGCCAGGTATGCGTAGCCGCCCGCGGTGATGCGTTGGTAGAGGGAGAGACCGTCCGCGGCCTCCGACGCGAGTCGGCCTTGCGCGGCCATCGCGGTGGCGTGGGCTTGGGCGGCGGCCGTGAGGCGGGGGTTCAGGGAGACCGGCGGGGAGTTCGACGTGGCGCGGGTGGAGTTGACCAATCCGAGGAAGGGGGGTTTTGGTGAGGGCGAGGATGGGGGTGCCATCGTGCGTACCTGTGTGCGGGTGGGTGGGGGCTGCTCGCGCCCACGCGGCGGAGCCGCACATGTCGCAGCCCCGCGCCCCTGACGGGGCACCGGTGCGGGTGGAGTCGTGGAGGCGTCCTCGACGACGTCCACCCCGAAGTCCCTCGCCACCCCCGCCAGGCCGTCCGCGTAACCCTGCCCCAGTGCCCGTAGCTTCCAGTTCGGGCCGCGGCGGTAGATCTCCGTCAGTAGCAGTACGGTCTCCCGCTGGACCCGTGGTGGGGTGAACCGGGCGATGAGGCGGCCGTCGATCCCCGTGACCTGCAGTGTGGGCGTCGGTAGATGGCCCAGCGGTGTGTGCGGGCCGGCGGGGCTGATGACCACAGTGAGACGCGTCGCCCCGGCGCGCAGCGCGACGGGGTTCACCGTCAGCGCTTCGCCGTTCAGGCGAGCGCCCGGCGCTGTCGGCTGGTTGTAGAAGACGAAGTCGGAGTCGCCGCGTACCTTGCCGGTGTCGTCGGTGATGAGGGCGGAGATGTCGAAGGGGCCCGGCACCCGAATCGTCAGGGGGCCGTTCGGCAGGGGGAGATTGCCCCCGGGTACCAGCTCGCTCATCGGTGCCGTCCGTCGCAGTGACCGTCAGCCCGACAACGTCTCACCCCCGCAGGGCGGTTCCCGTACCGTTCTGCGGCTCGGTGGCCAACTCGCCGTGCCGGCCCGCGCGCATCGACCTCAGCGCCAGCAGCAGGACGCCGATGTCGTCGAGGTACACCGGGTCGGGCACGAGGTCGGTCGGCAGGACCAGGTAGAGGACGGCGCCCCAGAAGACCCACTTGGGGCCGGTCGGCAGTCCGGCCCGGCGCAGTTCACGGCGGGTGCGGACGAGTCGGAGGAGCAGCCACACGGCCACGCCCAGGACGGTGGCCGCGACCACCGCGATGGCGATGATCACACCCCAGGTCCAGGAATCCATCGGTCCCGCCCCCTCGCTCGCGTGTACGCGTACCCTCTCATCCTCTTCCCGTTCCCGGGACGGGCGCCGCCTACCACCGTCCGGTGCGGCGGGTTCAGTGCGCGGCGCGGGCCACGTTGTGGTCCACGAGGGCCTGGCTGACGGCCCTGATGCTGCGGGCGATGTGGTTCAGCTGCATGACCTCGGCCGCGTACATCTTGATCGTGTGCTCGATGACCGACTCGGACATGCCGAGACGGGGGAGTTCGGAGCGGGCGGTCTGCAGCGCCGTGCGGGCGACGCGGATCTCGTGCTGGACCTGGATCTGGGCGTGGCGGGCCAGCAGGACGGGGTGGCGCATCATCGCCGGGTAGCTGCCGTAACGGGCCGGCACCAGCTCGCGCAGCCACTTGGCCGCGGACCGCTCCCAGTCGTAGCTGCCGGGGGTCTTGACCTGACACGGCCAGTCCGTGCGGATCGGCGAGGAGGTGAGGGCCATGTTCAACGCTCCGGTCTTGCATCGACGCCAGTAAGTGCGACTCGGATGGAGTCCTGGCGGCCCCGGTCTAGGGGATGGCCGGGGCCGCCGCGCCCGGGGCGCCGTGGCGGGTAGGAGCGGACGGACCCGGGCGGACGACGTGACGCCGGTGTCCGGCCGGGTCACGATCCGCGAGCAGTATTTATATATACCGATGAGTTTGCAAGGACATGAAAAAATTCATGCCGGGAAAGTTCTGAATAATCCCGTGCTGTCGGTACGTGGTGGGACCCCGTCCGCTTCTGAACGGAGTGTCGGGTTCGGTGGGTTCAGGGGGTTCAGGGGGTTCAGCCCCTGAGGAAGAACTGCTGCTGCTCGGACACCTGCTCGTATGCCTCCAGCCGGGCCTGCGTCCGCTCCGGGTCGGCGTCCGTCATGGCCTGGAGCAGGGCGGAGGACATCATCACGGGGGCCGCATAGGAGTCGAAGACGAGGCGTGAGCCGGTGCCGATGGCGAACACGGCGGCGGCCTCGTCCGCCAGGGGGCCGAGCCCCAGGTCGGTGACCAGGGCGATCTTCAGCCCGGCGCCGCGGGCGACCCGTAGCGCGGTGAGCGTCTCCTGCGCGTGCCGGGGCATGGAGAACGCCAGTACCCAGGTGCCGCCCGCCTCCCGGGACTGCAGCAGGGCGTCGTACGCGACCGTGCCGCCCTTCGTCACCAGCCGGACGTCGGGGTGGATACGGCGGGCGGCGTAGGCGAAGTACTCGGCGAGCGCGCCGGAGATGCGCAGCCCGAGGACGGTCAGGGGAGCCGAGCGGGACAGGGCGCGGCCGATCTCGATCACCTGGTCGGGGTCGGCGAAGTCGCGCCGCAGGTTCTCCAGGTTCTCGATCTCGGCGTCCACGGCCGCCTGGAGCTCGTTGCTGCGGTCCGGCGCGGGGGTGCCCGGGGCGCTGCCGAGGGTGGCGAGCGCGATGGACTGGAGCTGCTCGCGCAGGGCGGGGTAGCCGCTGAAGCCGACGGCCGCGGCGAACCGTGTCACCGAGGGCTGGCTCACCCCGACGCGTTCGGCGAGATCCGTGATCGACAGGAACGCGGCCTCGGTGATGTGCTCGATGAGGTACTGCGCGATGCGCCGCTGCCCGGGGGAGAGGCGGGGCCCGTCGAACAGTTCCCTGAGCCGGGACGTGGGGGACTGCTCGGTCTCCGGGGCGGTCCGCCCGGACGTGATCGCTGATGCCTGCGCACGTGCCTGCTGCGGCGATGGCACCCGCGCGCCTCCTTCGTCTCCCACGACCACTCAACATAGCCCACGGCCCGTGCGGCACCGGGCGGATCGGGTCGGACTCGTGCGACCTGCGCCAACCCTGTTTCGGGCACACCATGGGGGTACCCGCATCCTGCCGTCCACACCAGGGAGGACGCCCGTGACTCTGCCCCGACTGCCTGTGTCCCAGGTCGAGGTCGTGCTCTGCGACTGCTCCGCACAGGACGCCGAACGCGTCTTCGCCTGTCTGTGCGATCATTTCGAGTCGGACCGGCGCATCGACGACCCGCCACACGAGGTCGGCGACGACCGCCCGACCATGTGGACCGGCCACTACGACACGGTCGCCGTCCCCACCGCCGCCGAGGAACACGCCGAACCGCTGTCCGGCCCTGTCACCGTCGACGTACAGGGCAGCCCGCCCGCCGTACGGCTGCTGCGGGCGGTACTGGAGGAGGCGTACACCGTGCGCCAGGTGGGTGTGGACGCCGGTGACCAGGAGGTTCAGCTTCAGCTGCGGGTCGAGGGGCCACGAGGACGTCATTGATCGGGAACTCGGGGGCGGGCGGCCGCGCCGCGCGGCGGGCGGCGACGGAGAGCGCGGCCCGGGCGGGCCTGGCTGCGCGTGGCGTGATCTACCTGCTGGTCGGGGCGCTGGCCCTGCAGATCGCCTTCGGTGACAGCTCGGAACAGGCCGACCGCCAGGGCGCGCTGGCCGAGCTCGCGGAGCAGCCCCTGGGCTCGGTCATGCTGTGGGTCCTGGGTATCGGCCTCGTGGGCATGGCGCTGTGGCGGCTGTCGGAGGTCGTGTTCGGCAAGGCGGGCCCGGACGGCCGTAAGTGGACGAAGCGGTCCGCCTCCGCCGCCCGCTTCGTCTTCTACGCCTTCGTCGCCTACACCGTGCTGACCTTCGCGGCGGCAAACGGCAACGGCGAGGGCGGTGACGGGGGTGGTGGGGGCGGTGGTTCCGGCGACGAGCAGTCCCGGGACGTGACGGCCCGGGTTCTCGACCTCCCCGGCGGCCAGTGGATCCTGGGCGTGGCGGGGGCCGGCATCATCGTCGCGGGCGTGTGGATGGGCGTCCGGGCTCTGCTGCGCACGTTCCACAAGCGCCTCCGGCTCGGTGAGATGTCCCGCCGGACGCGCCGGATCGTCGACGTGACCGGGGTGATCGGCGGGCTCGCGCGCGGCCTGGTCTTCACCGTGGTGGGCGTCTTCGCCGTCCGGGCCGCGAGCGAGTACGAGCCGGACCAGGCCAAGGGCCTGGACGACACCCTCCGTACCTTCGCCGACACCCCCGCGGGCCCCGTGCTCCTCGCCTGCGTCGCGGCGGGCCTCGTCCTGTTCGGGCTGTTCTCCTTCGCCAACGCGGTGGCGGCGGGTCTGAGGTATCCGTGGTCACGGGGTGTGCGGTTCGCTCACGGGAACAGCCGGTCGAGGAAGGCGTTCCCGTACACCCCGTGCGGATCGAGCCGGTCCAGGATCTCCACAGCCCCGTCCCACCCCGGCCCCTCGCCGTCGTCGAAGGACGCCGGCACGACGGTGCCCAGCACTTCCTGGTCGCTCCAGGCGGCCTCGTCGGTGTAACCCCAGCCCTTGGACCACTCGACCCGGGTGAGGGCGTGGCCGCCGTCGTACGTCGTGAGCAGGAACCGCTCCAGTTCCCGGAAGAACGCCTCCGCGTCCGGTGTCCCCGGCAGCGTCAGCACGTCCAGCCACACCGCCGCGTCCCACTCGGGCCGGTCGGCGCGCGGCCGCAGCGCCGACAGCGAGGGGGCACGGGCCCCGGGCACCCCGACGTCCGCCGGATCGTCGAGGCCGCTCACCCGGATCTCGACGGAACCGTTGACGGGGAAGCGCCCCTGGGCGGCGTACGGGCTGAGCCGCTCCCGGTAGAAGGCGGCGAACTCGGAGACGACGCGCTGTACTTGGTCCCTCGAGGTGAGCACCGCGTACCCGTTCGCCGCCACCCGCAGCGTCGTCGGCTTGAGGTACAGCAGGGTGTTCTTCGACGGCCCCCAGATGTCCGCCGACAGCGTGGTCACCAGGCCCAGCGACGCCACACTCAGCTGCGCCTTGCCCAGTACCGGGGCCAGATACCAGGCGTCGTCCGACACCATCCGCCCGACGAGATCGGCGACGACGGGCGGCACATTGTCGGAGAAGGGGTAGTTGTACGGCGACGTCACGCGGCGGGAGGTCAGCGGGCGGGTCGGCGCCACGCTCCACACCTTCAGCCAGGGGACGTCGGTGAACGCGAACCAGATCGCCTCCAGTCGACCCGCCTCGTCCAGGAAGCTCTCGAAGGTACGGCCCTCGGTGCCCGGCGCGGCGAACAGCTCCGCGGCGGGAATGTCGGTCCGGCTCAGGCACCGCAGATGCGTGTTGGCCCCCACCCGGAGCACGAACTCGGTGACCAGCGCGCGGCCGACGTGCGTGAGCAGCGCGGCGCCGTCCGCGTCGTCGCGCGTGAACGTGCGCAGGACGTACGCGTCGCTGTCGGCGTCCCACACCACCGCCGTCAGCGACAGCACGAGATTGCTGAGCGAGCCGTAGGTGTGACCGGGCAGCCGTCTCTCCCCGGCGGCCGGGACGGCCGTGCCGTGGGCGTCGATGGCCAGGGCCCCGCCGATCGACAGGTCACCGGGCGCCGGACACGCCGTCACCCCGAGACCGCGGCCCTCCAGGAAGGTGAGCAGCGCCTCCAACGAGGCACCGGACCCGACCCGGACGGCGGCGGGGTCGGTGGATACGAGGGTCATGCCGGTCAGGTGCGTGGTCGTGTCGACGAGCAACACCGGTGCGCCGGACTCGGTCCCCGGTGTGATGGTCAGCGGTGACCAGCCGTGGGACAGACCGCGCGGACGGACCTTCCAGCCCTCTCGCCGGGCCCAGTTGACGACGGCCACCACCTGGTCCGCGTCGACGGGCGCGCACGCCCACAGGGCGGACGCGGTGACCTCCCCGCCCCAGTTGCGGTACGCGGACCGGTACAGCTCGACGCCCTCCGGGAAACCCGGCAGCTCGGCCGCGGCGGCGGCCGGGTCCTGGCGGACGAACTGCGGCGTGAGCGCGAGCGCGGCGGCGGAGAGCAGGAATCCCCGACGGGACGTGGCTGAAGATTCGGTCACGCAGTCACGCTAGGCCGGATATTGACACAAGCATCCGATACGCCAACTGGATTCACTCGTATAGGTGAAGTGGCTTTGTCTGTGGTGGGTTGTCGGGGTTGTGGCGCCATCCAGGGAAGGGGGCATCGACCGCGCCGGGAGGACGTGCCATGACCGAGGCGAACGACCACCGTGACCGAGGCCGTGACGAGACGGAGGAGGAGCGCGCCGACCGTCGATGGGGTGATCTCATCCAGGAGGTGCGGGTCGCCCAGACCGGGGTGCAGATCCTGTTCGGCTTCCTGCTGACCGTCGTCTTCACACCGCGCTACGAGCAGTTGCCGCAGACCGAGCAGACCATCTACATCGTGACGGTCGTCCTCGGCGCCGCCGCCACCGGCGCCCTTGTCGGACCGGTCTCCTTCCACCGCCTCGTCACCGGCCGACACATCAAACCGGCCACCGTGCGCTGGGCGGGTCGGATGACCGTCGTCGGCCTGATCCTGCTCCTCGCCACGATGACGGCGGCGCTGCTGCTCATCCTGAGGGTGGCGACCGATGACGAGTACGTGCCCTGGCTGGTGGCGTCCGTGCTCGTCTGGTACCTGCTCTGCTGGTTGGCGCTGCCGGCCTGGATCCGGTCCCGTCGCTCCGGCGGATGACATCCGCCGTTGGCGTGAACGGTGCTGTTGCCCCTGGGCTTCGTGATACGCCAGCGTGACATGTCATGGACCGTGACCAGAGCCGCCTCACTCCGTCCCTGACCCGCCGTCAACTCCTCGCCGCCACAGGGGCCGCAGCGGTCCTCGGCACCGCCACCACGACCGCCCCGGCCGTCGCCCGACCCCGCACGGCCCGCACCGGCCTCACCCTCACCTTCACCCGCGCCACCAACGGATCGGCGACCCTCGCCCCCACCGGCGACACGCTGATCGCCGAGATCCAGAGCGGGCTGTGGTCCCTGCCGCGCACCGGCGGCAAGGCGGTCCCCCTCACCCCGGCCGGTCTCGAACCGAACCGGCCCACCCACTCCCCGGACGGCGAACTCATCGCGTTCTGCGCCTACAAAGGCGGCGGCTTCCATCTGTGGACCATGCGCCCCGACGGCTCCGACCTGCGACAGCGCACCGACGGACCCTGGGACGACCGGGGACCGGCCTGGTCGCCCGACGGCACCCGGATCGCCTTCGGCTCCGAACGCGGCGGCGACCCCGGCGGTCCCCTCAACGCATGCCCGTACCGCATCCACGTCCTGAACCTGAGCACCGGCGACATCACCCGCGTCACCGGACTCCCCGGCCAGGACGGCCCTCTCCAGGACGGCAAGTGGGAGGACTTCGACCCCACCTGGTCACCGGACGGCACCCGACTGCTGTTCGTGCGCGCCAAGGTCACCACCACAACCACAGGCCCGAGCGTGGAGTCCCGGACCGTCGCCGCCGTGGCCGCCGACGGCACCGGCCAGGTGACCGTGGAGCACACCGAGACCGCCGCCGCACAGGTCATGACACCCGCCCTCGCCCCCGACGGCCGTCGCCTCGCCCACCTGCGCACCACCGGTTCACCGAACGGCTCCTGCACACTCGTCGTCGACGGCAAGCCCGTCCGGGTCGACGGAGACATCGCACCCGTGCCACCCCGCTGGACGGCGAACGGGCAACTCCTGCTCACCGTCGACGGGCAGTTCACCCTCGTGAACCCCGACGAACCCGCACGGCCCGAGGCCATCCCCTTCGAGGGCGTGCTCCCCGTGGACCGGCCGCGCTACCGGGTCAAAAAGTACGACCTCGGGGAGGCGCGCGTGCGGCCCGTGCGCGGCATCCACCTGCCCGCGCTGTCCCCCGATGGCCGCAGCATCGCTTTCGCCGCCCTCAACTCGCTGTGGCTGGCCGGTACTTCGGGCGGCCGCCCGCCGAAGCGACTGCGGAAGTCGCCGCCCACCCGCTACCTCCTCGCGCCCTCCTGGTCGCACGACGGACGATCCCTCGTCTACGCCGACGACCGCGACGGCCTGCTCGGCGTCTACCGGCACGATCTCGCCACCGGGAAGGAGACCGCCCTCGCCACCGGCGGCCGCGTCATGCCCGCCCTCTCGCCCGACGGGAAGCGGCTGGCCTGCCTCGACATGACCGGACGGCTCGTCGTACACGACCTGGCGAGCGGCGAGGAACGAGTCCTCGTGACGCCGCTGAACGGTGGTGGCATCCCCGGCAGACCGAGCTGGTCGCCCGACGGACGGTACCTCGCCCTGTGCGACCGCAACCGTCTCGGTGCCCGCTTCCGCGAGGGCTACAACCTCGTCCGGATCGTCGACGCGACGAGCGGCGCCGACCGACTGCACGCCGTCGCACCGCATACCTCGATCGCCGACCGCTACGACTCCGGGCCCGTCTGGTCGCCCGACGGCCGCTGGATGGCCGTGATCGTGGAGTCCGCGTTGTGCCTGCTGCCCGTCACCCCGGACGGCACCCCCCGCGGGGAACTCCGCACCCTCACCACCGAACCCGCCGACCACCCCACCTGGTCCGGCGACTCCAAGACCCTGCTCTACCTGTCCGGCACCCGGCTTCGCCTCATAGACATCTCCGGCGGCCACGCCCGCACCGTGCGCGTCCCGCTCGACCGCTCACGCCCCGCACCCGCCGATACGGTCGTCCACGCCGGCCGCCTCTGGGACGGCACCGGCGACACGGTCCGGGACGACGTCGACATCGTCGTACGAGACGGCCGGATCACCGCCGTGGAACCGCATCGGAGCACCCGCCGGGCGGCCCACGGCCACATCGACGCCTCCACGCACACCGTGCTCCCCGGCCTGTGGGACACCCACACCCACCCCTGGCAGAGCACCTACGGCAGCCGCCAGGCCACCGGGCAACTGACCTACGGCGTCACCACCGCCGTCTCCCTCGGCGGCTTCGCCTACGAACAGGTGCGCATCCGTGAGGAGGTGGCGTCCGGCAGGCTCGCCGGACCCCGGCTGCTCACCACCGGTGAACTCCTCGACGGCGCGCGGGTCGCGTACAGCATGGGACGCGCCCACCGGACCAGGGAAGGACTGCGGCGTTCGCTGGAGCGAGGCGCGGCGCTCGACTGGGACTTCGTCAAGACCTATGTCAGGGCGCCGAGTTGGGTCATGAGCGAGGCCGCCCGCTTCGCCCACGAACGGCTCGGCGTACGCACCGGAGGCCATCTGCTCTCACCCGGAGTCCAACTCGGCCAGGACCTGACGACCCATCTGCAGGCCACCCAGCGCGCCGAGTTCGGGCACGCGATCAGCACCGCCGGGCGTGCCCAGCAGGACGTCGTCGAGATCTACAGCGCGCAGGGCGTCGACTTCTCCCTCATCGCCACCCCCTTCACCGCCACACCCCTCCTCGGCGCGGACCCCTCCCTCGCCGACGACCCCCGGGTGAGCGTCGTCATGCCCCCGTGGGACGCCGCCACCGTACGGGAGTCCGCGGGCGTCCCGCCGACTCCCGCCCAACTCGCCACGCTCCGCACCGAGATCGACATCTACCGACGGATCCTGGCGGCGGGCGGCCTCATCGCCCTCGGCACCGACCAGCCCCTCGGCCCCGTCGGGCTCTTCCTGCACCTCGCCCTGCGCGCCCTGCACGACGGCGGACTCACTCCGGCCGAGACCCTGCGCACCGCGACCGTCATGCCGGCCCGGCTGTTCGGCCTCGACGACCATCTCGGCACCGTCGAGACCGGCAAGCTCGCCGACCTGACCGTCGTCGACGGCGACCCTTTCACGGACTTCGCCGACCTGGTCCGTACGGTCTCCGTTCTCAGGGGCGGAATCCCTTACACCACCGAGGAGCTGGTGGCCGCGTACCAGCCGTCGGCGCGGCGCGCGGAAGCCGCCGAGGCCGAGGAGGACTGGCTGGAGGTGGGTCGGCTGATGCGGCGGGACGGGTGCTGCGACGGCCACTGAGGTTCTTCCAAGAGCATGGCGGCCGGGGTCTAGTGGTCGGTGTCCTTGCCGATGAACAGCTCCGCGAAAGTCGCCGCGGCCGCCGGGGAGTCGAGGACACGGCGCAGCCGGGCGGTCGCGGAGCCCGCCCGGAAGGCGTCGCCGGACGACGGCCCGTGCAGCAGCTCGGCCAGCCACTGCGAGAACTCCTGGTAGTGCCAGACTCGGCGCAGACAAGCGTCCGAGTACCCGCGCAGCCCGCTGTCGTCGCCCTTGCCGACGTACGCGATCAGCGCGTCCGCGAGGAGCAGGGCGTCGTGCAGGGCGAGGTTCATGCCCTTGGCGGCGATCGGCGCGACGAGATGGGCGGCGTCGCCCGCGAGGTACAGCCGGCCGTACCTCATCGGCTCGGTGACGTAGTTGTGCATGTCGAGCACCCGCTTCTCGATCAGCGGGCCCTCGGTGAGTGGCCGCGTCCCCGGCACCGCCAGCCGGGCGTGCAGTTCGGACCACACCCGCTCGTCCGGCCAGTTCACCGGGTCGTCGCCGGCCGGGACCTCCAGGTAGTAGCGGGTGACCTCCGGGCTGCGCGCCATGTGGCCGGCGAAACCCCGCGGATGCACGCCGAGTATCACGCAGTCCGACGACGGCGGTGCCTCGGCGAGCAGCGCGAGCCAGCCCACGCCGTGGTCGTGCCGGGCGACCGTGGCGTGCTCCGGCGGCAGGGCGGTCCTCGTCACGCCGCGCGCCCCGTCGCATCCGGCGACGAACTCGCAGTGCAGCAGCCGTCGTTCGCCTGTCTCCGGGTTCGTGTACGACACCGAAGGCCGCTCGCTGTCGAGGTCGTGCGGCTCCACGTCGCGTACGCCGAAGCGGATGTCACCGCCCCGGACGTCCGCGTACTCCCGGACCAGGTCCGTCACCAGGAGGGGCTGCGGGTACACGTAGTGGTGGTGCCCCGTCAGCTCCGTGTACGGGAACCGCCGACGCTCCCCGCCGAAGCGGAACTCGAACTCGGTGTGCGTCGGTGCCTGTTCCACGATCCGGTCGCCCAGGCCGCGCCGCTCCAGCGCACGCACCGCCCACTCCTCCAGGAACCCGGCGCGCGGCCGCCGCTCGATGAACTCCCGGCTCTCGGTCTCCAGCACCACACAGTCCACGGAGGCGGCCCGCAGGATGTTGCCGACGGTCAGCCCGGCCGGTCCCGCGCCGACGATGACGACGGGGGTGCGCTCGGCAGGGGAGGAGGTGGGGGACGTGGGGGCGGTCATTCGAGCATTATGCCGGGAGGGCAAGGCCGTTGAGGCGAGGAGAACACCGGGTTCCTGAGGCCGCTACAGGTCGAATCGCCGCGCCCACTCCATGATGTCCGCCGTGGTGGCGTTGCCCCCGCACACCACCAGGCCCAGCCGGGCCCCGTCGCCGACCCGCTCCACGACCTGCCGGGCCGCGGGCAGCAGACATCCGGCGGCCGGCTCCGCCCACACCTTGGCGTGCTCGGCGAGATCGAGGACGCCCCGTACGGCCTCGGCGTCCGAGACCACGAGGATGTCCTCGACCAGGGCGGACACGTGGTCGTACGTGAGCTGTGAGACGGCAGGCGGGCTGAGCGTGGTGACGATGGAGGAGAGATCGACCGTGACGGGGCCGCCCGCCGCCAGCGCCTCCGCCATGGTGGTGGCGCCCTCGGTCTCGACGCCCCAGACGCGGACGTCCGGGCGCAGTGCCTTGAAGGCGACCGCGACACCGGCGATCAGGCCGCCGCCTCCGATACTGACGACGATGTCCGTCAGTTCGGCGGCGTCCTCGGCGAATTCCAGGCCGACCGTGCCCTGTCCGGCGATCACCAGCGCGTCGTCGAAGGGGTGGACGAGAGTGAGGCCCTCCGCGCGGAGCCGTTCGGTGAGCGCGAACGCCTCCGCCATGCCGTCGGTGAGGCGCAGCGACGCGCCGGTCTCCTCGACGAGGTCGGCGGCCCGCCTGGGGGCGGTCCTGGACATCACCACGGTCGCCTTGATGTGGAGGGCGGCCGCCATGTGCGCCAGCGCGATGCCGTGGTTGCCGCCGCTGACCGCCACGACGCCGGCCGCCCGCTCGGCGTCCGTCAGCGTGAGCAGCTTCGCGGTGGCGCCGCGGGCCTTGAAGGAGCCGGTGCGCTGGAGCAGTTCGAGCTTGGTGGTGACCGGGGTGCCGAGGAACTCGGAGAGTCCTGGGCTGTGGATGGTCGGCGTCCGTACGACATGCCCTCCGATCCGCTCGGCTGCCTCCCGGATGTCGGAGATCCCGATCAACACACCCACCCCGTTTCGCGTTCCATGATTCCTGGACATCAGTATCGTCCTCGCCCCCGCCGGAGAGCTCGGGAGGTTGCGGATGCGGGGCGTCTGCAGGCTTGGTGTGGTTGCTCGCGCAGTGCCCCGCGCCCCTTCAGGGGCACGGGCTGTATCGGGGAGGAACGGGTAGGGGCGGCGGGGGCGAAAACATGGCCGGGAGCTACCGCAGGGGCTCGTGGTCCGGTGTGGGGGCCGTCAGGGGCAGGAAGACCTGGAAGCGGGTGTCGCCGGGGCGGGAGTGGACCTCGATGTGCCCGTGGTGTTTGTTGACGATGATGCGCCAGGAGATGTCGAGGCCGAGCCCGGTGCCCTGACCGACCGGCTTGGTGGTGAAGAAGGGGTCGAAGATGCGGCCCCGGATGTCGGCCGGGATCCCCGGCCCCGTGTCGCGGAACTCGACCAGCAGCCGGTCGCGGTGGTCGAGCGCCGTGCGGACGGTCAGCGTGCCTTCCCCGCCCGCCTCACCGATCGCCGCCACCGCGTTGTCGATCAGGTTCGTCCACACCTGGTTCAGCTCACCGGGGTAGGCGGGGATCCGCGGCAGCGTACGGGCGTACTCCTTCACCACCCGCACGCGGTCGCCGATCTTCCCGGACAGCATCAGCAGGGTGCTGTCGAGGAGTTCGTGCACGTCGGCGTTCTGGTAGGGGGCGCGGTCGAGCTGCGAGTACTGTTTCGCCGCGTCGACCAGCTGACTGACGCGCGTCGTGGAGTCCTCGATCTCGTTCATCAACAGCTCGGTCTCGACCGTGTAGTTGAGCCAGCGGACGGCCCCTTCGAGGGTGTGCTCGTCCACGGCGGCCGCGACTTGGTCCAGCCAGTCGGTGCCGAGGCCGGCCTGGACGAAGTTCGGCGCGAGTTGCCAGCCGCCCGTGATGCCGTGGGCGTCGAGCCAGTCGGTGAGCTCGTCCTCCCGGTCGGCGGCCTCCAGCGGGCTGAGCGGGGTGGCCTTGGAGACCTGTTCGGCCGTCCGCTCCTGGATCTCGACCAGCGACTCCAGCATGGCGCGCTTGTACGGCCCGGCGGCGATGGCGCCGAGCTTGTGCCGCATCCCGGCCACGCGTTCGCGCAGCGCGGAGGTGGCCCGTACGGCCGCCGCGGCGGGGTTGTTGAGCTCGTGGGTGAGCCCGGCGGACAGGGAGCCGAGGGCCAGCAGGCGCTCGCGCTGGTTGATGGCCCGCTGGGTGTTCTGATTGCCGAAGAACAGGCCCTCCAGCAGGTGCACGGCCATGGGGAACCAGTCACGCATGATGGCGGCGAAGGCGGGCGCGGGCAGCACGAAGAACCGCGAGGGCACGGTCACACGCAGGGAGCCCTTGTAGCGCGCCTCGTCCTGCCTGTCGCCCAGATACGCCTGGAAGGCGCCCGCGTACAGCCCGCGCTGTGAGCTGCGGTTGACCTCCACGTCGTCATCGCCGACGCGCCGGGACATCACGACCGTGCCTTCCAGGAGCACGAAGAAGCAGGTGGCGGGCTCGCCCTCCTGGTAGACGGTGCCGGGCTCGAACCGCTCCACCCGGCCTTCGCGGCACAGCCGGTCCAGCTGCTCGGGGTCCAGCTGCTCGAACAGGAACAGCGTGCCCAGCTCAGCCCGGTCGCACGGCATCGGCTGTCCGCTCATGACAGTCCCCTGACGGCCTTCATGACTGTTCCAGGTACCTGTGCACCAACATCACGGCCATCGCTCCCTCTCCCACCGCGGACGCGACCCGCTTGGCGGACTCCGCTCGCGCGTCCCCGGCCACGAACACACCGGGCACATTGGTCTCCAGGTGGTACGGCGGCCGGTCCAGTTCCCAGTCCGCCGGTGGCTGTCCGTCGCCGGTCATGTCGGGCCCGGTCAGGATGAACCCGTGCTCGTCGCGGAGCACGGCCCCCTCCAGCCAGTCGGTCAGCGGCTGGGCTCCGATGAACACGAACAGCCACTGGGCGTCGACGAGTTCCTCGCGCCCGCTCGCCAGGTCCTTCAGGGTCAGCTGCTCCAGTTGCTTCGTACCGTGCGCGGCCTCGACGACCGTGCCGGTGCGCACGAAGATGTTGGGCGCGCCGGCGAGCTGCTGGATGAGGTAGTGCGACATGGACGCCGTCAGCGAGTCACCGCGCACCAGAAGCGTCACCGACTTGGCGCCGCGGGCCAGGTACATCGCGGCCTGGCCCGCCGAGTTGGCGCCGCCCACGATGTACACGTCGTGCCCCTGGCAGGCGGGGGCCTCGGTGAGGGCGGAGCCGTAGAACACACCGCAGCCCGTGAGGTCCGCGCAGCCCGGCGCGTCGAGCTGCCGGTACGACACCCCGGTCGCGAGGATCACGCTGTGCGCGGCGACCGCCGAACCGTCGGAGAACCGGACGGTCCGCGCCGCCCCGTTCACCTCCAGGCCGCTCACCTCGCGCGCGGTGAGGATCTCCGCGCCGAACCGGGTGGCCTGCCGCCGGGCCCGGCCGGTGAGCTGGGCCCCGGACACCCCGTCGGGGAACCCGAGATAGTTCTCGATCCGGGAGCTCTGCCCGGCCTGACCGCCCGTCGCCGACCGCTCGACCAGCAGCGTCCGCAGCCCCTCCGATGCCCCGTAGACGGCCGCGCCGAGCCCGGCCGGCCCGCCGCCGATGACGACGAGGTCGTAGAAAACCGAGGCCGGTGTCGTCGCGAGTCCCACCCGCTCGGCCAGCTCCGGGTCCTCCGGCTCGACCAGCGGCGTGCCGTCCGGGGTGACGACCAGCGGCAGCCGCCGCCCGTCCTCACCTGCCGCCGAGAGCAGCCGCCGTCCCTCCGGCTCGTCGGACGAGAACCAGCGGTACGGCACCTGGTTGCGCGCCAGGAACTCCCGTACGCCCGACGACCTCGCCGACCACCGGTGGCCGACCACCTTGGTGATGCCGACACAGCTCCGATCGGCGGCCCGCCAGGCCTGGAGCAGGTCGTCCAGGACCGGATAGAGCTTCTCCTCGGGCGGGTCCCAGGGCTTGAGCAGATAGTGGTCGAGGTCGATGACGTTGATCGCGTCGATCGCCGCGCTCGTGTCGGCGTACGCGGTGAGCAGGACCCGCCGCGCCCCCGGATACACGTCCAGCGCCTGTTCCAGGAACTCGACGCCGTTCATCTGCGGCATCCGGTAGTCGGCCAGGACCACCGCCACCTGGTCCCCGCGCAGTTTCAGCTCCCGCAGCGCCTCCAGGGCCGCCTGCCCGGACTCCGCCCGCACGATCCGGTACGACTCGCCGTACTTGCGCCTGAGGTCCCGGGCCACCGCACGGGACACCCCGGGATCGTCATCCACGGTGAGGATCACGTTCCGCGCCGGACCGACAGCCCGAGTCATGCGGCTCGCACCCCGAGCACGCAGAACTCGTTGCCCTCCGGGTCCAGGAGCGTGACCCACGGGTACTCGGCCTCGGCGTCCGCGTGCCGGGCGCCGAGGCCGAGGAGGCGGGTGACCTCGGCCCGCTGGTCGTCGGGGCGGAAGTCGAAGTGGAGGCGGTTCTTGCGGTCCTTGGTCTCCGGGACCCGGACGAAGAGCAGGCCCGGCATGCGGTCCGGGGCCGGCCGGATCTCGTACTCCTCGGGGGAGTCGTCGACCACCACCCAGCCCAGCGCCTCGGCCCACCAGCGGCCGAGGGCCACCGGGTCCGACGAGTCCACGATGACTTGTTCCCACCTCAAGGTCATAACGGGCAGGGTAGTGAAGACTTGGCATGTCAGCCATGACGCTTATGCAGAGAGGTGGCCGATGACGACGCGCCCGATCACCGCCGGAGTGGACGGTACGTCCGAGAGCCTCGCCGCGCTGGCGTGGGCCGGCCGGGAGGCCGTACGGCGTGGGCTGCCGCTGCGGGTGGTGCACGCCTGGCAGTGGCAGCCGCACGAGGCGATCACCGTGGACCGGGACGGACAGGCGCAGTGGGCCCGTGAGGCCCTCGCGGAGGCGGCGCGGGGCGTCGCCGAACGGCACCCGGAGCTGGAGGTGACGACGGAGCTGGTGGAGGGGCCTCCCGTCGAGTCGCTGGTCGGTGTCGCGGAGCACGCCGAGACGCTGGTGCTCGGCTCGCGCGGCCACGGCGCCGTCGTCGGCTTCCTCCTGGGCTCCGTCGGGCAGCAGGTGCTCGTCGAGTCCCCGCGTCCCGTCGTGTTCGTGCGCGCCGAGGACAGTCCCGCCGCCGAGGCCGCCGGGCGGGAGGTCGTCGTGGGCCAGCACGGCACACCGGAGGACAGCGCCGACGTGCTGCGGTTCGCGTTCGAGACCGCCGCGGCACGTGGCGCCGCCCTGCGCGCGGTCCGGGCCTGGACGCTGCCGCCGCTGTACGCGTACAGCCCAGGCTCGCTGAGGCTCCTCGACGAGGCGGGCGGGCTGGAGCCGTACGAGAAGAACGCCCTGGCGGCGGCGGTCCAGCCGTGGCGGGAGCGGTTCCCCGATGTGCCGGTGACCCAGCACGTCGAGATGGGCAGCGCCGGTCAGGTGCTGCTGTCCGTGGCCGGGCGGGCCCAGCTGATGGTGGTCGGGCGCCGCGCCCATCGCAGGGCCGTGGGCGCCCGTATCGGCTCGGTCGCCCACGGCGTCCTGCACCACGCGCACTGCCCGGTGGCGGTCGTCCCGCACGAGTGAGCCGTACGCGGAGCCTTGTGTCACATGGGGGTGACGTCGTCCACCGTGGGCGGCAGCACCGCCAGGGCCTTCGGCAGGACGTTGTCGATGTAGTCCTTGACCGCCATGTCCAGGCCGATGTCGTGCTGCGCCCGCTCGGACAGATACCAGCGGTGTTCGAGGAGCTGGTGGTAGATCTCCGCCGGGTCCATGGAGCCGCGCTGCTCCAGCGGCACGGCCCGTACGGTAGGGCGGAACACCTCCCGCACCCAGCGGTGGGCGAGCACCTCGGGCCGGGCGCCGAGCGGGTCGCCCGGGGCGTAGTCGTCCTGGGTGGCCATCCAGCTCTCCAGGTCGGTCAGCAGCCGCCGGGCCTGGTTCTCCTCCGTGTCCAGGCCGGTCAGCCGCAGCAACTGCCGCTGGTGGTGGCCCGCGTCGACGACCTTGGGCACGAAGGTCACCGTGTCACCGTTGCTGGAGTGCTCGATCTGCATCTCGGCCACATCGAAGCCGAGGTCGTTCAGACGGCGGATCCGGCGCTCGATGTAGTGGTACTTACCGGCCGGGTACACGGATGTGCGCGTCAGCTCCTCCCACAGCTTGAGGTAGCGCGCGCAGATCTCGTTGCCGAAGTCGATCGGGTCCACCGAGGGGTGCAGCGCCCCGGACGCCTCCAGGTCCAGCAGCTCTCCGCTGATGTTCACCCGGGCCAGATCCAGGTCGTACTCGCGTTGCCCGACGCTCAGTTGCGGGTGCAGGTCGCCGGTCTCGGCGTCCACGAGGTAGGCGGCGTACGCCCCCGCGTCCCGCCGGAACAGGGTGTTGGACAGCGAGCAGTCGCCCCACGCGAAGCCGGCGAGGTGCAGCCGCACCAGCAGTACGGCCAGCGCGTCCATCAGACGGTGCATGGTGGCCGGGCGCATGGTCGTCTCGAACATCGAGCGGTACGGCATCGAACCGCCCAGGTGCCGGGTGATCAGCACGGACTCCAGCGGCCCGCCGCTCTCGTCGGTGCGGCCGGTGACCACGCCGAGGGCGTCCACGGCGGGGATGCCCAGCCGGTCCAGGTCGCGCAGCAGCTCGTACTCGCGCAGGGCGGGCCGTTCGGCGAGCTCCTTGACGGCGACGACCTCGTCGCCTGCGCGGGCGTAACGCACCACGTGACGGGAGATGCCGCGGGGGAGCGGCACGAGGTGGTGCTCGGGCCACTCCTCCAGGGGCAGGTGCCAGGGCAGTTCGAGGAGCAGCGCGGGGTGTTCCGGGTTGGTGGCGCTGATCTGCAGTGCCATGGGTCCTCTGCCTTCGTCTCACGGTCGTGCGGGTGCCAGGGCCTGTCGTCACATTCCCGTCTGCCTCGGGCGACGAGGGGAATGTGACGACAGGCCCTGGGGCGGGCGGTCTCCCGCCGCTGCCTGGAGCATCTCCGCATCCGGCGGATCGTTTCGTCAACCAGAGGACCGACCTGTGGTCAGGCGGGCGCCGCCACCGGCTCCTGCTTCGGCCGCCTGATCGCGGACCGGACGTTCCAGGCCCCCACGCCCAGACACAGCAGTCCGGTCGCGCCCGGGTACAACCACACGCTGTAGTCCTGCTCGACGGCCGTGGTCGACGTCTCGTCGTCGACCACGACGGGCACCAGCCCGGTGGGCTTGGTCGCGAACGTGGTGTCCACCTCGACCTTGGGGATGACGAACGAGTTGTCGTCGGCCCGGAAGGATCCGCCGCACTTCCACTCGTCGTCGCCGCGCGACTCGGACACCTCGCACTGCGCGGCCATGAACTGCCCGGGTACTCCCGTCAGTTGGGTTTCGAGGCGCAGCACCGCAGCACCGAGGAGAAACACCCCGCCGCCCAGCGCCACCACCGTGGTCAGCGCCTTTCTCGGCCCCATACGCGTCACTGAAATAGCCCCCCTGTTCGATTGGTCGAAGTCGGGGGCAGCGTAGTCGATCAGCGGGGCCGGGTGCGGCGGAATACGTCGTCGGAGTCGTCCCACCCCGCGAGGTCCTCCTGCACGGTTTGGCGGCCGGCCCGCGCCGTCGCGTACATCGCCTCGATCTCGGCCGCGTACTGCCGCACGATGGTGTCGCGGCGCAGCTTCATCGACGGCGTCAGCATGCCGTTGGCGAGGTCGAAGGGCACGGGGAGGATACGGAAGACCCGGATGGACTCCGAGCGGGACACCGTGCTGTTGGCCCCGGCGATCGCCCGCAGCACCTCCTGCCGCAGCGCGTTCTCCTCCCGGGCCTCCCGGCCCAGCAGCTCGTTCGTGTTCGAGGCGCTCAGCGCACCCCGCCAGTGGGCGAGGAACTCCGGGTCCAGCGTGATCAGCGCGCCCACACAGGGCCGGTTGTCGCCCACGACCACCGCCTGGTGGATCAGCGGATGCATCCGCAGCTGCTCCTCCAGCGGCGCCGGGGCCACGCCCTTGCCGCCGCTGGTGATGATGATCTCCTTCTTGCGGCCGGTGATCGACAGATATCCCTCGGAGTCCAGCCGCCCGATGTCCCCGGTGGCGAGCCAGCCGTCCTGGAGCGCCTCACGGGTGCCCGCCTCGTCGTTGACGTAACCGTGGAACACGGACGGCCCGTTGACCAGGATCTCCCCGTCCCGCGCCACCCGGATCTCCGTGCCCGGCAGCGGACGCCCCACGGTGCCGAACTTCTCCCGGCCCACCGGCTGCGCGGTGATGCCCCCGGAGGTCTCGGTGAGGCCGTACCCGTCGTGGACGAGGATGCCGATGCCGGCGTAGAACAGCGTGAGGTCGCGGTTGAGCGGGGAGCCGCCGGAACAGCCGCCGCGGACCCGCCCGCCGAGCGCCGCCCGCAGCTTGCGGTACACGGTCTTCTCGTAGAAGGCGTGCTGGAGCTTCAGGTCCATGCCGGGGCCGGGGCCCGCGGTCAGGCGCTGCCGCTCGGCGGCGAGGGCGTAGTCCTGCGCGGTGCGCACCGCGCGCTCGAACAGGGCGCCGCGGCCCGCCTGCTGGGCCTTGCGCAGGAAGTTCTTGTAGATCTTCTCGAAGACATAGGGCACACCGAAGAGAAACGTGGGCCTGAAGGACAGCAGCGCGGCGGACAGCGCCTCCTCGGTCAACTCCGGCTCGTGCGCCAGGAGCAGCCCGCCGCGCAGGCACATCCCCTGGATCATGAGGCCGTAGACATGCGAGAACGGAAGGAAGGCGAGGATCGCCGGCTGTTGCCCGGGCGCCGCCGCGGTGTGCCGCCAGCCGGCGAGCAGCACGTCGCAGGGGCTGGCCAGGCCGCGATGGGACAGCGCGCACCCCCGGGGATGGCCGGTCGTGCCGGACGTGTACGCGATCACCGCGGTGGAGTCCGGCATGACGATGCGGCGCAGCGAGTCCACCGTCGCGTCCGGCACGTCCCGGCCCGCCTCCACGAGTCGCGCGAGGGAGCCGTCGTCCATCTGCCAGACGTGACGCAGCAGCGGCAGCTGGGCGCAGACCGAGCCGACCGTCATCACGCCCTGCTCGTCCTCGACGACCACGCCCACACAGGCCGCGTCCCGCAGGATCCACTCGACCTGGTCGCGGGAGGACGTCGGATAGATCGGCACGATCTCGGCACCAACCGACCACAGGGCGAAACCGAGCACCGTCCACTCGTAGCGGGTGCGCGCCATGACGGCCACCCGGTTGCCGGGCCGGATCCCGGACGCCACCAACCCCTTGGCGAGATCCACCACTTCGTCCCGCACCTCGGCCGCGCTCACTTGGGTCCAGGTGTCCGGGGCGGACGCGTCTCGGCGCGCGATCTGGGGCAGCGCGGGATCACGGTGCGCCGTCTCGAAGAGCGCGTCGGCGAGGCCCCCGGCCATGACTCGTGCCACCGGTGGAGCGATGCCGAAGTTGCTCATCCGCCACCCCGAACCTTCCCTGCGCGCGATTTCGCCGATGGTGCGGTAACCGGCGGTGATCGAACGTAGCGTACGGCGTCGAAACCCGTGCGGTGAATCGACAAGTCTCCGCCACGTGGCAGCCGCCGCACATCCGCTCCGTGGGCCGTGAACGTGATGTGCGGCACGTACCCGACGCCGTCCGCCGCCCCGTCGCGGGAATCGTCGCTGCACACGGCTTGATCACCGCTGACCGGCGGTAATGGCCCGGATCCGGTACGTCCGGCGGGTGTGGCACTGTGGTCCGCGCGAGCGCGGGAGAGGTCCCGCCGATCTGGAGAGGTGGACGGTGCGCGAGCCCAACGTGATCGGGGACTGGCAGGAGTACGACGGTGATCTGGCCGGCCTGCGTGTGCGCGTCCACGGGGTGGAGTGCGCGGAACCCCCGCGGGGACGCGACGACGCCGCCGAGGGCATGACGTACTTCCGGTTCCGGGTGACGGTGGAGAACCGGGGCACCGACCATGTCGGCCTCCACCTGGAGGACGGGCAACTCGACATCCGCACCGGCCCCGACGGCGAGAGCGCCTTCCTCGACTGGCGCAGCTCCCGGTTCATCGAGGGCTTCGACCTCTACCCCCTGCGCCGCGCCACCGCCGTCCTGTACGCCGCCGCCCCCGAGTCCCTTCTCTTCCAGCTCGACATCCAGGTCCAGCTGCGGGCCGACGAGGAGTGGGCCGAGCGGCATCTGTGGTCGGGCGGCATCGGCGTGGACGAGGATCTCCTCGACCCGGCCGGCGGCACCGGCCGGGAGGGCCTCGCCGGCCAGATCAGCGCGTTCCTGCACGAGGAGGCGGAGCGCGGCGCCGGCTGAGGAGCCATGGCCCTTCTGGTGGGCCCTGGTGGTCCGACCGGCGCGGTTCGTTCCGCGGCTCCTTCCGCGGCGCCGGTTCATGCGTCGACGGTGCGGCCGCGGGTGACCAGCCGCTTCAGCAGCGGCCACGCCAGCAGCACGACGATGATCGCGTACACCGTCACCGCGAACGGCGTGTTGACCAGGCCGGTGACGCTGCCGTCGCTGATCTGCAGGGCACGCCGCAGCTGTTGCTCGGCGTTCGGGCCGAGGATCACACCGATCACGGCCGGCAGCACGGGCAGGCCGTAGCGGCGCATGCCGAAGCCGATCAGGCCGATGACCAGCAGGATCACCAGGTCGATCACCTCACCGCCGACCGCGTACGCCCCGACCGCGGCGAAGAAGAGGATGCCCGCGTAGAGATACGGCCGCGGAATGCGCAGCAGCTTCGCCCACAGCGGCGCCAGCGGGAGGTTCAGGGCGAGCAGCAGGACCATGCCGACGAAGAGGGAGGCGATCAGGCCCCACACCAGGTCGGGTTCGCGCTCGAAGAGCAGGGGACCCGGCTGGATGCCGTACTGCTGGAAGGCGGCCAGCATGACCGCCGCGACCGCCGTGGTGGGCAGGCCGAGCGTCAGCATGGACACGAGGGTGCCCGCCGCCGAGGCCGAGGCCGCCGACTCCGGCCCCGCCACCCCCTCGATCGCGCCCTTGCCCCACTCGTCCTTGTGCTTCGACAGCCGTTTCTCGGTGACGTACGACAGGAAGGTGGGAATCTCGGCGCCGCCCGCCGGGATCGCGCCGAACGGGAAGCCGATGAACGGGCCCCGCACCCAGGACTTCCAGGTCCGCTTCACATCGCCCCGGCCGAGCCACGGCAGGCCCACCGGGATCGGCTCGGCCGGCCTGCGCCGCAGATGGGCGGCGACCCACAGGGCCTCGCCGATGGCGAACAGCCCGACCGCGACGATCACCACGTCGATGCCGTCGGTGAGTTGCAGCGAGCCGAAGGTCAGGCGCTGCTGCCCGGTCATCTGGTCCAGGCCCACCAGACCGATCGTCAGGCCGATGAGCAGGGAGGCGAGACCCCGGATCCGGGACGAGCCCAGGACGGACGTCACGGCGATGAACGCCAGCACCATGATCGCGAAGTAGTCCGGCGCGCCGATGTCCACCGCCAGCTCCGCCACCGTCGGCGCCAGCGCGACCAGCAGCAGCGTGCCGACCATGCCGCCCGCGAAGTGCCCGATGGCGGCGGCCGCGAGCGCCTGCGCGCCACGCCCCGACTTCGCCATCGGGTTGCCCTCCATCGCCGCGACCACGGCGGCGCTCTCCCCGGGGGTGTTGAGGAGGATCGAGGTGGTGGAGCCGCCGAACATCGCGCCGTAGTAGATGCCCGCGAACATGATGAACGCGCCGATGGGATCGAGCCCGTACGTCACCGGCAGCAGCAGCGCGACCGCCATCGCCGGACCGATGCCGGGCAGCACCCCGATCGCCGTGCCGAGCAGGACACCGATCGCCGCCCACAGCAGGTTGACGGGGGTGAGAGCCGTACCGAAGCCGTCCAGAAGGGAGTTGAGGGCGTCCATGTCACAGCACTCCCATCAGCGGGCCGCCGGGCAGTGGTACACCGAGCAGGTTGTTGAAGACGGCGTAGGTCACCAGGGACAGGACGGCCGCGATCAGCGGGTCGCGGTCGAAGCGGCGGCTGCCGAGCGCAAAAGCCGCGCCCCAGAAGAGCAGCGCGCCCGCGACGGGGAAGCCCAGCGGCTCGATGAGGACGGCCGCGCCGAGGAACACCCCGGCGAGCAGCAGCACCGTACGCCAGTCCGCGGGCTCGGACAGGTCGATGTCCTCGCCGGTCTCCGCCTGGCCCCGGCCGCCGCGCAGCACGTCCACGGCGAGCAGGGCGGCTATCAGCAGCAGCCCGGCACCCACGACGACCGGCACGGTCCGCGGGCCGACCGGGCCGCGCTGGGCGATGTCGACGTCCATGGTGAGCGCGTCGGTCAGGACCAGCACGCCGAGGGCCAACAGCAGGACGCAGACGCCGAGTTCGGAGTGGTCGCGCAGCCAGGAGCGGCGCTCGTCCGCGGGTGCCGGGGGAGTGCCGGTGGTGTGCGTCGTCATAGTCCCAGCTCCTTCAGCACCGACACCACGCGCTCGTCCTCCGCCTTCAGGAAGTCGCCGAACTTCTCGCCGGTGAGGAAGGCGTCGTCCCAGCCGTTCTGCCGCATCGACTGCTGCCACTCCGGTGAGTCGTGCAACTCCTCGATCAGCCGGGTGAGTTTGTCGCGCTCGGCCTCGGCGAGACCGGGCGGGGCGACGATGCCGCGCCAGTTGGTGAAGTTCACGTCGTAGCCGGCCTCCTGGAGCGTGGGCGCGTCCAGGCCGTCCACCCGCTCGGGCCCGGTGACCGCGAGCAGCCGCAGCTCGCCCGCCTTGATCTGGTCCAGGTACTCGCCGACCCCGGACACCCCGAAGGCAACCTTGTTGCCGAGGATCGACGCGAGCAGCTCACCACCGCCGTCGAAGGGGATGTAGTTGACCTCCTTCGGCGCGATCCCGGCCGCCCGCGCCATCAGCATCGGCGCCAGATGGTCGGGCCCGCCCGGCGACGACCCACCGCCCACCGGCAGTTTGCCGGGGTTGTCCTTCCACGCGCCGATGAGATCGTCGATCGTCTTGTACGGCGAGTCCTTCGCGACCACCACGACGTCCTGCTCCTCGGTGAGCCGGGCGATCGGGGTGGTGTCGGCGAGGGTCTTGGGTGCGTCGTTGGAGCGGACGGCGCCCACGACACCGAGGCCCATCGACATGGCCAGCTTGCCGTTGCCGTGCTCGCCGACCAGCCGGGTCAGGCCGACGGTGCCGCCGGCGCCGGGCAGGTTGAACACCTCGATGTTGTGGGTGAGCCCGGCGTCCTCGGCGTTCTTCGCCGCCGTACGGGCCGTGATGTCGTAGCCGCCGCCGGGCGTGTTCGGAACCATGAAACGCAGCCCCGGGATCTGCGTGCCCGTCTCGGTGCCGCTGCCGGTCGTCAGCAGCGGAGGTCCCACGAGCACGAGCACGGCGGCCCCGAGCAGGGCGAGGGCGACACGCCCTCGGGGGGTGCGCAGGTGCACGAAGCCACCACCTGTCGGTTGTGTGTATGTGTGGGGGAGAGTGACCTGGGACACATCGTGCCCGCGCTCGGGAGGTCTGACGCCCTTGCGGAAGCAACGAAGGTTGTGGTCGTTGTGGTCACGCCGCTTGTCACCTTATGGGCACTGTCCCCCCACCTCTCTTTCCCTGACCACACCCGAGCGCCATGATTGTGCGACCCGCCGCACAAGCCGGCGTCCGAGCCGCCACACCGCTCGACGCAGCGTCGGCACGAGAGAGAGTCCGTCGTGGTCGCCGAGTTCCGCCGCCATACCCTCGCAGGCGAGATGCTGGTCCTCCAGCTCGCCATCGTCGTAGTGGTCCTGCTCGCCGTCGCCGCGGTCTCCCTCACCCAGTCCGCCGCGACCTTCAACCGGGTCGAGGGCCGCCGTGTCACCGCCCTCGCCGAGCAGCTCGCGGCCAACCCTCTCGTACGCGACCGGCTCGTCCGGCCCGTGGCGCACGAGGCGCTGGCACCCCTGGTGAACTCCACCCAGACCCAGTCCGGCGTGACCTCCGTCACGGTGGCCGACGCAGAAGGCCGCATCGTCAGCTCCACCGACCCCACCGTGATCGGCGACCCGCTGCCGACCGGCGAGGGCGCCACCCCCGGCCGCGGCTGGTCCGGCTCACTGACGCTGGACGGCAGTCACGAACTCGTCGCCCAGGTGCCCGTCCTCGGGGCGACCGACGCGAACCTCGGCCGCCTCCTCGGCACGGTCATGATCGGCGAGGCCTCCCCGACCGTGTGGCAGCGCCTGAGCGGAGCCTCCTCCTACCTGCTCGCCTACCTGGGCATCGCCAGCGGCCTCGGCCTCGTCGGCTCCTGGCTGCTGGCCCGCCGCGTCAAACGCCAGACCCTCGGCCTGGAGCCCCACGAGATCGCCGGCCTCGCCGAACACCGCGAGGCCATGCTGTACGGCATCGCCGAGGGGGTGATCGCCCTGGACCCGCACCACCGGCTCACCCTGGTCAACGAGGTGGGGCGGCGCCTGCTCGACCTGCCCGAGGACTGCGTCGGCAAGAGCCTGGCCGACCTCGGCGTCGAGGGACGGCTGCGGGACGTGCTGGCCGGAGCTGCCGAGGCCGACAAGCGCGACGAGGTCGACAAGTGCCTTGAAGTCGGCAAGCGCGACGAGGTCGGCAAGCGCGACGAGGTCGACAAGCGCGACGAGGTCGTCATCCGCCGGGGCCGGGTGCTGGTGATGAACCGGATGACCGTCACCAAGGACGGCCGTCTCCTCGGCTCGGTCACCACGCTTCGGGACCGCACCGAGCTGGCCCGGCTGGAACGCGAGATCGGCTCCTTCCGCAGCTCCTCGGAGCTGCTGCGCGCCCAGGCCCACGAGTTCGCCAACCAGCTGCACACCATCTCCGGGCTCATCCAGATCGGCGAGCAGGACGAGGTCGTCCGCTACATCCGCGCACTGAGCCGGCGCCGCCACTCCCTCGACGTCACCCTCAGCCGCCGCGTCCGCGACACAGCCGTCGCCGCCCTGCTCATGGCGAAGACCTCCCTCGCCGCCGAACGCAAGGTCACCCTGCGGATCTCCGACGACACCGCGCTGGACCGGCTCGCACCGGAGGACGCCGCCGACGTGGCGACGGTGGTCGGCAACCTCGTCGACAACGCCGTGGACGCCTCAGCGGCCGCCGACGAACCGGGCGACCGCGAGGCCTGGGTCGAGGTGGGGCTGCGCCAGGACGCCTCCAGCGTGGAGATCGTGGTCCGCGACTCGGGCCCCGGCGTGGCCCCCGAACTCGCCCGCGAGGTCTTCTCCCACGGCTTCACCACCAAAGCCGCGCGGGAAGGCGAACGCGGCATCGGCCTGGCCCTCACCCGCCTCGTCTGCGAACGGCACGGCGGTGAGATCTCGGTGACCAACACCCCAGACGGGGCCATGTTCACCGCCCGCATGACCGTCAGCCACCTCACCGACGCGGTGGCGGAAGGAGCGACACCATGAGTACTGGGCCGGGTGCGATCGACGTGCTCGTGGTCGACGACGACTTCATGGTGGCCAGGGTCCACCGCACCTTCGTCGAGCGGGTCGAGCCGTTCCGGGTCGTCGGCGTCGCCAGCACCGGCGAGCAGGCCGTCGCCGCCGTCGACGAGCTCCGCCCCGACCTGGTCCTGCTGGACCTGTACCTCCCGGACGTCTTCGGCCTCGATGTCATACCCCGACTGCGCACGGCCGGACACGACAGCGACGTCATGGTCATCAGCGCCGCCCGGGAGGCCGACACCGTACGCGGCGCCGTCCGGCACGGCGTCGTCGACTACCTCCTCAAACCGTTCGAGTTCGAGGACCTGCGCTCCCGGCTCCAGCGGTACGCCGCCCAGCGCGGCCGGCTGCTCACCACCGTCGTGCACAGCCAGGCCGACGTCGACCGGGTGCTGGCCGGGGCGGGTGCCGTACCGGCGCCGGCGGCCGGTGCCCTGCCCAAGGGCATGAGCGTCGAGACCGCCGAGCTGATCGAACGCACCCTCCGCGGCGCCGACGGCACCCTGTCCGCCACCGAGTGCGCGACCCTCACCGGCATCTCCCGCGTCAGCGCCCGCCGCTACCTGGAGTACTTCCACGGCGTCGGCAGCGCCGACGTGTCCCTGCGCTACGGGGTGGCCGGACGGCCGGAGCGGCGGTACAGCTGGCGGGTGTGACGCCGCCCCCGTCGCGCGTACTACAGGCCCAGACCAAGATGCCGCCGTACGACGTCGACGACCTCCTGCGCCCGGTCGTTGAGGTAGAAGTGACCGCCGGGGAAGACACACACCTCGGTGGGCCCGTCGGTGTGGGCCGTCCACGCGCGGGCCTCGGCCACCGTGGTCATCGGGTCGTCGTCGCCGGTGAGGACGGTGACCGGACAGGTCAGACGGTCGCTGGGGCGCGGCTCGTACGTCTCCAGCGCCTTGTAGTCGCCGCGGATCGCCGGCAGCACCAGCCGCACCAACTCCTCGTCCTCGAACACCTGGCCGTCGGTGCCGTCGAGTCGGCGCACAGCCTCCAGCAGCGCGGTGTCGTCGGCCTTGTGCAGCTCCAGGCCGGCCCGGACGGTGGAGGGCGCGCGCCGCCCCGAGACGAACAGCCGGACCGGGGCACGTCCGGCGGCTTCCAGCCGCAGGGCCACCTCGTAGGCGACGAGGGCGCCCATGCTGTGCCCGAAGAGGGCGAGCGGACGGTCGTCCCCGGTGACGGCCTCGGTGATCCGTTCGGCCAGCTCCAGGATGCTCTCCAGTGGCGGCTCGGAGTACCGGTCCTGGCGGCCCGGATACTGCGCGGCCAGCACATCGGCCGCGGGCGCGAGAGCGCGCACCATGGGGTGGTAGTAGCTCGCCGAGCCGCCCGCGTGCGGCAGACAGAGCAGCCGGACGGCCGCCGCGGGGGCGGGCCGGTAACGACGTATCCACACGGCGCTGTTGACCACTGAGGTCATGAAGAACTCGCTTCCTGATCCTGGTCCCGATCCTGATCCAGATCGGACTGATGCGTACGGTAGGGGAGCCAGGACCGGAACGCCCGCAGCCTGTCCGGGGGACACCGCCCCCGCGCACAGCCGGTGTGCCGTTACAGCCGCACAAGTTGGCCGGCGCATTCACAGGATTGCCCAGCAATGTATGGTCAAAGAACCGAGGGAAAAATCCAGCCGGCTCCCGCGTGTACGCCAGTGCGCTCCCGGCACGCCGGTGCCGTCGGAGGATTCCCTGAAAGACAGCTGAGGTGAGACAAGAGAATGCCGTTCGCAACTGCCTCCATCGAGGTGTCGGAGAGTATTTCCGCGGAGTTATCGGGACCTCGGTGCCGTGCCGTCAGGATCGCCAGGGAATCCCGCCGCAGCTGGCTGAACGGGAATGTGAGAAAGGCGCTCGCTGAAATCGTCGAAGCCAAGCAGGCGAGATGCGACAGTCGCCGCTGCTGCCGACTTCTGGCCACGGCATGGGAAACGGAAGTCTCCATCATGCTGCGCAATTTCGGCAGAGCCGGCCGACTGCTGGAGCAGGAGGCCCCCGCGCACACCGCCGGCGAGGTCCCCCTGCGGGACCGGACCGTCCTGGCCGTGCTCCGGGCGCAGCTGGCGCTCACGACGGGAGACGTGGAGTCCGCGTTCGCCCTGACCGTGGAGGGCCTGGCCGCCGCCGAGCGCGACGGTCTGCGCCAGTGTCACTCCCCGGGCCAGGCCCTGCTGGCGACAGCCGCCCTCCGGAAGGTCGACATCGCGGCGGCGATGACCCATGTGACACGCATCGGCGAGGACGCGATGCTCGGCCGCTCCCTGTACGTGCCCGGGCAGTGCGCCTGGGTGACCGCGCTGGCCTACCGGGCCACACACGACATCGAAGGCGCCCTACGGCTGACCAGGGAACTCGTCGAGCCGGGCCCGGTGAGCCGGGAACTGCTGCTCGCCCAACCGGGAGCCGCGCCCTGGCTGGCCCGGTTCGCCCTCGGCGTCGGCGAACCCGCGCTGGCCCACCGCGCGTTGACGACCGTCGTGACCCTCGCCGCACGGAACCCCTTCTTCCCGACCGTGACCGCCGCGGCCCTGCACACCCGGGGAGTCGTCGAGGCCGGCGTCGACGACCTCAGGCGCGCGGCCGACGCGCACGCGGACCCCTGGGCCAGGGCCTCGGCCCTGGAGGACATCGGCACCCTGCTGGCCGCGAGCCGCACCCAACGCGCGCACGCCGCGGACGTACTCGGCGAGGCGGGCGCCGCCTACCTGGCTTCGGGCTCACTCTACGACTACATGAGGACCACTTCCAGAATTCGCGAACTAGGCGGAATCAACGGAACGAACCCCGCTCCGCCGGTACGAGAGGAACAGCATCCGGAATTCTCCCAGCTGACGAGGAGCGAACAGGCCGTCGCCAAACTCGTGGCCCAGGGAATGACGAACGTTCAGGTCGCCCGCGTGCTTTCTCTGTCACGGCACACAGTGGCGTTCCATTTACGCAAGATATTCCGGAAGCTGGACGTTTCGTCCCGTGTGGAGCTGGCCCACATGTGGGGCAATCGCGGCGCCTGAAGACCCCTCCCGGCGGCCTTCCCGGTCGTCGATCGGCCCGCGAATCTCCGAGAGTGGATTTTTCTGATCCGATTCTGAGAAATCCCTGATCTCTCTCTGATCAGACACGAGCCTCCATGGTCGGTACCCGTTCGAGGACGCCGCCGGCGAACACGTCGTACAGCGGCAGGGATTCCAGGTGGACGTAGCCGATGTGGCAGTCGCAGACGGCCAGCGGGCACGGGCGGGGTGCGAGAGCAACACGGAAGGAGCCGTCGTAGAGGTTGCCCAACTCGTCCTTGACGAAGTGACAGCGCCGTACCGTCCCCTCTCCGTCCACCGACACGACCGTCGAACCGGTACGGCACGCGCGACCCGCCGAGCGGTGCGGATGCCGGCTGAAGGAGAACAAGGGGTCCAACTCGCTCCACAGCGCCGCCTGTTCGTCGGTGTACGTGTGCCCGTCGGCGGCGTTCACCCACAGGTACACCCGCTCCGGCAGCTCCGCGCGCAGCCGCCTGGCCTGGTTCAGATGCTCCGGCAGCCCGACGATCCCCACACTGAAGCGGACGCCGATCCCATCCAGCCGACGCGTCTTGTCGAGGAACCGCTCGTACGGCGTCTGCCCCGGGTGATACGTGCACCACAGCGCCACGGTTTCCAGGTCGGCCTCGGCCAACCACTCCGTACGGCAACTGAGATTGGTCTGGATCGCCACCCGGTCGATATGCGGCTCGTGCGACAACTCCACCAGCGCCCTGCGGTACCAGGAACGCACCAGCCCCTCACCCCAGGGTGTGAAGAGCACCGAGAGCCGGTCGTCGGTCTGCTCCCGCGCCCACGTCGTGAAACGGTCCAGGGCGGCACGGTCGGCCCGCAACTGTGCCGTCGAGTCACGCCGCTTGGCGAAGGGACAGTAGGGGCAGTCGTAGTCGCAGGAAGCGAGCGGCCCACGGTAGAGGAGCGTCAGGTCCATGGCGGCCGTCACTTCAGCTCGTAGGCGGCCATCGCGGCCCGTACGGCGGGGGAGAAGAACTCGGGTCCGATGGCGTCCGAGTACGCGAGCCCCTCGGCGGAAAGCTTCACGAGATCCGCGCCCGCGTCCGCCAGCCAACCGCGCGAGGCCAGCCGCCCCAGCTCCACCGGGAAGTCGTCGTACGGGTCGGTCCCGAACTGCCGCCGGTAGTCGGCCACCGGCAACCCCCACGCCTGGAGCAGCGACTGCAGCAGATACCGACGCCGCGCCTCGTCCTCGTCGACCCGGCGGCCGACGACGGCCCGGCCGAAGTCCTCAGTGGCGGTGTAGTCGTCGATGATCCCGCGGATCTGCCCCATGTTGACCGCGTAGTCGAAGGAGTAGTGCAGCCGGGAGGTGTACGAACGGGCGCCGCAGCCCAGGCCGATCATGCCGTCGGTCTGGCAGGCGTAGTCGTCCGGGCCCTGCGGCGGGGCGTCCGTGCGGCGGAACATCCGCATGGAGACCTGCTCGTAGCCGTGGGCGAGGAGATGGTCGCGGCCCTCGCGGTAGCGGCTCAGCCGGGCCTCGTCCCAGGCGCGGTCCGCGCCCTCCGGGTCGGCGCTACGCCCCAGTCCGGTCAACGGCCGTACGTACAGCGGGTAGAGGTAGATCTCCTCGGGCCGCCAGGCGAGCGCCGCGTCCAGGGACAGCCGCCAACTGGCCGCCGTCTGCCCGTCGATGCCGTAGATCAGGTCGATGTTGAGGACGGGAATGCGGGTGTCGCGGATCCGGGACAGTGCCGCCTCCACATCACTCCGCCGCTGGGGTCGTACGGCCGCACGCGCTTCCTCCTCGACGAAGCTCTGTACGCCGAGGCTCAGCCGCGTCGTGCCCCGCTCGGCCAGCACGGCCAGCCGGTCGGCCGTCGCCGTGGCGGGGGAGGCCTCCACCGACAGCGGGATCGCCCGCAGGTCCGCGCCCATGTGCCGTTCCGCGATGTCGCACAGCCGCGCCAGCTCGGCGGCCTCCAGAAAGGTGGGCGTGCCACCGCCGAACGCGGCGTTCGCGAACCGCACCGGCTCCGCGTCCCCGAGCGCCTCCCGCACCGCGATCGCCTGCCGCTCCAGCGCGTCGAGGTAACGGCCGGTCAGCCCGTCGGGCGCGCCGACACGGGTGAACAGATTGCAGAAGCCGCAGCGGACCTCGCAGAACGGTATGTGCGCGTACAGCGACAGGGCCTGCCTGGATTCCCCGGCCCACAGGTCCGCCAGCCGGGGTTTCTCCTCCAGCTCTCGGTAGGCGGTCTTGTGGGGGTAGGCGTACACGTAGTGCTGGTACGGCCGCGTCCGGGTGGTGGGCAGGTCGATGACGGTCACGCGGACGCCTCCAGGAAGAAGTGGCTGTAGGGGACGGTCCACACGGTCTCGTGGCCGAGCCGGTGCCCGGTGTATCCGTCGTCGCCGTACGCGGTTCCGTGGTCGGAGCAGACGATCGCGAAGCAGCGGCGGCGGGAACTCATCGCGGCGAAGAGCCGGCCGATGTGCCGGTCGATGTACTCCAGGGCGGCCGCGTGCGTGACCAGGCTGTCGCCCGCCTCGCGGGTGGCGCCGGGCAGATGGAACCAGTTGGGCTGGTGCAGCGCCGAGGCGTTGAGGAACAGGAACAGCCGCTGCTCGGCGGGCAGTTCGGCCACGACCCGCTCGGCGCGGGCCACCTGTGACTCGAAGGACGTCGGTGACGCCACCGAGAACTCCGGCTCCCAATGGCTCTCCTGGAACAGGCCCGGCAGCACGTTCCCGAGCGCTCCCCGCTTGTTGAAGAAGCCGACACCGCCGATGCACACCGTGCGATAGCCGTGCTCGGCGAGCGCCGTCACCAGGTCCGGGCTGTCGAAGACGAACGTGCGCCCCGCGGTCGTCTCACTGCCGGCGAACCGGCCCGCGAACAGCCGCGGATGCGGTCCGGGCGCCGCCGGGGTCGGCAGGAAGCCCGCGAACATCGCCTGGTGCGACGCATAGGTGAAGCTGCCGGGCGCGTGCCGCCTCTCCCAGGTGCCGCCCGGCAGACGGGCGGCCAGATTCGGCAGCCGGCCGGCCGCCGTGAGCTCGACGGCCACGTCGTACCGCAAGGTGTCGAGGGTGAGCAGCAGCAGGTCGTCGCGGCCCACGACCTCGTTCATGTCGGGTGGCTGCGTGGTGGCCTCGAAGGGCGGCGCGGGCGCCGTGTCAGAAGGGTGCATGGTCTTTCCTCGGCCGAGGGTCGTGCGAGGGCGTCGGGAGCACCTGGCTCCGCACCGCCGCGATCTGCGCGGCGTACGTGTCCAGGCCTTCCGCCGGGCTGCCCGGCAGGCCGGTCAGCCGGGGCAGCAGGTCTCCGAAGGCGTTGACCTCGCCGACCGCGAACCGACGCCAGCCGATCGCCGGCAGCAGATCGACGCCCACGCACAGCGTGCGGGGGAAACAGGCCGCCGCCTGCTCACAGATGTCGAGCGCCTGCCGCCAGCGGTCGCCCGCCGCGTCGACGACCGACGCCAGATCGCCGCGCGCCCCGCCGAGATGGAGGTTCGTCATGGGGAACCGGCTGGTGCGCACGACGGCGTGCGTCGCGCGGCCCGCCACGACCAGGACCCGCAGATCGGCCGACCTGCCCTGGGCGGACGCCTTCGGCAGCCAGCGCTCGATGTGCAACCCGTCGGGCGCGAGGGCGTCGACGATGCCGGCGATCTCCCCCTCGTCGGTGTACCGGCGGACCCGCAGCGAGTTGTGCAGCCGCGGCGGGGCATGGAGCCGCCCGTCCGCGGCCACCTCGACCGAGGTCGTGGCCCTGATCCGCCCGCTCGCCGACGACTCGACGGCGAGGACCCCGGACGCGGAGGACCCGTGCGCCGGTTTCACGAAGACACGCGGCATGCCGTGCTCCCGCATCGCCGCCCGTACGTCGTCCCAGCCCCGCACCGCCAGCACACCGCCCGAGGTCGGCGACGGCGGCACCGGGACGCCCGTCGCGTCGAGCCGGGCATGGCACAGCCGCTTGTCGAACAGCACCGCCAGATCGTCCGGATCGTCCAGCCGCACCCCGCCACGCAACGACCGGACGGCATCCAGGAAACGGGCGTACCAGGTGGCCGACCCCTCCACACGCGTCGGATCGTCGACGCCGCGCAAGCGCCGGTCCACCTCGGCGTCCTCCCCGGGCGAGTCCAGCCGTACGACCTCGTCGTCGGCGAACTCATGGCCGCCGTCGCGCAGCACGTCCCGCCACTCGACGACCCGCGGCGTGCCGACCCCGGCCGCCCGCGCCGCCGCGACGAACAGCCCGACCCGCCGGTTCTCCCCGTTGCCGACGACCACCCACCTGTACGGCCCGGGCCCCGCACCCGCACCGGTCCCACCGGACACACCGACCCCCCTCACTCGAAACCCCCGAACCCCCCGCGCCGCTACTCGCCCACCGCGACGAAGCGCCACACCGTGCCGTCGTCCTCCTCGTCCTGCTCTGCGTCGTCCGGATCGACATCGACCTGTACGCCCTCGGCCTCCAGGGAGTCCCTCAGCCGGTCGCGTATCTCCGCGCTCAGGTAGTTGTGGTGCAGGTCCAGCGTCGTGAGGTGGGTCAGCGGCTGTCCCGTGAGCAGCGCGGTCGCCCCGTCGTCGGTCAGGACGCCCATCGACACGTCGAGGACGTCGAGGCGGGCCACCACCGGGGCGGAGGCCAACGCCGTGCAGATGTCGTCCTGCATCTCGCTGTTGCGCAGCGCCAGATGCTTGAGAGCCGGCAGCCGGGTGCCCGCCAGGATCGGCGCCAGATCGGCTACCTCGGAGTCACCGCCGTACTCGTCGGTGCCCAGCCACAGGTCCAGGTGGACCAGGGCCGGCAGCTCACAGGCCGCCACACCGCGCACCGCCTCGGCGGGCATGCCACCGGTCTCGACCGTCAGCTTCCGCAGCCGCTCGTGGCGCAGCGCGGGGAAACCGAGCCCGCTGCCGCCGCGCACCCCGAACTCCTCCAACGCCGTGAAGGTGTTCAGCAGTGGGCTCACATCGCCCTGGTTGATCCAGGAGATCTCGCACTCCTCCATCACGATGTCGCCGAGGAACAGTCCCCGCAGCGCGGGCAGCCGGTCCTTCGCCGCCACCAGCGCCTCGATCACCGGCTCGGGGCCGCTGTCGTACGCGTCGCTCCAGGCACCCACCACCAGCGCCCGCACCTTCGTGGTGTCGACGGAGGCGAGGAACCGGGCGAACGCCTCCTCCCACGCCTCGTCGCTCTCGTACGCCGACACGCCGACGCGCCACGCCACCGACTCGGGAGCCGGCAGCTGCGCGGCGCCCTTCGGGCCCTTCACGGAGCTGGGGAAAACACGGACCGGCAGGTCGTGGAACTCCTCCAGATGGCTCCCGATGGTCATGTGCGCCCCGCCCCTTCGTTCCCTGTCCCTGTGCCGGCCCCGAGCCCGTGCCCGTACCCGCCCGTCGAACCCGGAGCGCACACAGCGCCGCCGGGTAGGGGAGTTCTACCAAGCCTCACTGACAACGCGATCGGCGGACCCCTCTTCCTGTGGACGGCCACCGCGTGCGGGGCGATTGTCAGTGCCTGCCTCTACGGTCCTTTCGTGGCACAGCGAGTGCCCGACGGGAGGGAGACCCATGTACCGGCAAGGAGACGTCCTCATCGCGCCGCTGGCCGAGAGCGCCGTGCCCGACACCGCATTTGACGCCACGTCGGAACCGCGCGACCGCCGTGGCCGACTCGTCCTCGCTCTCGGCGAGGTCACGGGGCACGCACACGCCGTGGTCGGCCCGGGCCGGCTGATCCGCGAGACGGACGCCTTCGGGCCGATGCTGCTGCACGTGCCGGAGGGCGCCCGCGTCGTCCACGAGGAGCACGCGGCCATCTCCCTGCCGAAGGGCTGGTACCGGGTCATACGCCAGCGCGAGTACGTACCGGGCTCGGTCCGGATCGTCGCGGACTGAGCCCGCGGGCCGACACGAGGTACAGGCACGAGGCACAGGACGACGAGGAGAAACGGCGTGACGGAACAGACGAGTTGGCGCGCGGTGGCGGCCGCCACAGGACCGGGCGACCGGGCACGCGCTGAAGCGGGCGTGCGTCTCGCGTACCAGCGGGCGGGGCTGCGGGAGCCCGGGAGGATCGTGTGGGCCCGCTCACCGCTGGAGGCGGTACGCCTGCTGTCGGGCGGGCCGGCGGAAGACGCCGAGGCCCTGCCGCCGACGGGGCCGAGCGTCCGTGACGCGGTCCGCACCAGACCCGTCGCCGCCGAACGCGCCCGACTGCACACCCGCTTGGGCCCCACGGGCTGGAGCGATCACTGGCGGACGGCCGGCGCCGACCTGTGGGAGACGACCCGCCCGCTCGTCGACCGTGTCCGCACCGGCATCGTCGAGGCCCTGGCCCCCGACGACCGGAAGGCGGAAACCCGGATCCGGCTCCTCCTTCTGGACGCCGTCCTCGGCCAGCACGACGCGGCCTGGCTCTCCGCCCTCGACACCGCCTCCGGTCTCGACGGCCTGACCGAGGTGGCCCGCACAGCGGGCTGGTGGTGGCCGTACGAGAACGTCGCGATCATCACCGAACGACCCACTCAGCTCCATCGCGACGAGGCCGGCCGCCTCGACCGCGGCGACGGCCCGGCGCTCGCCTACTCCGACGGCTTCGCCCTGCACGCCTGGCGTGGACTGCCCGTACCCGGTGAGTTCCTCGACAGCCTCGACACGTTGACACCCGAGCGGATCCGTAACGAGGAGAACGCCGAACTGCGCCGCGTGATGTTGGAGTACTACGGCTACGACCGCTATCTGGAGAAATCCGGGGCGAGGCCCGTACACCGCGACGAGACGGGCGTCCTCTGGCGCATAGAACTGCCCGGCGACGAGGACGCGGTGATGGTCGAGGTGGTCAACTCCACCCCGGAGCCGGACGGCACGAGCCGCACGTACTGGCTCCGGGTGCCACCGACGACACGCACGGCCCGGGAGGGAGTGGCCTGGACCTTCGGCCTGAGCGCGGAGGAGTACGACCCGCTGCGGCAGACCTGAGCCCGCCACGGTGACGGGTCACTCGAACCGTGAGGTGTCGCCCGCGCCCTTGCGGATGATCTCGGCCTCGCCACTGGAGAAGTCGATGACGGTCGTCGGCTCGGTGCCGCAGTCCCCGGAGTCCACCACGGCGTCGACCTGGTGATCGAGCCGCTCCTTGATCTCCCAGCCCTGCGTCAGTGGCTCCTCCTCGTCGGGCAGCAGCAGCGTGCTGGAGACAAGCGGCTCACCCAGTTCGGCGAGCAGGGCCTGGGCCACCCGGTGGTCGGGGATACGCACCCCGACCGTCCGCTTCTTCGGGTGGAGCAGTTTGCGGGGCACCTCCCTGGTCGCGGGGAGGATGAAGGTGTAACTGCCGGGCGTCGACGCCTTGACGGCGCGGAACACGTCGTTGTCGACATGCACGAACTGGCCCAGCTGCGCGAAGTTCTCGCACACGAGGGTGAAGTGGTGACGGTCGTCGAGCTGCCGGATCACCCGGATCCGCTCGATGCCGTCCCGGCTGCCCAGCTGGCATCCCAGCGCGAAGCAGGAGTCCGTCGGATACGCGATGAGCCCACCCTGACGGATGCTGTCGGCCACCTGACCGATGGCACGCGGCTGCGGATTGTCGGGGTGCACGTCGTAGTACTTGGCCATCTGCCGAGCTTATTCCTTCAAGAGCGGCCGACGGCGCCTTGCTGCTGCCGCCCGGCCGCAGATCTTCAGGGGCGCGGGGCGTTGCCCATATGCGGCTCCGCCGCGTGAGCGCGACCAGCCACGACGAACCCGCAGCCGAACAACATCCCGCAGTCCCCCGAACAACACGGCGCCTCAAGCGGAGCGCTTACGCTCCGCTGGACCGCAGCATGTCCTCCCGCTCCACGATCTTCACGCGCTCACGCCCCTGCGGCTCACCCAGCGCCTTCTCGGCGGCGTCGAGCTTGTACCAGCCCTCCCACGTCGTGAAGCGGACGTCCCGCTCCGCGAAGAACGCGTCCACGGCCTCCGGCGCCGGGGCACTGGGCTCGTGCAGCCGGCCGTTCGCGAAGTCGTCCAGCAGGTTGGAGACCGTCTCGTTGGCGTCGCCCTTGGTGTGGCCGATGAGGCCCACGGGGCCGCGCCGGATCCACCCGGTGACGTACATCGACTGCAGGTGCGCGCCGGTCTCCTCGATGACCCGGCCGCCCTCGTCCGGCACGGTGCCCGACTCGACGTCCCAGGGCAGCTTGGGCAGCTTGTCCGAGAGGTAGCCGACCGCGCGGTAGATCCCGGTGACGTCCCAGTCCTTGAACTCGCCGGTGCCCTTGACGTTGCCGGTGCCGTCGAGGGCGGTGCGCTCGGTGCGCAGGCCGACGACCTTGCCGTCCTCGCCGAGGATCTCGGTGGGCGACTCGAAGAAGTGCAGGAACAGCTTGTGCGGGCGGTCGCCGACGTCGCGGATCGCCCAGTTCTCCAGGGTCTTGGCGACCATGTCGGCCTGCTTGTTGCCGCGCCGGGTCGCGATCGAGCCGTCGTCGTAGTCGATGTCCTCGGGGTCGACGATGACCTCGATGTTGGGGGAGTGGTCCAGCTCCCGCAGCTCCATAGGGCTGAACTTCGCCTGTGCCGGGCCACGGCGGCCGAAGACGTGGACCTCCAGGGCCTTGTTGGCCTTGAGCCCGTCGTAGACGTTCGGCGGGATCTCGGTCGGCAGCAGCTCGTCCGCCGTCTTGGCGAGGATGCGGGCCACGTCGAGGGCGACATTGCCGACACCGAGGACGGCGACCTTCTCCGCCTCCAGCGGCCAGGTGCGCGGGACGTCGGGGTGGCCGTCGTACCAGGAGACGAAGTCGGCCGCGCCGTACGAGCCGTCGAGGTCGATGCCGGGGATGTCGAGCGAGCGGTCGGCCGTGGCGCCCGTGGAGAAGATCACGGCGTCGTAGAACGCGCGCAGGTCGTCCAGGTTGATGTCCGTCGGGTAGTCGACGTTGCCGAAGAGACGGATCTGCGGCTTGTCGAGCACCTGGTGCAGGGCCGTGATGATGCCCTTGATGCGGGGGTGGTCGGGGGCCACGCCGTAACGGATCAGTCCGAACGGGGCGGGCATCCGCTCGAAGAGGTCGATGGACACTCCGGGCTCGGTGGCCACGTCGGACTTCAGCAGCGCGTCGGCGGCGTAGATCCCGGCGGGTCCGGCACCGACAATGGCTACCCGCAGAGGGCGGGGCATGTTGAGGTTCCCTTCGAGTAGAGGCAAGCGACTCGACGGCAACCCTAAACTAAGGTAAGCCTTACCAGGTACCGGGGTCGGGTCTATGACCTCATAAAGCGATCTTATGCCATGCGGGCGCTTGGGCGGACGGCGGGGGAGGGCGGGGCAGGGGCGCGGCCCGGCCGTTCGAACGGGGCGGCGACGCGAGGGGTTTGCCGAGGCGGCGAACGGCAACGCGGTTGCCATGAATCGAACGAACAAGGAACCCAACGAGAATTCCTCATCCGCCGGGACGGCCGCGGCCAAGGCCCGCAGGGCCACGGACAAGGCGACGGCCCGCAGGACCACGGACAAGGCGACGGCCCCCGCCACGGAGTCCGCGAAGACGGCCTCGATCAAGGTGGATGACGCGGCGTCGGCCGCCGAAGCCGGCGCCGAACGCGCGGCCGACACGACCAAGCACGCGGCCGACACCATGAGCAGCGCCGTGCACAGCGCGGTCAAGGGCGTCGAGGCAGGCCGCCACGCGCTCGTCCAGGCCTCCGGCCAGGTCGCGGCCACCGCCCGGACGGCCGTGACCGCCATCGCCCACCGCAAGCTCGT
Organism: Streptomyces capitiformicae; assembly: GCF_002214185.1. Classification (NCBI taxonomy): domain Bacteria; kingdom Bacillati; phylum Actinomycetota; class Actinomycetes; order Kitasatosporales; family Streptomycetaceae; genus Streptomyces; species Streptomyces capitiformicae. The sequence continues at coordinate 53,204 of NZ_CP022161.1, read as the reverse complement.
CGCAGCGGGCGTCGGCGCGGGCCTGACCGCACTCACCGCCGCCTCCTACGTGGCAGGCCGGCGTGCCGAGCGCCATGTGCACGGCCCGCTCACCCGGCTCACCGGCGGACGCATCTGACTCGCCCGCGACGCGAAGGCGACGCGGGGGAAGCCGCCCGACCGGCGGCTTCCCCCGCGTCCGTGAGAACAGGACCGTACCCGGGGCGACGGGACCTCAGGCCCTACCAGCGGCCCTCAACCTGCTCCTTGACACGGCGGTCGTACAGATCCCGGATCGCCGTCAGGGTCTCGTCGGACAGGGCCGGAAGCGCGGCGGCGGCCGCGTTGGCCCGCGCCTGCTCGGGCGTACGGGCACCGGGGATCACGGTCGTGACACCCGGCAGCTGAATGATCCAGCGCAGCGCCAGCTGAGCCGGGGTGAACCCCTCGGGGGCGAGCGCGGCGAACTCGACCGCGGCCTCGACACCCGTCTCGTAGTCGACGCCCGAGAAGGTCTCGCCCTGGTCGAAGGACTCACCGTGCCGGTTGTACGTGCGATGGTCGTTCTCGGCGAACACCGTGTCCTTGGTGTACTTGCCCGACAGCAGCCCGGAGGCCAGCGGCACCCGGGCGATGATCGCGACGCCCGCCTTCTCGGCCGCCGGGAGCACGTCCAGCAGCGGCTTCATACGGAACGGGTTCAGGATGATCTGCACGCTCGCCACGTTCGGCCGGGCGATCGCCGTCAGCGCCTCGGCGCAGGACTCCACGCTGACGCCGTACGCGGCGATGCGCTCCTCCGCCACGAGGGTGTCCAGGGCGTCGAACACCTCGTCCGACGAATAGACCGGCGTCGGCGGGCAGTGCAGCTGGACCAGGTCGAGACGGTCCACGCCGAGGTTGCGCCGGGACCGGTCGTTCCAGGCCCGGAAGTTGTCGAGGACATAGTTCTCGGGGATCTGGTCCATGCGACGGCCCATCTTCGTCGCGACGAAGACATCGAGCTCGGGCCTGGTGCGCAGGAACGTGGCGATGGTCTGCTCGCTGCGCCCGTCCCCGTACACATCGGCCGTGTCGAAGAAGGTCACCCCCGACTCGACCGCCGCCTCCAGCACCGCCAGGGCTTCCTTGTCGTCGACGTCTCCCCAGTCGGCGCCGAGCTGCCATGTGCCGAGACCGACGACGGATGCCTGGTGACCCGACCTACCGAATACGCGTTCTTCCATGCGGTCAGTCTGTCACCTGTTCCCACCTCGTGATCAGTCCCCCTGTTCCCACTTCGTGATCAGTCCCCCTGTTGCCACTTCGTGATCAGCCCTCGTGATCAGTGCGGGAAGGCGCGAGGTGGGCGCTGCCGGGGCAGTTCGTCGCGGAACTCGGCGATGATCGAGCTGATCTGCCGCGTGAGCGTGGTCCTCTCCAGCCGGTCGAGGTAGAGGTTGCGGCGGGCGAGGCCGACCGCGTCCACGCAGAAGTACAGCGCCATCAGCGGGTTGATGAACAGCTCGCTGTCCCGGGTCCGCTCGGTGAACCGGACGTCACCGAAGTCACCGCGTACGGCGGCCGCGACGGAACCGTTGACGATGCTCGGATGGTCCGGTGTGCACCGCTGGGCGTGCGCCACCGCGTCCAGGTACAGGGCGCCCTCGCGGCTGTCGCGCGGCAGCGAGAACGCGCCGAGGTAGGCGCCGTCGCGCTCCAGCGCGGCCAGGTTCTCCAGGACCAGTGAGTGGTTGACCCCGTGGTAGGCGTCCACGCCGAAGCCGAGGCACGCCACGAGCCGGTGCGGGACCTCGTCCAGTCCGGCGACTGCGCCCAGGCTGGCCATGTCCTCCTCCGGGGTGCCCAGTCCGTGCTCGTCGCCGCGCATCAGGATGTCCGTACCGCCGTCCACCAGCACGATGGCGTCGACCCCGCCGAGGTGCTTCAGGAGCGCGCGGTAGGCGTCCCTGAGCGGCGCGACTCCTGTACGGGAGAGGGCGTACACCGTGGCGGGCAGCCGGTGCAGGTGGAGCCACTGGGCGAGGGTGCGCTCGGGGAAGTAGTCGCCCCGGGCCGTGGTGTCCGGGCCGATGGCCGCGACGTCCTGGTCCAGCCACACATCCAGGTCCAGGCCGTACAGATCGGCGAAGGAGAGATTGGCGAGATGGACCTCTTTGCCCGCCGAGCGCAGGGCGAGAGCCAGCGGAAGGCCGGCGTAGACGTCGAAACCGCCACCGGCGCCGGCGACGAGTATCCGCGGTGCGTCGCCGAGTCGCGTGAAGAGGCCGGGCTGTTGGAGGGAGAACACCCGGAGAAGCTAGCAGGGGTGGCGGGACCCCTCAGCGGGATCGCGGCCGGGCATTGTCCCGCAACTCACTGGCCTATAGCGGGAGTTCGCCCGAAAACTACAAACGTTGACGGAGAGTGTCCGCAAATGATCACGACTTCCTTCGTTTGGTTAAACTCTGGCCGTGAAGGAGAAGACCGCTCCAGTTTCCCCTGTGTTAAGTCTCGTTCGCCCGGCGTTCGTTCGCCGGGAAGGGGGCCACTGGCTTGCTATGGTCCTCTTACTCGTCGGTAGCAAGTTTGTACTGGAGTCCTGAGGGGCGGGTGGGCATGCAGCCCCGCCGCCTCGGGCGAGTGGCCGAGGCCTCGAACTCCACTCCCAGGCCCGCCTATTCGGACAGGTGAGACACGTCACATGGCACGTTCTCTGATCGACTTAATGGCCGCGCACGCCTCGAACCATCCCCAGCGCACCGCCTACCGCTACCTCGTCAGCGGTGACAGCGACGGTGAGGTTCAGGACATCTCGTACGCGCGCCTGGCCGGCCGCTCTCGGGCCATCGCCGCCTGGCTGCAGGACCGGGGACTGTCCGGTGCCCGCGCCATCCTGCTCTACCCGCCCGGCCTCGAGTTCATCTGCGGCTACCTCGGCTGCCTCTCGGCCGGTGTCGTCGCCGTACCCGGCGTACCCCCGCAGGGACGGTCGCAGAACCACCGCGCCCTGACCCGGATGAAGCGCCTCATCGCCGACGCCGACGCCAAGGTGATCCTGGGCGGCCGGGACGTCGTGGCCGCGCTCGGCACCATGGCGGAGCACCTTCCCGAACTCGACGGGATCACCCGCGTCGTCACCGAGGACATACCCGACGACCTGGCAGGCTCCTGGCGGGAACCGGACCTCACCGCGGACTCGGTCGCCTTCCTCCAGTACACCTCCGGCTCCACCTCCGCCCCGCGCGGCGTCATGGTCACCCACGGGAACCTGCTCGACAACGAGCGGGTCATCGCCGAACGGATGGGCCACACCCCGGACGCGATCGCCGCGTACGACAACGAACTGTTCGTCAGCTGGCTGCCCGTCTACCACGACATGGGCCTCATCGGCCCGGTCCTGAACACGGTCTACATGGGCGCCACCAGCACCCTCTTCTCGCCGCTGCACTTCCTCCAGCGGCCCACGCGCTGGCTGACCGCCGTCAGCCGCTTCCAGCCGCACACCAGCGGTGCCCCCAACTTCGCCTTCGAGCTGAGCCTGAAGCACGCCACCCCCGACTTCGTCGACGGCCTGGACCTCAGCCGCTGGAGGGTCGCCTTCAACGGCGCCGAACCCGTACGCGCCGCAACCCTGCGCCGTTTCACCGAGACCTTCGCCCCGGCCGGCTTCCGTCACGAGGCCCACTACCCCTGCTACGGCCTGGCCGAGGCCACCCTCATGGTCAGCGGAAGCACCGTCGACGCCCCGCCCGTCCTGGTCGAGGCGAGCGGCACCGCACCGCACGGGGGCTCGGCGGACGCGGCGGCCGTCGGCTCCGGGCGGCTCGGCCCCGGCATGACCGTGGTCATCGCCGACCCCGAACTGCGGGAGGGACTGCCTGAAGGTGAGGTCGGCGAGATCTGGGTCGGCGGCGCCAGCGTGGCCAAGGGCTACTGGCGCAACGCCCTCGCCACCCGCGAGACCTTCCGTGCCACCCTCACCGACCCTCCTGTCGGCCAAGAGCGCCGTTTCCTGCGCACCGGCGACCTCGGGTTCCTGCGCGACGGCGAACTGTTCGTCACCGGCCGCCTCAAGGACCTCATGGTCATCGACGGACGCAACCACTACCCGCAGGACCTGGAACTCTCCGCCGAGATGTCCCACCCCGCCCTGCGACCCGGCTGCACCGCCGCGTTCTCCCTGGACACCGCGGCGGAGGGCGGGGCGGAAGGCGGCGTGGGAGGCGAGCAGCCCGTCCTCGTCGCCGAGGTCGCCCCGGAGGACGCGGGTGAGGCCGAGAAGATCATCGACACGGTCCGCGGCGCGATCGGCGAGGCCCACGGCCTGGCGGTACGCGATGTCGTGCTGATCCACCCCGGCACGATCCCGAAGACGTCCAGCGGGAAGATCCAGCGCAACGCCACCCGCGCCGCGTACCTCGACGGCAGCCTCTCGGTGGTCGGAACACCCGCCACGACCTGACATGGGGCCGCCGCCGACACGATCAACCGCCGTGTCGGCGGCGGCCCGAGGTAGGTAGCGCCCGCCGAAAGTCGTACGCCCGACAGCGGCTGTCGCCACCGGGGCGTCGCCGCAGTCCGCGGAACCCGCGCCGATCGAGCGCCGACCGAACCGGCGTCGCCGACCGAATTCGCGCCGTTCGATTCGAACCGCGGGTCGGCCGCCTCCGTATCCCCGCGTACCGGCCGTATCGCGCCGGTACGGAAACCGCCTGAGCCCCGAGTCCACGAGGACACCTGCCCAGATGCCTGCGAACGAGTCCCCGAAGCAGACCCCCGAGACGTCCGTCACGACCGCGCACGGCGTGCGCTGCTGGCTGGCGTCGGCCGTCGCCGAGGCGGCCGGGCTCGACCCGCTGACCGTCGACCCGCACCGGCCCATCGCCGAATTCGGCCTGGGATCACGCCAGTTGGTGACGCTGGTCGTAGATCTCTCCGAGCGGATCGGCCGCACCCTGGACCCGTCCCTCGTCTACGACCACCCCACGATCGCGGCGATCGCCGAGGCGGTACTCGACGACGGGCCCGCCCCCGCCATGACGGCGACGGACCCGTCCCCCACACACAGGCGGGCACGGCCCGACGACGACATCGCGATCATCTCCATGGCCTGCCGCTTCCCCGGCGGCGCCGACGATCCCGAGGCACTGTGGCGGCTGCTGACCGAGGGCCGGGACGCCATCTCCGAGGTACCAGCGGGCCGTTGGAACACCGCCGGCCTCCACGACCCCGACCCGGAGGCCACCGGGAAGGCGTACACGCTGCGCGGCGGCTTCCTCGCCGACATCGACCGCTTCGACGCGGCCTTCTTCGGGATATCGCCGCGCGAGGCCGCGGCCATGGATCCGCAGCAACGACTGCTCCTCCAGACCACCTGGGAGACCCTCGAACGCGCCGGGATCCTCCCCGAGACCCTGAACGGCAGCTCCACGGGCGTGTACATCGGCCTGTACGACAGCGGCTACCTGGCCTCCGCCGCACTGGGCCAACTCGACGGGCACGTCGGTACGGGCTCGGCGTCCAGCGTGGCCTCCGGGCGCATCGCCTACACCCTCGGCCTCCAGGGCCCGGCCGTCACCGTCGACACCGCCTGCTCCTCCTCCCTCGTCGCCCTGCACCTGGCGGCCCGGGCGCTCGCGGCGGGCGAGTGCGACCTCGCGCTGGCAGGTGGCGCGACGCTGCTGGTGACCCCGCGCGGGCACGTCGAGTTCAGCCGGCTGCGCGGACTGTCGCCGTCCGGGCGGTGCAGCCCGTTCGGGGCCGACGCGGACGGCGCGGTGTGGGCCGAGGGCTGCGGTCTGGTCCTGCTCAAGCGGCTCTCGGACGCGCGCCGGGACGGCGACCGGGTCCTCGCCGTCGTCAAGGGCTCCGCCATCAACCAGGACGGCCGCAGCCAGGGCCTGTCCGCCCCCAACGGCCCTGCGCAGGAACGCGTACTGCGCGCCGCCCTGGACGCCGCCGGCCTCCGCCCGGACGACCTCGACTACGTCGAGGCACACGGCACCGGCACCAAACTCGGCGACCCCATCGAGGGCCGCGCCCTGGCCGCCGTCTTCGGCCCCGGCCGCCCGGCCGGACACCCGCTCACCGTCGGCTCCCTGAAGTCCAACATCGGCCACACCCAGGCCGCGGCGGGCATCGGCGGCGTCATCAAGACCGTCCTCGCACTCGGCCACGAGCACCTACCCGCTTCCCTGCACGCCGAGACCCCGACCGAACACGTCGACTGGGCGGACGCTGGCTTACGCGTGCAGGACACCGCGAGCGCCTGGCCGCGTGGCGGGGAGCGGGTGCGCCGGGCGGGCGTGAGCGCGTTCGGCATCAGCGGGACGAACGCACATGTGGTGCTGGAGGAGGCCCCCGAAGACCTGGCCGCACCAGCGGCAAGGGGCGCTCGTGCGAGCACCGAAGAACCACCCGCCCCCCATACGACTCTGTTCCCGCTCTCCGCCCGCACCCTCCCCGCCCTCCAGGGCCAGGCCGCCCGGCTGCACGAAGCCCTCACGGCCGCCCCCGAGCTGCCGCTGCCCGCCGTGGCCGCCACGCTCACCCACCACCGCACCCACTTCGAGCACCGAGCGGTCGTCCGGGCCGCCGGCCGCGATGACCTGCTGACCGCCCTGCGCGGCCTCGCCGACGGACAGCCCGACGGACAGCCCGACACCGACCTCGTCGTCGGCCCCCGACAGACGCTCCCCGCAGGCAAGGTGGCGTTCGTCTTCCCCGGCCAGGGCGCCCAGTGGACCGGCATGGCCCGCGATCTGCTCGACCGCGACGCCGTGTTCGCGGACGAACTCGACCGCTGCGACTCGGCACTGCGCCCCTTCACCGGCTGGTCGGTGACGGCCGTCCTGCGCGGCGACACGAACGCCCCTTCCCTGGACCGCGTGGACGTCGTCCAACCGGTCCTCTTCGCCGTGATGGTGTCCCTGGCCGCCGTGTGGCGGGCCCGAGGCATACGCCCCGACGCCGTGATCGGGCACAGCCAGGGCGAGGTCGCGGCGGCCTGTGTCGCCGGGGCGCTCAGCCTCAACGACGCCGCCGCCGTCGTAGCCCTGCGCAGCCAGGCTCTGACCGAGCTGTCCGGCACCGGCACCATGGCCGTCGTCGCCCAGCCGCACACCGAGGTCGAGGCCCACCTCGCCGACCTGGACGGCCGGGTGTCCGTCGCCGCCGTCAACAGCAGCCGCTCGACGGTGATCGCCGGTGACGTCGAGCCCCTGGAGACCCTGCTCGCCGAACTCGACCGGCAGCAGGTCTTCGTCCGCCGCCTCGACGTCGACTACGCCTCCCACAGTGCCCGCGTCGAACCGGTCCGCACGACGATCCTCGACGAACTCGACGGCGTCACCACCTACCCGACGTCCGTCGCCTGGTACTCGACGGTCACCGGCGAGCCGGTCACCGAGGAGCTGGAAGCCCACTACTGGTACGCCAACCTCCGCGAACCCGTCCGCTTCGCACCCACCGTGGAGCGCATGCTGGCCGACGGTTACCGGTACTTCGTCGAACTCGGCCCCCACCCGTCCCTGCTCACCGCGGTGCGCACCATCGCCGAGGACATCGGCCACGACAGCCTGGTCGCCGTCGGCTCACTGCGCCGCGACGAGGACGGCCCCGGCTGCCTGGACCGGGCCGCCGCCGAACTCCATATCCACGGACGGCGGATCGACTGGTGCCGCCTGGTCCCGGGCAGCACACCGGCGGACCTGCCGACGTATGCCTGGGACGCACAGCGCCACTGGATCGAGCCCGAAACCGTCGCCGGCGCCGCCTCCGGTCTCTTCGACCGCGCCGCGCACCCTTTGCTCGGCGTCCAACTCCAGTCGGCGGACGAGACCCGCTGGACCTTCCGGGGCGAGTGGTCCCCGGCCACCGCCGACTGGCTGCCCGACCACGCCGTGTTCGGCCGGACCGTGGTCTCCGGCACCACCCTGATGGAGCTGTGCCGCGCCGCCCTCGACGTGGCCCGCCCGGACGCCCCGGGTGACGTCACCGACCTGCTCATTCTCGCCCCCTTCACCCTCCCCGCCTCCGGCACGGTCGAGGTCTCCGTCGAGGTGGTCACCGCCGGTGCCGTACCGGAGATCACCGTCCACAGCCGGCCGCGCGGCCAGGAGGCCATGGGCTGGACCCTGCACGCCACCGCGTCCGCCGACGCATCGGCCCCCGTCATGGCCGTCGGCCCGCCGGCCTGGCCGCAGACCGTCCAACCCTCCTGGACCCCGGAGACGTACGAGCGACTCGCCGGCCAGGGCCTCGGCTACGGCGCGGCCTTCCAGGGCGTACAGGAAGCGGTGCCGACTGCCGAGGGCGAACTCCTGGCACGCCTCTCACTGCCCGCCGCGGCCCGCGACACGGCCGACCCGTACCCCGTCCACCCGGCCCTGCTGGACGCGGCCCTGCACGTGGCCGCCTCCTTCGACACCTCCGACAGCCGCGTCCTGCTGCCGGTCGCGGTGGGCCGCTGCGTCCTGCCGCCCGGCGGCGCCACCGACCTCATCGCCCTCGTCCGGCGCACGGGCGGCTCCGGCACGGACCTCACGATGGACGTGACCCTGTGGGACACCGACGGCCTCCCCGCAGGACGACTGGAAGGCGTACGACTGCGCGCCGCCGACCCGGCGGACCTGAACAGCGGCGCGGAGAACGGCCGCCACCTGTACGAGGTGGTGTGGACGGCGCTCACCGATCTCACCGAGGAACCCGCCGAAGGCCCGGGCACCGAGTGGACCGTGGTGGGAGACCCGGCGGATCCGGAGGTCGCGGCGGCGCTGCGCGGACTCCGCGCCGAGGGGATCCGGGTCGGTGAGGGAGCGGTCGGGGCCGGTGACACGGCCGCCGACGTCCTCGTACGGTTCTGGCCGTGTCCGGCAGCCGACGCCGAACCCGCCGCCGTGGCACAGGAGTTGGCGGCCACGGCACTGGCCGAACTCCAGACGCTGATCGCCCTGCCACAGGAGCAGGCGCCCGCCCGGATCGTCTGGGTGACGCGGGGCGCGGTGGCGGCCGGCGAAGGCGACACGGTTCCTGGGTTCGCCCAGTCGGTGCTGTGGGGCCTGGCCCGCAGCGCACGCACCGAGCACCCGGACCTCGGGCTGACCCTTCTCGACCTCGACTCCCCGGACTCCCCGGATGTCCTGCCGACAGCCGTCCGTTACGTCGACGAACCCGAACTCGCCTGCCGAGCAGGTGCGTTACTGGCCCCGAGGCTGGTGCGGGCCCGCGCCGCGGACGCGTTGCGCATCCCCGCCGGAGACACCTACGAACTGACCGGATACGAACTGACCGGCCTCACGACGGACGTGACACTCCGCCCGGCCGAGTCCCGGATCCTGGACCCGGGCCAGGTGCGCATCCAGGTGCACGCGGTCGGTGTACGGCCGCTCGCCGGGTGCGCGGGGATCATCACCGAGGTCGGGGACGAGGTCGAGGGCCTCGCCCCCGGGCAGCGCGTCGTCGCCCTCGCCGGCACCGCGCCGGGTTCCGAGGCGGTCGCCGACGCGCGGCTGGTCGCGGTGCTGCCCGACGAGACACCGTTCACGACCGCGGCCGCCGCCCTCGCTCTCACGCCGGCCGTTGCCGATCGTGAGGACGCTCGTGAGGAGCCCGCTCGTGAAGAGTTCGTCCGTGAAGCCGTCGACGCGGCTCTGAGCGCCCCCGTCCGCCCCCAGGTCTTCCCCGTCACCGCCGCACGCGAGGCGATACGGCGACAGCACGCGACCGGCGCCCCTGTCGTCCTCGACCTCGTGGGCCGCCCGGCACTCGTACCCACCGACGGCACCGTCCTGATCACCGGCGGTCTGGGCGCGGTGGGCCGCCACATCGCCCGGCTTCTCGCCGAACACGGCGTCCCCCGCCTGCTGCTGACCTCCCGTCAAGGCGATGCCGATCCACGTACCGCCGAAGTCACCGCGGAACTGACCGCCCTCGGCACCGAGGTCGAGGTCGCCGCGTGTGACAGCGCGGACGAGGCGGCCCTGGCCGACGTAATCGGCCGTATCGGCGACGACCTGCCCCTGCGCGGTGTCGTGCACTGCGCCGGCATCCTGGCCGACGGCGTGGTCGCCGAGCTGAGGCCCGAACGCCTCGCACAGGTACTGCGCCCGAAGGTCGACGGCGCCGTCCACCTGCACCGACTCACCGCCCAGCTGCCGCTGGACCTGTTCCTGCTGGTCTCCTCCGCCGCCGGTGTGGTGGGCAACGCGGGCCAGGGCAACTACGCCGCGGCCAACGTCTTTCTCGACCAACTCGCCCAGCATCGACGGGCGTTGGGCCTGCCGGGCGTGTCCGTCTCCTTCGGTGCCTGGGCGGGCGAGGGCCTCGCCGCCGAACACGCCGACCTGGAACGGATGGCCCGCCTCGGCCACCGCGCCCTCACCACCGACCAGGGCCGCGAACTGGTCGGGCTCGCCCTGCGACAGGGGGCCCCGCACCTCGTCGCCTGGGCCCTGGAGCTACGCCGCCTGCGCGACAACACGGCCTCCACGAGCGGTGTTTCAGCGGCGCTCTGGCGCTCGCTGCTGCCCGCCGCCCGCGCCGACCAGAACAGCCGTGAGGGCCTGGCCGAACGCCTGGCCCGTCTCCCGGAAGCCGAACGCGCCGAACGCGTTCTCGCCATGATCCGCGAGGAGGCCTGCCGCGCCCTCGGCATGCGTTCAGCGGAGTCCGTCCGCCCCGACGAGCCGCTGCGCGACCTCGGCATGGACTCGGTGACGGCCGTCGAACTCCGCAACCGTCTCGGCAACCGCCTCGGCGCCAAGCTCCCCGCCACCCTCCTGTTCGACCACCCCACTCCGACCCGACTCGCCGAGCACCTCCTGAACACGGTGCTCGCACCGGGTGACCGCACGACCCGCCGCAAGGTCCCCGACGCGCCGGCCACCGCATCGGTCGACGAGCCGGTGGCGGTGGTGGCGATGGCGTGTCGTGCGCCGGGTGGTGTGACCGATCCGGAGGGGTTGTGGCGGCTGGTGGCGGAGGGCCGGGACGCGGTGGGTCCGTTCCCGGCCGGGCGCTGGGACGTGGAGTCGCTCTACGACCCCGATCCGGAGGCGCTGGGCAAGTCCTATGCCCGTGAGGGCGGCTTCCTGGACGACATCGGCTCCTTCGACGCGGGCTTCTTCGGGATCACCCCGAAGGAGGCGGCGGCCATGGACCCGCAGCAGCGGTTGCTGCTGGAGACGGCGTGGGAAGCGCTGGAGCGGGCCGGGATCGTGCCCGCCGAACTGGCCGGCAGCACCACCGGTGTCTACGTCGGCATGTTCGGCAGCGACTACCTGGCGGGCTCCCGCCTCGACCAACTCGACGGATACGTCGGCACCGGCTCGGCACCGAGCGTCGCCTCGGGCCGACTCGCCTACACCCTCGGACTCAACGGACCGGCGCTCACCGTCGACACGGCCTGCTCGTCGTCGCTGGTGGCGATCCACCTGGCCGCGCAGGCACTCCGCCATGGTGAGTGCGATCTCGCGCTGACCGGTGGAGTGACGCTCATGGTCACGCCCCAGACCTTCGTGGAGTTCAGCCGGTTGCGGGGGCTGTCGCCGACGGGGCGCTGCCGGTCGTTCTCCGACGCGGCGGACGGGGCCATCTGGTCCGAGGCCGTCGGGATGGTCGTACTGAAGCGGCTGAGTGATGCCCGGCGGGACGGGGACGAGGTACTGGCCGTACTGCGCGGTACGGCCGTCAATCAGGACGGGCGCAGCCAGGGATTGTCCGCGCCGAACGGCCCGGCACAGGAACAGGTGATCGAGCGGGCCCTGGAACAGTCCGGCTTGGAGCCCGCCGATATCGACTACGTCGAGGCCCACGGCACGGGCACCACGCTGGGCGACCCGATCGAGGCCAACGCCCTGGCCGAGGTCTTCGCCACCACCCGCCCCCAGGATCGTCCGCTGTTTCTGGGCTCGCTGAAGTCGAACATCGGCCACGCACAGGCGGCCTCCGGAGTTGTCGGACTGATCAAAGTGGTCCAGTCGCTTCGCCACCAGGCCCTCCCGCGCACCCTGCACGCCGACACGCCCAGCCGACATGTCGACTGGGACAGCAGCGGACTGCACCTTTTGCACGAGGAGGTGGCCTGGCCGGCTTCGGAGACGCGGGTACGCCGTGCCGGTGTCAGCTCCTTCGGTATCAGCGGCACCAACGCCCACGTGATTGTCGAAGAAGCGCCCCGGACCGAACCGGAGCCGTCAGTCGAACTCCCCCCGGGCAAGCGACTGTTCGCACTGTCCGGGCGGAGTGAGACGGCCGTGCGCGAGCAGGCCGCACGACTGGCCACCCACCTGCACGACGCCGACGACGCCGTACTGCCGGACATCGCCCACACCCTGGCCCGCCACCGCACCCACTTCGAACGGCGTGCCGCACTCGTGGCAGCCGACCGGGACGAACTCCTCGCCCAGCTCGACGCCTTGGCGACCGGCCGGGCCCCGCTGACGGCACCCCGCGCGGAACAGACCGGCAAGGTGGCGTTCGTCTTGGCCGGTCATGGCGGCCAGTGGCCCGGCATGGGCCTGCACCTGATGTCCCACTCGAAGGCGTTCCGTGAGGAACTGCTCCTCATCGACGCGGCGATCCGCGAGCGCGTCGGCTGGTCCGTGCTCGACGTCCTCAAGGACAGCAGCAACACCACCGACACAGCGACCGCCTTCGACCGCACCGAGATCCTTCAGCCGGTGCTGTTCGCGGTCAACGCCGCTCTGGGAGCCGCCTGGTGCGGCCTCGGTGTCACCCCGGACGCCGTGGTCGGCCACAGCCTCGGCGAGGTCGCCGCCGCATACCTCACGGGCGCTCTCACCCTGGACGACGCCGTCACCGTGGTGACCGGCCGAGCCCAGGCCGTCGCACCCCTGGCCGGAAAGGGCGGCATGCTCGCCGTCGAACTGCCGAGCCCGCAGGTCGAGGAACTGCTCGTACCGTACGCGGGCCGCCTGTTCGTCGCGGCCGTCAACAGTCCGCATTCCACCGCGGTCGCCGGCGACGCCGACGCACTCGCCGAGCTGCGGCAGCGGCTGGACGATCAGGAGATACCGGCCCGTCGGCTGTCGACGGTGTTCGCCTCGCACACCCCCGCGATGGCCCCGCTCCGCGAGGAACTCCTCAAGCGGTTCACTGAAGTCCGGGGCAGCCGGGCCCTGTTCCCGCTGTACTCCACGGTTCGCGCGGAACCGATCGCGAGCGATCAGCTGGACGCCGAGTACTGGTACGCGAACCTCAGCGAGCCCGTCCGTTTCGCCGACACCATCCGGCGCATGCTGGACGACGGCTACCGCTACTTCGTGGAAGTGAGCCCCCACCCGTCGCTCGGCTCCTCGATCGAGGCGGTGGCTGCCGAGGCCGGTGTCGACGCGGTGAGCGTCGGCTCGCTGAGCAGGCAGCAGGACGGGATGGACGTCCTGCTGGGCAGGCTGGGGGAGTTGTACACGGCCGGGTTCACGCCCGAGTGGGGGCAGGTGTTCCCGGTCGGTCACCGGGTCGACCTGCCCACGTACGCCTTCGCCCGCGAACGCCACTGGCTCGCCCCCGCTGCCCAGAACGGGGGTGGCGCCCCGTTGCTCGGCACGCACATCGAGGCCAGCGACGAACCCGACCGCCACCTCTTCCAGACCGACATCGACCTGCGCGACAGCCGCTTCGCCTACCTGACCGACCACAAGGTCACCGGCGAGGTCTGGCTGCCCGGCGCGGCCTTCCTCGACATGGCACTGGAGGGTGCCTCCGCCCTGCGTGAAGGCGGCGAAGTGCGGCTGGCCGACGTCCAGTTCGTCCAGCCCCTGCGCCTGGACGCCGACAAGCCCGTACGGCTGCAGCTGGTCCTGCGGCCCGCCGAGGACGGCTTCCGGGCCTTCACCATCGCCTCGGCGCCCACCGGTGAACGGCGTACGCCATGGGAACGCCACGTCACCGGACGCGTCGCCCTGGGCAGTCATACCGAAACCGACACCCACCCGGCGGCAACAGAGCGACTCGCCACCCTGCGCGAGTGGTGCACCGAGGAAGCCGATCTACCGACCGTGTACGCCGGCCTCACCGCCCTCGGCATCGACTACGGCCCGGCCTTCCGCGGCCTTGAGCAGGGCCACCGTACGGACGGCGCGGCTCTCGGCCGACTGGCCCCGAAGCCCGCCGCCGGTCATCTCCTGCACCCGGCGCTCCTCGACGCCGCCTTCCACACGGCCGCTCTGCCGGGTGACGCGCCCGAGGGGCGGGCGTTCGTGCCCGCCGGGGTCGGACGGCTGAGGTTCACCGGGCTGCGCACCGCACCCGTGTGGGTGACCTGCCACCTCCGTTCAGTGGACGGCGACACCGCCACCCTCGACCTGCGACTGTTCGACGAGAACGAGCAACTCGTTCTGGAGGCCGAGCAGTTCAGGGTCGCCGCGCTCTCGCCGCTCGACGGCGCCCTCTTCGAGACCCGCTGGCAGTCCCGGCCCGCCCCGCAGGCACAGCCCACCGACGACAGCTGGCTGCTCCTGGCCGACGACACGGGTGTGGCCGCCGCACTCGGCGAACGCCTGGACGCCGCCTCGATCCCGCACGTCATCGCCCGCCGAGGCGAGGCCTTCACTGTCGAGGGCCCCGGCCACTACACCCTCGACCCGGCCGACCCCGAGCAACTGGTCCGCCTGTTCGACGAGGCCTACCCCGACCAGCTGCCCGAACGCGTCATCCAGCTGACCGCCCTCGACGCCCCCACCATCACCGACCCTCATACAGCCGACGAAGCCGCCCGGCTCACCTGCCTGACCACCCTGCACGCCGTACGGGCGCTCACGGAGCGGCGGCGCGCCGGGAAAACGCCGAGGCTGTTCCTGATCACCCGCGGCAGCCAGGCCGCCGGTGACAGTACCCAGGTGACCTCCCCCCAGCAGGCCCTCGCCTGGGGCTTCGGCCTCGCCGTGGCCCAGGAACACCCGGAACTGTCCACCACCCTGATCGACCTCGCACCCACCGACACCGACGCCCTGTGGACCCAGCTGCGACACGCGGACGACGAACGCCTCGTCGCGCTCCGTGGAGCGGGCCGCCTGGTCCCGCGCCTGACCCGCACCCGCCCGGACGACGGCGGTCACGGCCGGATCACCCCTGACGGCGTGTACCTCATCACCGGCGGTCTCGGCGGCCTCGGCCGCGTCGTCGCCGACCGGCTGGTCCGCCGCGGCGCCCGTCACCTGGCCCTGATGAGCCGCTCCACCCCCACCCCGGACACCACCGCCTGGATCAGGGCCCTCGAAGAACGCGGCGTCACCGTCCGCCTGACCCGCGCCGACGTCACCGACCGCGACAGTCTCACCACCGCGCTGGACGCCGTACGACAGGAAGCCGGGCCGATCACCGGAATCGTCCACGCCGCCGGTGTCCTCGACGACGCGACGATCACCAACCTCACCGACGACCACGTCCGACGCGTCCTCGCCCCCAAGGTCCTCGGCACCGCCCTCCTCACCGAACTCGTCCCCGAAGCGGAGGACTTGATCCTGTTCGCCTCGGCTGCCGGTCTCCTCGGTTCGCCAGGACAGAGCCCGTACTCGGCGGCCAACGCCTTCCTCGACGCCTGGGCCCACCACCTCACCCACACCGACCGCCACGCACTCAGCCTCGACTGGGGCGCCTGGACGGGCGTCGGCATGGTCGCCGAATCGGGGACCCGCGCCGCAGAGATGAACCGTTCCGGCCTGGTGGCCTTCACCCCGCAGGAAGGCGGCGAGCTCTTCGACCGGGTGCTGTCCACCGAGCGACGCCAACTCGCACCCCTCGCCCTGGACTGGGAGATGCTCGCCCTCGACCCGGACGCGGCCCGCACGCGTCCCCTACTCGGCGACCTGGTGACCGTCCCCACGGGCGGCGGCACGGACGGCGCCGACGACCTGGTCAAGCAGGTGCTGACGGCGGCCACGGACGCGGACCGCGCCATGCGGCTCGAAGCCTACGTACGGGCCAGGGTCGGCGAGGTGTCCGGCGGTGCGGCGGAGGTGTCGGAGATACCGGCGAACACGCCGCTGAAGGAACTGGGCCTGGACTCCCTGATGTTCGTCCGCCTGCGCAACGCCTTCGCCCGTGAACTGGGCGTCGAACTCCCGGCCGCCGCCGTGTTCTCGGCCACCGACATCCGAGGCCTCGCTCAGGCCCTGGCCGCGGCCCTGCCCGAACGGGCCACCACCGAGGCCCTGGAGGAGCGGGCCGAGGCGGCCGCCGAGGTTCCCGACACCGAGCTCCGGCCCGCCACCCGCGACGTCGTACGTCTGCTGCGCAGCGCCCAGCCGGGCATGCCCGACGCGGCCCACGCCGTCGGCCTCGCCGTACGGCTCACCACACCGACCACCCACGAGACGCTCACCGGCATCCTCGACCGGCTCGCCGCCCGCCACGCGGCCCTGCGCACAGCGATCGAATCCGGCACCGGCAGGGGCCGACAGCTGCGGGTGGACCGTGAGCCGGCGGAGCCCTTGCTGCGCTGGACGACCGTGGCGGACGACACCCGAATCGACGCCGCCGACCGGCTGCGCACGCTGCTGGAACCGCCGTTCGACCTGACGACCGCACCCCTGTGGCGCTTCGAACTCCTCGACGGCGGCACCACCCACGGTCAGACCCTGGTCTTCGGCGCCCATCACGCCGTGAGCGATCTCCAGTCGCTGCTGCTGGTGGCGGGGGAGATCGACGCCGAACTGTCCGGCGCCCCGCTCGGCGCCACGGTCACCAACCGCGACATCGACCTCCTCATCCAGGCCCAGCAGACCGCCAAGGCCGACGGCGCGGCCGAAGGCGTGGCCGAGTGGCGCGAAGCCTTCCACGGCAGCGCCCGCCTCGACCTGACCCTCGCCCGGTCGCGCCCGGCGGAACGTTCCTACCGGGCCGGGAGCGTCACCGTGACGATCCCGGACGGCCTCATGGAACAGGTCTCGGCGGCCGCGAGCAGCCTCGCCGTCACGCCCGCCGCCTTCTGCCTCGGCGCCCTGACCGTGTTGCTGGCCCGTATGCGGGAGCGGGAGCGTTTCGTGCTGGCGGTGCCCGTGGACACCCGCATTCACGCCGACGCCTACGACGCGGTGGGCTTCTTCGGGGTGCCGGTGCCGTTCCCGGCCGAGGCCCGGGCGACGGAGCGCATCGAGGACGTACTGCGCCGCACCGACGGCCGCCTGGAGAAGGTCCTGGCGAAGGGCGCCATGTTCACGGACGTCCTGGCGACCCTGGCCAAGCAGGACCTGCATCGGGCCAACGCCCCTCTGATCGAGGTGTACTTCAACTTCGTCCGCTCCTCGGCGGGTCGTCTGAGCAACCTGGAGGTCCTCCCGGCAGGGACGGGCTACTCCGACCTCGACCTGATGATCACCATGACCCCGGACGCGGGCCGGATCCGCCTCGACCACAACCTCGACATCCTGGACGCGGCCACCGCAGGTGCGCTGGGGGAGGAGTTCCTGAGGCTGATCGCGGAGGCGGTCGAGGAGCCGTCGGCCGCGGTGCGTACGACGACGACCGACCGGCCGTCTGCCCCCACCCCCCGACACTCCCTCGCCCTGGCCGCCACCTTCGCCCTCGGCAACCTGCCGCTGATGATCGAGACGGCGGCCGGTGAGGGTGCGAAGGTCGCGGAAGCCCCGTACCACCAGGTACTCGCAGCCCTGCGCGACCCCTCCGGCGTCTTCGCCGACCCCGCCACGACGGTGGGTGTCGTACTGCTGCGGGCGACGGACCTGGAACGGTTCGGCCCAGTGGACGACGCACTCCTCGCCGAGCTGCGCACCACGTACCCGGCCGCGCTGCGCACCCTGTCCGAGCGCACCCGAAAGCCCTTGATCGTCGGCTTCCTCCCGTCCTCCCGCGACGACGACCGTCTCGCCGGCCAGGACCGCGACGACGACCGCCTCGCGCGCTGGGAACGCGAGATCGCCGCCGAACTCGCCGAACTGCCCGCTGTCGCGGTCCTCGGCCCCGACGACTGGACCCGCCACCACCCCGTGGCCGAACGCTTCGACGCAACGACCGAGCGACTGGCCCACCTGCCGTTCACCCCGCAGTTCCAGGCGGCGGTGGCCCTGCGCCTCGCCGACGTCGTACGGGCGGTGACCCGCCCCGCGCCGAAGGTGATCGCGGTGGACGGCGACGAGACCCTGTGGGGCGGGGTGGCCGGAGAGATCGGCCCCGACGCCGTCGATCTGACCGGGCCGCGTGCCCTGCTCGCGCGCCGGCTGTTGCGGTGGCGGGACGCCGGCGCACTGCTCGCGCTGGTCAGCAACAACGACGAGGACACCGTCCGCGCCGTACTGGACCGGCCCGACAGCCTCCTCAAGGCCGAACACTTCAGCGTGCTCTCCGCCGCCTGGGGCCCCAAACCCCTCCGCCTGGCCGACGCGGCGAACACACTCAACCTCGGCCTCGACAGCTTCCTCTTCCTGGACGACAACCCCGCCGAGATAGCCAAGATGCGCTCGGCACTGCCCCAGGTGCTGTCGGTGACCTGCCCGCCGGCCACCGAACTGGAGGAGTTCCTGGGCCGGTTGTGGCCGCTGGTTCCGATGGCGGCAACCGCCGAGGACGCCTTGCGGGCACGCTTCTACGAGCAGGAGCGCGAGCGGGACGCCGTACGCGAGCAGGCGGGTTTCGAGGACTTCCTCGCCGAACTCGACCTCCAGGTCGACATCAGGGCCCTGTCCGACAGCGACGTCCAGCGGGCCGAGCAACTCGTCCGCCGCACCAATCAGTTCACCCTGCACGCCCGGTCCGCCGACGGCGGCGACGTCGACCGCTGGCGCCAACACGGCGAGGTGTGGACGGCCGCCGCCCGGGACCGGTTCGGCGACTACGGCCAGATCGGGCTGCTCGCCCTCCGCGCGGACGGCGGCCAACTCGACGTACTGGCCTGGCTGATGAGCTGCCGGGCCCTCGGCCGGGGCGTCGAGGAACGCCTGTTGCAATGGCTCGCCGACCGGGCCGACGAACTGGGCTGCGCCAAGGTCCGCCTGACGGCGGAACGCACCCCGCGCAACGTACCGGCCCGCCGACTCCTCGCCGCGCTCGGCGGCGGAGAACAGGACGACGAGCGTCTGGAGCTCATGGTCACTCCGGAACACCTGCGGGCGTTCCGTTCCTGGCAGCAGTGACAGGGGCGTGACGGCGGTGATGGAGCACCGATGAAACCGATGGAAAGGACAGCGCACGAGGTGAAGGGCTCTCATGGGTGACCTGAACGACGACGCGTCGGCGTATGCCGGAGCGCGAGCGACCGCCGAGTCGATCGAGCGGGGCGGCGGCGGG
Organism: Streptomyces capitiformicae; assembly: GCF_002214185.1. Classification (NCBI taxonomy): domain Bacteria; kingdom Bacillati; phylum Actinomycetota; class Actinomycetes; order Kitasatosporales; family Streptomycetaceae; genus Streptomyces; species Streptomyces capitiformicae. The sequence goes on along the minus strand of NZ_CP022161.1, from coordinate 33,980 downwards.
CTGGGTGTGAACGACCTGCTGGCCAAGGTGATGGCCGCGGGCATGCCCGCGCAGACCGCTGCGGGCCCGGAGGCCGTCGCCGACACCGCCCCGGCGGTGGATGTGGCCACCCTGGCCGCCACCATCGCCACCACCGCCGGCCGTTACCTGCCCGGGAAACACCTGTCGCCCGACGCGGACTTCTTCGACGCGGGCGGCACCTCCGTCCACGCTGTGGAACTCGTCGCGGAGCTGGAGCGCGAGCTGGGCATCGAGTTCGACCTGGACGAGGTGTTCGCCGACGCCAGACCGATCAGCCTCGCCCGCCGCTGGGCGGAGGCCACCGGCGCCTCGGTCACCCCCGCGACCACAGCGGCTCCGGCAACCCTCCCGCCGCCGAACACGCTCCCCGCCCCGACCCCCCACACCGCACCCCCATCAACCACCACCACCCATCTCCCCGCCGCCCCCAGCACCCCCTACTCCACCGCCCGCCGCGAGGACCTCGACCAGATCCTCGCCGACCTCGCCCTCGCCGACCGGCTGCCCTTCACCGGCTCGCCCGAGCCACTGCCGCCCCGCCGGATCCTGCTGACCGGAGCCACCGGCTTCCTCGGCAGCCATATGCTCCTGGACCTGCTGCGGCACAGCGACGCCCATGTGTACTGCCTGGTCCGCGCGGCCGACGAGACCGCGGCCGCCACCCGCCTCGGCGAGGCGCTCAAGAGCTACAAGCTGCCCTGGTCCTCGGAGATCCGCCGCCGTATCACGGTCCTGCCCGGCGACATCCGCCGGCCGCACCTCGGCCTGTCCGACGACCTCTGGAACTCCCTCGCCCACGAACTGGACAGCATCGTCGGCGTCGCGGCGGCCGTGGACTTCCTGCGCGGCTACCACTCCCTGCGACAGAGCAACGTCCTCGGCGCCCTGACCCTGGCCGAACTCGCGGCGACCGGCCGGCCCAAACCGCTGCACCACATTTCCTCCGTCGCCGTCTTCAACGAGGTCGGCATCACCGCCATGGGCGAGGACGACCCGCTCGCCCACATCGACCGCCTCATCGCCGGCTACGACCAGTCGAAGTGGGCCGCCGAGGTCGCGCTGCGCCGCGCCCGCGACCACGGCCTCATCGTCACGGCGATGCGCCCCGGCGGCATCGGCGGCCACACCAAGACGGGCGCCTACAACCCGCAGGACCTCAGCAGCGGCTTCCTCTCCGCCTTCGGCCGCTTCCGCACCGTCCCCGCCTTCCACTACCTCAACGCCGCCCCGGTCGACTGGGTGAGCCGAACCGCCGTCGCCGTCGTCTGCGAACCCGACGCCTGGGGCTACGACTACCACCTCACCGGCGTACCCAACACCCTCGACGACGTCGTACGGGACATGGCGTTCGGCGGCATGCACGTGCGCGTCCAGGAGTGGGACGAGTGGCGCACCGACGTCGTGGCCCGCCTCCGGTCCGAAGAGATCCCCGAACTGGCCTTCCTCTCCCGTGTGTTGCAGAGCCCCACCGCCCTCAAGCTCTGCGAGGCCACGATCAAGGGCCCGGCGGCCCTGGACCACCGCACCGCCGCGCTCGTCGAGGCGCTCGGCCTGCCACCGGCCGCCCGCTACGACGCGCGGGCCCAGCTGAAGACGTTCGAGAAGCTCGCGAACGACGGCCTCGGCCGGCTGCCGCAGAAGGACGACCGGCCTTATCTGTGGTTCACCGAGACCACCGAAGGCACCGTCGGCGAGTTCGGCCGCCCCACCGACACCCCCTGCTCGATGGCGCTCACCCTCTCCATCGCGAGCATGCACCAGCTCGTCTCGGAGCGCCGCGTGGACGTGCGCGGCACCCTCACCTGCCCGGCCGTCCACCCCGAGCCGGTCACCGTGGAACGCGGCGACATCGTCGTCCGCCCCGACGAGGGCATCCCCGATCAGCACGGCCTGCGCCACCAACTCCTCAGCTACCGCCTGGAGTTGGTCGACGCCGACGGGGGCCGCTGGTGGCTGGACGGCCGCAAGTACGCCCGCGCGCGCCGCGACGTGTGGCGGCAGACCCGTGCCCTGACCGTCGAGATCGGCCGCGAGGGCGAGTCGGCGATCCTCACGGGCGAGGTCGTCGTCCCGGCGGACTCGTATGTACGCGACCAGATCGACGGCATCAAGGTCGACCCGCGCCTGACCAGCCAGGAGAAGCGGGCCGCCAAGCTGACCTGGCTCGCCTGGTTCGGCATGGAGATGGGCCGCGGTCTGCTCGGCCCCTTCGCCCGCGTCGCCGCGGACCTGCTCGACCTGCGCCGCACCACCACCCCCACGGAGCGCAACCGATGATCTTCCGGACGACCAATCCCAGAACCACCACCCGGCCGGCGCTCCGCAGGGTCAGGACCGGCGCGGCCCTGCGCCCCCTCCAGCACCGCCTCGACCCGGCACGCGTGGAGGAGATCCCCTTCCGCGCCGCCGACGGCGTACGCCTCGGTCTGACCCGGATCGACAGCGGCGACCGGGACCGCCCGGCCGTACTGATCCTGCACGGTCACACCGTGTCCGCCGACATGTTCCTGCTGCCCGAGACCCGCAACCTCGTCGACGTCCTCCTCGACGACGGCTACGAGCCCTGGCTGCTGGACTGGCGCGGCAGCTGCCGGCTGCCCTACAACGAGACCGGCCGGAAGTACACGTACGACGACGTCGCCCTGTACGACATACCCGAGGCCGTCAACCACATCCGCCGCCGCATCGGCGACCGCCCGCTCTTCGTGGTCGCCCACTGCATCGGCGCCCTCTGCCTGTCGCTGAGCATGACGGCGGGTCTTGTGCCGGGGCTCGCGGGCGTGGTCTCGCAGGGGGTGTTCCTGACGCCGAGGCTCGCCGGGAGCACCTCTCTGCGCATGTCGGTGGCGGCGGAACTGCTGAAGTCCCGTATCGACCACATCCCGGTCGACTTCCGCAAGGTCGGCCTGTGGTCCAAGTACACGCCGCTGTTCGCCCTCGCCTCCCGCAAGGCGAGCTGTCCGGACCCGACCTGCCAGATCCTGCACAACTCGGCCTGGGGCTCGGGCGCCTCCCTCTTCGTTCACGAGCATCTGTCCGAGGCCACCCACAAGCGCCTCGCGGACCTCTTCGGGCCCGCCCCGCTGTGGATCCTGCCGCACCTGCGCCGTATCGAGCTGGCCCGAAGCGTGGTCCGCTGGCACGACACCGACCACCGCTACCGGGCCCTGCCGCCCAACGCGCTGGACGCGGCCGCCCGTATCGACACCCCCGTCCTGCTGCTCGCCGGCAGCGAGAACGGACTGTGGCTGGACTCCCAGGAGCTCTGCCGCGACATCCTCGCCCGGCGCCAGCCGCAGCTGGACGTGGAGTACATCGAGATCCCCGGCTACGGACACCTCGACACGTTCCTCGGCCGGGGCGCCGCCGTCGACGTGTTCGGCCACATCCTTGATTTCCTCGGTGAACGACGGTGACGCGGGGCTGACCCGCCGGTTACCGTACCGATCAGTAACCGGAGCGCACAGCCAGGAGGCCCCCATGCCGCAGCTCGAAGTCGACGGCGCGAGCCTGACGTACGACGACGAGGGCCCCCGCGACGGCGGCGGTGTGCCCCTGGTCTTCGTCCACGGCTGGACGGCGAACCGGCACCGCTGGGACCACCAGATGGCGCACTTCTCCGAGAAGCGCCGGGTGGTACGGCTCGACCTGCGCGGGCACGGCGAGAGCGGCGTCGCCGGGGTGCGGACGATCGAGGAGCTGGCGAGGGACGTCCTCGCCCTCCTCGATCATCTGAAGATCGAACGGTTCGTCCTCGTCGGCCACTCCATGGGCGGCATGATCTCCCAGCTCATCGCCCTGTCCCACCCCGACCGGGTGGAACGCATGGTCCTGGTCGACTCGATCAGCCGCATGACCTACAACCGCGGCCGGGGCCTGCTCATGGCGGCCTCCACCCTCGTCCCCTTCAATCTCTTCATCGCCGCCAACATCCAGCGCGCCTTCGCCCCCGGCTACCCCCGCGAGGAGGTCCGCAGGTACATCCGGGCCTCCGCCGCCACCCCGCGCGAGGTCGTCATGACCCTCTACAACGCCATGCGCGCCTTCGACGTCCTCGACCGCGTCGGCGAGATCCGCACCCCCACGCTGATCGTGCACGGCTACCACGACATCCAGCTGCCCGTCTCCCAGATGCTCCGGATGGCCAAGGCCTTCCCGGACGCCGAGGTCCGCATCCTGGACGCCGGCCACGAGCTCCCGGTGGAGAAGCCGGCCGAACTCACCAGCACACTCGACCGGTTCCTCACCGAACGGTCATGAGATCGGTCATGAGGTCGGTCATGAGGTCGGTCATGAGGTCGGTCATGAGGTCGCCTCGCTCGTCGGCGGCTTCCCCCGGCCCAGCGGAGCACCGGGAGACCGGAGCCACTTGAGCACGGCCCCCACGACCGCCCGCGTCCGCGACAGCCGGCCGATGTCCTCTGCGAGCGACAGGGCCGCGCCCGTCCACGCGAAACCGAAGGACCACACCGACAGCCACTCGCACAGATACAGCGGCGTGATCAGCCAGTCGTCGCCGATGTCGGTGGCCGCCGCCGCGATGGCCAGCGCGACGAACACGAGGATCAGCACACCGGCGACGAGATAGGGACGCCGTACGTACGACCGTTCCTTGATGCCTGGGGCCCGGTACATGAGGAGGCAGAAGACGGCCATCGAGATCAACAGAAGCGCGGCGAACACGAAGTGGAGCACGGCGACCGGCGATTCGGTCGCGTCGGCGCCGGGAGGCGCGGTCGGGAAGAGGGCGACGCCGACGGCGCAGCAGCCGGCGACCGTGCCCATGACGTCGTTGAGTTTGTTGAAGCGGTAGATGATCAGGAAGATGCCGAGCGCGCACAGGGCGCCGACGAAGATGTCACGTGTGCTCGTGTAGTACGCGCCGCTCATGGAACCGGGCCAGGCATCGGCTCCCGTACGGCCGTCCAGCCGTGCCGCCATCCAGTTGCCGAGCGGCAGCGCCAGGGGAAGGAGGACGCCGATGACGCCGACCCCCAGGCGCAGCCGCATGACCGTGCGCGCGTCCTGATCCCGCTGTGCCGCCACCACCCTGTCCCGCAGGGGCACGGTGACGGCCCCGTCCTTTCCGCTCACGAGCACCTCCTCACCGAAACGCGCGAGGCGAAGGTGTGCCCGCCACCGGTCGATGTCCGGTAACGGCCGGACGCAAACCCGAACGCGGCAGATGAGTTGGGCGTGTCAGCCGGTCAACTGGCCTTCCGCGGCGGCGAGTACCTCCGTCACCCGCAGAGCGAACGCCGCGTCGCACGGATGCGGGAGACCGGTGCGTACGGCGGCCAACAGCGCGTCGCCCGCCCGGACGAGGGCGGATACGGCACCGTCGGAGGACGCGGGCAGCAGAGTCGTCCCGGTCCGGCCGTACAGCTCCGCGGTGGCCCCGGAGGCCGCGGGCGGGGCGGTCAGACTGAGTGTCACGGTGCTGGACGCCCCGCCGACGTGCCGAAGGACCAGGTGGACCGTGTCCTCGGGCCCGCGCACGGCGGCGGCGACCTTCTCGACGTCCCCGAGCACCGGCAGCAGCACCGACAGGGCATGCGGGCCGACGTCCCAGAGGGCCCCCTTCTCCCGCCGCCACGGCGACGCCGCGAAGGGGCTGTCGCTGTCACCGTCGAACAGCGAGCCGAGCCACTGCGCGCGGGCGGTGAACCAGCCCGCGCCGTCGGCGTGTTCGGTGATCCACGCGTCAACGGCGGGCTGGAAACGGGCGGTGAAGAACACCACGGACGCGACACCGGCCGCCGTGACCGCCTCGACCACGGCCCGCCCCTGCTCGACATCCGTGGCGAGCGGCTTGTCGAGCAGCAGATGACAGCCCGCCCGCGCGGCCCGCACCGCGAGGGGCGCCTGAACGGCGGGCGGCAGGGCCACGGCGACCGCGTCCACATCGGCGAACAGCGCGTCGGCGTCCTCGTACACAGGCAGTCCGCCGTGCTTGTCGGCGAGCGCCTTGGCCGCCTCCGGACGCCTGCCCCACACCCCCGCGAAGTCCAGCTCCGTGTGCGCGCTCAGCGCTGGGGCATAGGCCATCTCGGCCCACGGTCCTGTTCCGAGCAGTCCGATACGCATGCCGCGGTCCTCTCCTTACGCGTCGTGGGCCGGGTCCCTCAGTCCCTCAGTCCCTCAGGACACAGCCTGTTCGGTCCAGATCGTCTTGCCGGTGGGAGAGTAACGAGTGCCCCAGCGCTGGGTGAGCTGGGCGATGAGATACAGGCCGCGCCCGCCCTCGTCGGTCGTCGCCGCGTACCGCAGATGGGGCGAGGTGTGGCTGCTGTCGGTGACCTCGCAGATCAGGTTGCGGTCATGGATGAGACGGACACAGATGGGCCCGCCGCCGTACCGGATCGCGTTGGTGACCAGTTCGCTGAGGATCAGTTCGGTGGTGAACTCCAGCTCCTGAAGGCCCCATTCGGCCAGCTGCCGGGTGGCGTCGGCGCGGGCCTGGGCGACGGCCGCCGGGTCGCCGGGCACCTCCCACTCGACGACACGATCGGAGTCGAGGGCGCGGGTGCGGGCGACGATCAGGGCGATGTCGTCGCTCGTCCGGCGCGGCGGCAGCGCGTCCAGCACCGCCTGACAGGTCCCCTGCGGTGAGGTGTCGGCCCCGGCGAGCGCGGTGCGCAGCAGTTCGAGCCCGTCGTCGATGTCCCGCTCCCGGTCCTCGACGAGCCCGTCGGTGTACAGGACCAGACGGCTGCCCTCGGCCAGGTCGAGCTCAGCCGTCTCGAACGGCAGACCGCCGAGCCCGAGCGGCGGACCGGCCGGTATGTCGGGGAACTCGACACCGCCGTCGGGGCGGGCCACCGCGAGCGGCGGATGGCCGGCCCGGGCCACGGTGCAGCACCGCGACACCGGGTCATAGATCGCGTACAGGCAGGTGGCACCGGTGATCGGGGCGGTGCCGTCCTCCGCCTCGTCCTGGTCGATACGGCTGACCATCTCGTCGAGGAGCCCGAGGATCTCGTCCGGCGGCAGATCCAGGGCGGTGAAGTTGTGGACCGCGGTGCGCAGCCGCCCCATCGTGGCCGCCGCGTGCAGACCGTGGCCGACGACATCGCCCACGACGACCGCGACCCGGCTGCCCGACAGCGGCAGTACGTCGAACCAGTCGCCGCCCACCCCGGCCTGCGCGGGCAGATACCGGTAGGCGACGTCCAGGGCGCTCTGCTCGGGGAGGCTGCGGGGCAGCAGACTGCGCTGAAGCGTCACGGCCATGGTGTGCTCGCGCGTGTAGCGCCGCGCGTTGTCGATGGAGACCGCGGCCCGGGCGACGAGTTCCTCGGCGAGCGCCAGCTCCTCCCGGTCGAACGGCTCGGGCTTGTCCGACCGCCAGAAGTTGGCGACACCCATCACCAGCGGCCCCACCCGCAACGGCACGGTGATGAGGGAGTGGATGCCGTACTCGACGACCTGCGCCGACCGTTCGAGATCCTGCGCACGCCACCCGGGCGATCTGGCGAGGTCGACCTCCAGGATCGACTGTCCGCTCTCGATGCTGCGGGCCTGCGGAGAGGAGGCGACGAGGTCGATCCTCTCGCCCACCTTGTACAGCGGCGCGTCCTTGCGGATCCCGCTGAACGCCGTACGGCGCAGCGTCATCACCGTCTCCGGTTCGTCACCACTGAGCGCCGCCGGGGCCAGGTCCACCGTGACGAAGTCCGCGAACCGGGGGACGGCCACCTCCGCCAGCTCCTCGGCGGTACGGGTCACGTCCAGGCTGGTGCCGACCCCCACCCCGGCGTCGTAGAGCAGCTTCAGGCGCTCCCGTGCCGCCTCCGCCCGGCCGGACAGGGCGCGCAGCTCGGTGGAGTCGCGGACCGTGGCGACGCTGCCGGAGGGCTCGCCCTGCAGATCGGTGGGCCGCTGGTTGACTGCGAGCAGCCGGTCGCCGACCAGGTGCACCTCGTCGTTGGCGACGCGCCCCGAGGCCAGCAGCTCGGCCATGTGCGGCTCCAGCCCGAGCCCGGCGACGTCCTGCCCCTGGGCGTCCGCGGGCAGGTCCAGCAGACGGTGCGCCTCGTCGTTGGCGAGCAGCAGCCGTCCCCCGCCGCCGACGATGATCACGCCCTCCCGTACGGCGTGCAGGACGGCGTCGTGGTGCTCGTACATGCGGGTCATCTCGGACGGGCCGAGGCCATGGGTCTGCCGCATGAGCCGCTTGCTGACCAGCGCCGTCCCCGCCGTGGAGAGGGCGAGAGCGGCGGCCCCGGCGCCGAGCAGAAGGGGCAGCTGCCGGTCCGCCGCCCCGCCCACGTTCTCGGTCGTGATCCCGGCCGAGACCAGGCCCACGACCGAACCGTCGGGCGCCTTGATCGGCACCACCGCCTGGACCAGCGGCCCGAGCGTCCCGACGATCTCCTCGGTGAAGGACTTCCCGGCCAGCGCCGGCTCGAGGGTGCCGACGAACTTCTTGCCTATGCGGTCCGGCTTGGGGTGGGTGTAGCGGATCCCGTCGGTGTTCAGCACGACGACGAAGTCCACCTTGGACCGGATCCTCGCGGCCTCGGCCCTCGGCTGGAGCACCGCCGACGGATCGGGGGCGCTCAGCGCCTCCCGGGTGCCGGGCGCGTTGGCGAACGTCTCGGCCACCGCGAGGGAACGGTTGTGCGCTTCCTTGGTGCTGTCGTTCCGAACCTGCAGGACCAGCGCCACCACGGCCGACGCGATCAGCACCAGCACGATCACGACCTGTAGCAGGAACACCTGCCCGGCGACACTGCGCCCGCTCAGCGCCGACCGCAGCCCCGCGAGCGGGCGCCACCCGGGCTCCCGCCCCCCGCCGTCCACGGATGCGTGCGCCAGGCGCCGGACGCGGCTGTCCCGGCTGTGCGCGCGCTGAGCAGGGGGACGACGGGCCGATGGAATGCGAGATCGACCCAGGAGACGGACCATGTGCCCATGTCTACACTGCCCCGCGCCAGGAGGCGAGAGGGGGTCACGCACTGTGACAGCCGGTGCGGTCGGCCGTACGGCGGCGCAGCCCCCGCGAGCGCCCCGCGGGCGCTGTGAGCCTCGGCCGTCATCACGTGGTCACAAATGGTCATCGATCCCTTCTCGAACACGGGAACGAGCTGTCTCCGTATCGGGTTTGGGCCGTACACTGACAATTCGTAGGCATGCGGGTGTAGTTGACGGGGGGATCCGACATGTCCGGAGACCAATTCGGCCAGTACGGCAGAGATCAGTTCGGTAGAGATCAGTTCGGTAGGGACCAGTTCGGCAGGGACCAGGACGGCTGGAGCCAGAGCTTCGTCGCGCCGCCGATGCCGACGGCACCGCCCCCCGCTCCGGCCGACGTGTGGCGCGCGGTCGGCGTGGGCTTGCTCAACCTCAGCGGTCTCGGCCTAGGTTACGCCCTCATCCGCCGCCCCTTCCTGACGCTGGCGTGCTGGGTGGCCACCGGAATCCTGCTGTTCGTGGCGCTGCCGGCCGACCCGGACGGAGTGTCGGGCACGACCCTCACCGTCTACGGCCTGTTCCTCGTCCTCGCCGCCCTCCACGGCGCCCTGCTGGGCCTGCGCTCCCGCCTGGTGTGGCCTGCCCGGTCCCCGCTCGCGATCGTGCTCGGCGTCCTGCTCCTCGGCGTACCGGTCGTGGGCGGTCTGCTGTACGAGAGCGCGCGGAACGAAGCCGTCGAGGAGATGCTCCTGGACCGCCTGGAGACGGCGGACAACCTCGTGAAGAAGGCCTCCGGCCAGTCGTTCGACTCAACCCGGTCCGAGTACGGCCGCGCCCTGAGCGCCTACGACGCCCTCACCACCGACCACCCCGGCTCCCGGGCGGCCGAGCAGGTCCCGGACCGGCTGAAGAACTTCTACACGACGGTCGGCGCCCCCTACGAGGAGCAGGAGTACTGCGCGGCGATCGCGCCCCTCGAATACCTGCGTGACGTCCCGCAGACCGTCAGCGAGAAGGACCTCGGCTCCCTGGCCACCTGGCCCGACGAGCGGCTCGCCACCTCCCTGTACGAGTGCGGCTCCGAGGGCCTCGCGGGCCGTCAGGCCGGCTGGACGGCCAACTTCACCAAACTCCTCGACGAGTTCCCGGACTCGGAGCAGGTGGCGCAGGTCGAACCCGACGTCAAGGCCGCCGTCGACGAGGCGATCAAGGCCGTGGGCGGTGACGACCCGTGCGGCGCGGTGGAGCAGCTGGAGTCCCTCAGCAGCCAGGTCAAGGAACTGCCCGGGGAGAAGGCGGGCATAGACAAGGCCCTCACCGAGAACACCGGACGTGCCGACACCTCCGCCTCCACCGGCGTCTACGCCTGTGGCGTGGACCAGTACAAGGACGGTGACTTCGCCGCGGCGGTGACCTCGATGAACAAGTTCGTCGGCGCCAACAAGAACCACAAGAACGCGGCCCTCGCCAAGAAGATCGCGATCGCCGCCGAGGTCGCCCAGGAGGTCCCGGAGGCGGGTAAGAAGCTGCCCACGACGCGTTCCGGCGGCAGCATCACCGTCACCGTCAAGAACGACAGCCCCGACGACATCCAGGTCATGTACACCGGTCCCGTGACCGGCAGCTTCTCCCTGAAGGGCTGCGGCAGCTGCACCAGCTACGACTGGAGCCGCACGCTGGACCCCAACTTCCAGCCGTGCAGCGGCAGTAAGAACTACCCCCAGAAGACGATCAGCCTGCCCGTCGGCACCACGTACTTCCTCCACAAGCCGAAGGGCGACAGCCGCTCCAGCCCGGCCTCGGACACCGCCAAGCTCCAGTCCGGTTACATCTACACAGAGTGCGCCTACACGACCACGGGCTTCGGCGTGGACTCCTGATCCCCGTGGTAGGGCGGCCGGGTGGCGGGTCGGCCGGGGCGGCTCAGACCCTGCGGCCCTCCACCCACGCCGCGACGTCGTCGAGGTCCTTCGCGATCGCCTTGCTCACGGAGCGGACGCCGACACCGCCCAGGACCTTGGCGAACAGACCCGCGACCGCACCGGACGGCACGGCCGTGAACGTCATCCGCACCGTCGTCGAGGTGGGCCCGTCCGCCCGCAACTCCCACTCCGAGACGTAGTGGCTGCCGTGGGACTCGGCCTCCACCACATACCGTTCGGGCGGCTCGCTGACGGTCACCCACATCTCCTCGGTGGCGTCCTTGCCGAACATACGCCGGGTCTCCCGCCACCGGGCGCCCTCCCCGAAGCCCCCCTCCGTGAGGACCTCCACCTTTGTCACACCGCTCAGCATCCGCGCCATACCGCCGAGGTCCGTGAGGGCCTCCCACACGGGCCCCTGCGCAGCGGCGACCCGCCGCTCGACGACGACACTTCTGCTGGTCATGCCACCCATGAAACCACCGGGCTCCGACAACCGCCCCACGACGGCGGCCGGCCCGGCCCCGAAGCCGCATGGAAGGGATCCGGCGGCGGGTACGTACCCTCCACCCCCGACCCCGACGCGCCACGCACCACGACAGAGGAGAAGCCGATGACCGAACGCCCCGACGGCGCCCCGGCCCAGCCCGAGCCGCAGGATCAGCCGTCCGCGCCCCCGGCCTGGCCTCCAAGACAGCCCGGTGTCGAGACCCAGCAGCCGGCTCAGCCCCCGCACCAGACGCCGACGCAGCCCCAACTCCCCGCATCGGTACAGCCGCAGCCGCAGCCGCAGCCGCAGCCGCAGCCGCAGCCGCAGGCACAGCCCCAGACACCACAGGCCCAGCCGACACCGAGCGCCTATCCCTACCCCAGCCCCCAGTCACCGGCCGGCTACGGCCCTCCGGTCGCCCCGATACCCCACCAGCAGAACCCCTACGGCCAGCCGCCCGGCGGCTACCCGCTCGCGCCCACCCCGCCCGCGGCGGCCGGCGGCGCCGGCCGCGCCGTACTGTGGGCGGTGCTGGGCGCGGTGGTCGCCTCCGCGGCGTGGGCCGGCGGAGTCTTCCTCCTGGGCGGCGACGACACCGAGGCGGACCTGCGCGGATACCAGGCCAAGGCCAACCTCTGCTCCTCGGTGGACTACTCGTCGTTCAAGGACGAGTACCCGGAGGAGGACACGGCTCCCGTGGACAACGCCCTGGAGCACGAGGCCCTCGACCAGAACTACTGCAGCATCTCCCTCAAGACGTCCTCCGCCTCCACCATCTCCGACGCCTACTTCTCGGTCCAGATGGAGCTCCACAAGAAGACCGACCCAGGGCCCGAGTTCACCGCCCTGTGGTCCGAGTACGACCAGCGCTACGACGACTACGACGTGGAGAAGGTCACCGGCTTCGGCGACGAGGCGTATCTCGTCACCGAGGACAGCACGTCCGGCGACGACACCAGCGGCAGCCGGTCGGCCACCCTCGCGGTGCGCGACGGCTGGATGACGTACGAGATGCGCTGGAGCGCCTACGGCTCCACCTACGACGACGTGTCGATGCCGGAGGTGGACGAGGTCGTGGGCTGGCTGAAGGAGGACACCACCTCGACGCTGGAGAACCTCAAGTCCATCGACGGGGTGTGACGGCAGCGGGAACCAACACAGGAAAGACAGGGCCGGGGGCGGGGCGAGAACGCCGCCGCCTCCCTGCCCTGTCACCCTCACCTCGGCCTCGGTCAGTCGCTCTGCGCCTTGGCGTACCCCTGTGCCATGGGTCCCGCGAAGTCGTACACCACGCACTGCTCGTCACCCACGACCCACGCGTCGTGCCCGGGCGGGCACACGAAGACGTCGCCGGGCCCGACCTCGCTCTCACCGCCTTCGTCCATGACGATGTGCAGGCGTCCTTGGACGACGTACCCGTCGTGGTGGACCTGGCAGCTCTTCGTGCCGGCGATGGGGGCCACGGATTCCGACCAGCGCCAGCCGGGTTCGAAGGTGGCCACCGCGAAGTCGAGCCCGGTGAGGTGGACGGCCTCAAGGTGGCCGCGCGGGAAGTCCCGCCGCTCGTCCGGCTTCTCGACCGTCTTGATCTCCAGCATGATGGCTCCTTCCGTTCCGACCCACTCCTCCATCGTCCGCCTGTCAAGCCGGGGCCGCCAACCGGGGGGACCGGTGTCGCCGGAGGTGCCGGGGTGGTGGCCGGAGCGTGTAATGAGGGTGCGGGAGATCGCTCCCGCTGGAGAGGCGATGAGCTGGGAGAGGCGATGAGCTGGGAGAGGCGATGCGCTCGAGTCGATCCGGTGCGGAGAGCGGGACCCGTGCCGCGGCGGGACGGCTGCGGCGCCTCGGCGAGTGGTGCGCCCGGCACTTCGTCATCGTCATCGTCGCCTGGCTGGTAATCCTCGCCGCCCTGCAGACGCTGAACCGGTCCTTCGGCGGCGACTACTCGGACAACTTCTCCCTCTCGGGCGTGCAGTCCCAGCAAGGCCTGGAGGTGCTGGAGAAGCACGATCCGGCGGCCGGCGGCTACAGCAGCCAGATCGTCCTGCACGACGCGGACAAGCCCCTGACCTCCCTCGGCTCCCAGATGTCCGAGACGGTCGACGACCTGCAGAAACTGCCGCACGTACTGTCGGCCCAGAACCCGCTCACCGCGGCCTCCTCGCAGTCGTCCGACCAGTCCGACCAGTCGAAGCAGCCGAACGTCGGCCCCCTGTCCTCCGACCAGAAGACGGCGTACATCACCATCCGCTTCGACGTACAGCCCTCGACCCTTGATGACAGTTATCTCGACGGCGTGGACGACTCCGTGCAGCCCCTGCGGTCGGCCGGCGCCGACGTCGAGTACGGCGGCCCGCTCGGCGAACTGGCCCGCCCCGCGGCCGACGACCGGGTGAGCGAACTGATCGGGTTCGCGGTGGCGATCGTCGTCCTCCTGGTCGGCTTCGGCAGCGTGATCGCGGCCGGACTGCCGCTGGTGACCGCGCTGCTCAGCGCGGTCGGCGGCCTTGCCTGCCTCGGCCTGCTCGCCTCGGCGTTCACCTTCGCGACCGTCTCACCGACCCTGGCCACGATGATCGGTCTCGGCGTGGGCATCGACTACGCCCTGTTCCTGATCACCCGTCACCGCCAGAACCTCATGGACGGCGCCGACCCCGTGCGCGCGGCCGGCCGTGCCACGGCGACCGGCGGCCGCGCCGTCCTCATCTCCGGCTGCACGGTGATCATCGCCCTGGCCGGGCTGTACGCGTCCGGCGTGAGCTTCATCGGCAAACTCGGCCTCGCGGCCGCGATGACCGTCGTCTCGGCCGTCCTCGGCGCCCTCACCCTGGTCCCGGCCCTGCTCGGCCTGATCGGCAGACGCATCGACCGCTACCACGTCCGCCACCCGGTCGCCGAGACCGGCACCGAGGAAGGGGAGCAGGGGGAGGAGATCCAGGGAACCTGGCACCGCTACGCCCAGCGCGTGGAACACCGGCCCTGGCGATTCCTGGCGGCGGGCGTCACGGCGATCGTCGTCCTGGCGATCCCCGCTTTCTCCATCCAACTCGGTCACATCGGCGACGGCGCCGACCCCACCTCGTTCACCGACCGACGCGCCTACGACCTGATGACCGACGCCTTCGGCCCCGGCTCCAACGGCCCCCTCACGATCGCCATCGACCAGACCTCCGTGCCGTCCTCGGACCGCCAGTCCTTGCAGAGCACGGCGCAGAAGAACCTGAACGCGGTGGAGGGAGCGCACGCGGTCACCCCGCTGACCGCCACCAAGGACGGGGATGTCCTGATCGGCACGGTCTACTCGAAGGAGTCCCCGCAGAACGCCGACACCACGGACCTGGTCAACCGCCTCGTCGACGACACCCTCCCCGCCTCGGTCTCCGGCACGAAGGCCGAGGGCTATGTCACCGGCACCACGGCCGCCCAGGTCGACTTCCGTGACATCGTGGCGAGTCGACTGCCCCTCATCATCGCCGTGGTCGTCGCCCTGGCCTTCCTGATCATCCTCGCCGTGTTCCGCGGCCTGCTGGTCGCGTGGAAAGCGGCGGTCCTCAACGTCCTGTCCATCACCGCCTCGTACGGCGTGGTCGTCGCCGTCTTCCAGTGGGGCTGGGGCGGCCCCGCCCTGGGGGTCGACGGCAAGGTGCCCATCGAGAGTTATGTCCCGATGATGATGTTCGCCATCATCTTCGGCCTCAGCATGGACTACGAGATCTTCCTCCTCTCCCGTGTCCACGAGGCCTGGCTGCACACCGGCGACGCCCGCGCCGCCGTCGCCCACGCCCTGGAGATCACCGCCCGCGTCATCACCTGCGCCGCCCTGATCATGGTGAGCGTCTTCGCCGCGTTCATCGTCAGCGACAACATCGTGGTGAAGATGCTGGGTCTGGGCCTCGCCGTGAGCGTCCTGATCGACGCGACGGTCGTACGTCTCCTCCTCGTCCCGGCCGTGATGACCCTCCTCGGCCGCCACGCCTGGTGGACACCCCACTGGCTCGACCGCGTGCTCCCGCACATCGACGCCGAGGGGGAGAAAGAACGCGGCTGAGCGGCCGGACCCACCCCGGGGCAGGTCCGACCGCTCAGCCAACTCACCTGTCGATCAAGGTGATTGACGGTCCTTTCAGAAAGTGAGCTTCCAACTGTCGATGTAACCGGTGTCCAGGCTGGCCGTGTCCTGCACCCGCAACTTCCAGACACCCGCGGCCGTTTCGGCGGAGGCGTCAACGGTGTAGGTCTCGATCACGTTGTCGGCGGAGTCGCCGGCGGAGGCGTCCTTGAGCCGGTACACCGTGCCGTCCGGCGCAACGAGGTCGATGGCCAGGTCACCGCGCCAGGTGTGGATGATGTTCACGTCCACGCGGAGGGGGCTGGACGCCGCTCCGGCGCGGTTGACGTTGATCGGGGACTCGACGGTGTCACTGTCGGGGATCTGGTAGTCGGCGGTGTTCTCGAAGACCGACGCGTTGCCCTCCTCGTCCACCCGCCAGGCGAAGCTCGCCGTACCGGTCTCGCCGGCCGCGTCCGTCACGGTGACGGTGGGCGTGTAGCTCGCGGCCGTGGTCGGCGTACCCGAGACGCGGCCCGTGGCCGAGTCGATGGACAGCCCGTCCGGCAGACCGGTGGCCGCGTACGACAGGGCGCCGGCGTTGGTGGAGGACGCCTGGACGTCCAGCGTGACGGCCTGGCCGACCAGGGAGTACTGGCTGGCCGGCGGAACGACCGTCACCCCGTCGAGGATGCGGGAGCCGACGTTGATGGCGGCCCAGGCGTTGGCGGTGTTGTTGTAGGTCACCGAGCCGAGCCCGTACAGGTCGGCGGCGGCCTGAAGGGTGGCGTTGCGGGCGCCTGCGTAGTTGGTCGTGGACGTCATGTACGTGGTCAGCGCCCGGAACCAGATCTTCTCGGCGGCCTCCCGGCCTATCGGGGTGACCGGCAGCCCGTCGTACGTCGGCGAGTCGTAGGAGACGCCGTTGACGACCTTCGCGCCGCTGCCCTCGGAGGCCAGGTAGTACCAGTGGTTGGCCGGGCCCGAGGAGTAGTGGACGTCTATGGAGCCGAGCGTGGAGGACCAGTAGTCGCGCGAGGAGCCGTCCCGGCTGGGCTTGTCCATGTAACGCAGCGGCGTGCCGTCGCCGTTGATGTCGATCTTCTCGCCGACCAGGTAGTCCCCGACATCGCCTGCGTTGCCGACGGCGAACTCGACCGCGGCGGCGAAGATGTCGGAGGTCGCCTCGTTCAACCCACCCGACTCACCGCTGTAGTTGAGGTTCGCGGTGACCGAGGTCAGCCCGTGCGTCATCTCGTGCGCGGCCACGTCGATCGACGTCAGCGGGTTGGCGTTGCCGGAGCCGTCGCCGTACGTCATGCAGAAGCAGGAGTCCTGCCAGAACGCGTTGATGTAGTTGTTGCCGTAGTGCACCCGGCTGTACGGCGAGACCCCGTCGCCCCGCAGCCCGTTCCGCCCGTGCACGTTCTTGTAGTAGTCCCAGGTCAGCGCGGCCCCGTAGTGCGCGTCCGCGCCCGCGGTCTCCAGATCGGAGGTGGTCCCGTCGCCCCAGACGTCATCGGTCCCGCTGAACAGCGTGCCCGTCCCCGACGTGCCCCGATTGAGGTTGTACGTACGGTGGTTGCCCCGGTCCGCGTCCGTGAGGGTGTACGACGACCCGGACTGACTGGTCCCGAGCGTGACCGTGCCGCTGTAGCGGGTGTTGCCGGTGCCGGTGTGCACCGCCTCGTACTCGAACAGCTTCTCGCCGGTCTGCGCGTCGGTGATGACGTGCAGCTCACTGGGGGTGTCGTCGTGCTGGAACCCGCTCACCACGGTCTCGTAGGCGAGCGTCGGCGTGCCCTTGGCGGCCCAGACGACCTTGCGGCTGCTGTCCGCCGCGGTCTTGTCGGACCCTTCCTCCTTCGCCGCCGCGAGCGCCTGCTTCTGGGCGGCGGCCTTGCTGACCTCGGGGCTGAGGTCGGACACCTTCAACCGGGCCTTGTAGGCCCGTGTGACACTCTCGACCGCGCCGGACTTCGACGCGTGGACGACCAGATCGCCGCCGAGCACGGGCAGACCGGCGTACGTGCGCTCGTACCGCGTGTGCACGGTGCCGTCGACGTCCTTGATGACGTCACGCACCCGCAACTCCTCCTCGCCGCCCAGGCCGAGGCGGTCAGCGGTGTCGTCCGTGGCCTTCTCGGCCTTCCGGATGAGACTCTCGCGCTGAACGGGAGTGAGCTGTGCGGGCAGCGACCCGCGGTCCGGCTTCGCGGCCGCGGGACGGGCGGTGCCTTCGCCTCCGTCATCGCGGGCGCTGGCGGGACCGCCGGGAACGGCGACGGCGAGCACGGCCGCCGCGACGACGAGCGAGGCCATGGCCGTCGAGCGTCTGTGGGGGGTGGATCTCACGCGAACTCCTTTGCTGCGGCCGACGTCGGACGAGCGGCCGTACGAAGGACCCGGTGACGGGTCGATGGCACCGGGTAGTGCAGAGAGCAGTGAGCAGAGAGAACTGCGTGTGCGGGTGCGCGTGCGCCGCCGTGAGGCGGAATGCGCACAGAGTGACAGACGTGAGCCGCCTATGTCAGGGGCATATCAAGTCGTTGTCCGGAAACGCCTCCGTAAAGGCTTCCGTAAAGGCTTCCGTAAAGGCTCAGGAAGGGGAGGCCAGGCGCTCCCCGGCCGCGACCCGGACCTCGGTCTCCTCCATGGGATCGTCCCGCAGCCGCGCGAGCAGTTCCCGGACATGCGGCAGATCGGGCGCCGAGGCGATGCCCAGCAGCCGGGCCTCCGATTCGCAGTCCCACAGCGACTCTGCGTACACCAGGTCCAGCCCGGCCGGTGCGATGGCCGCCAGCGCCTTCACATAGGCGGGTCGTTCGTACGAATGAGGAGTGCGCAGCCACAGCCGCCGCAGCGTCGGAGCCGCATCGGCGGCCGCCGCTCCGAAACGGGCGAGCCCGTCGGCCAGTACCGAGGGCCCACACCACTGGCGTGCCTCTTCATGGGCCGCGAGCTCATCCACCAGTACGGGCAGGTCCTGGACTTCCCCGTGTTCCGCGAGCACCCGGATGCCGGTCCACGACAGCCACGGCCGCTCGTCGACCGCCCACGCCCGCGCCTCGGGGACGGCAAGGACACCGAGCCTGTCAACGGCCCGCGTGAGCCCGGGAAGGGGCAGTTCACCGTTCACGTCCGCAAGGCCGGGCACGAACGGGATCAGCCCCGGCTCCGGCGGACGCCCTGCCAGCACCTGCAGAGCACGCACCTTGTCACTGCGGGACGATCCACCATCGGCCAGGACGGAAAGAAGCCGACCGCTGCTCGTACCGACGTCGGTCACACCAGGCCGCGCCGGACGACCGGGGGAGGAGGTCTCACCCGCCATCCCCCAACGCACCCAGGGCCCGCAGCGCCACAACAGCCGCTCCTCCCCGGTCAGCCGGGCCCGCGCCACATCGGCCAGATCGTCCCACCACTCGACCGGCCAGGCGTCCGCCACCGACTCGAGCACATCGACCCAGTGCTCGCCCTCGTGGACGTACGCCCGAAGCGCCTCACGTGCCTGTTCCGACCCCGACAGGGCGAGCAACTCCAGCATGCGGGTGGCCCGCTCGCAGTCGTCCGCGTCCCCCGCCAACAGGGCGAACACCGGATCCAGCCCGAGCTTCAACTCCCGGACCAGGCGCGCCAGATAGAGGTGGCGGTCATCGACCGAGTCCCACCGCCAGTCCCGCCGGACGACGTCGTACACCGACTCGGCGGCACCCGCCGATTCCTCCCCTTCGCCCGATGCCAACAACGCGCCCAGCCCTCGCCCCCGTTGCAACAGCCCCTTGAGCGAGTGCGGTGAGGCATACACATCCTGGGGAGGCTCCGAGGTACTGACGGTCCGCGTCACCGGGGTCAGCGGCCCTTGCGTACCCGTGCCGCCGCGCGGGCCTCCGCGGCCTTGCGGGCCTCGGCGGCTTTGCGGGACTCCTTCGCGCGGCCGCCCGGGCGGGTGCCGAGTCCCCGGAAGGGGGCGTTGCCGCTGTTGCCCTTCGCCCCGGCCGGCGGCCGTTGCGCTCCCGTGATGGCGGTCAACTTCGCCTCGCCGGAACGCACTTGTGTGACCGTCGGCCGGATCCCGGCTTCGGACAGCATCCGGTTCACATCGCGCCGTTGGTCCGGGGTGACCAGCGTGACCACGCTCCCGGACTCCCCGGCCCGCGCCGTACGCCCACCACGGTGCAGATAGTCCTTGGCGTCGGCCGGCGGGTCGACGTTGACGACGAGATCGAGCGCGTCGATGTGAATGCCCCGCGCCGCGACATCGGTGGCCACCAGCACCGTGATATCGCCCTCCTTGAACCGGGCCAGCGTGTGCGTGCGCTGCGGCTGCGACTTCCCGCCGTGCAGCGCGCCGGCCCGTACGCCACTGTCCCGCAGATGGCGCGTGAACCGGTCCACGCCCGCCTTGGTGTCCAGGAACATCAGGACCCGCCCGTCCCGCGCGGCGATCTCGGTCGCGGTCGCGTACTTGTCGGCGGGGTGGATGTTCAGCACATGGTGTTCCATCGTGATCACCGAGCCTGCCACCTGGTCCACCGAGGCGAGAACCGGGTCGTGCAGGTGGCTCCGCACCAGTTGGTCGACGTCGCCGTCGAGCGTGGCCGAGAACAGCAGCCGCTGCCCGTCGGAGCGGACCTGCTCCAGGAGGTCCGAGACCTGCGGCAGGAACCCCAGGTCGCACATCTGGTCCGCCTCGTCCAGCACCGTGATCCGCACCTGATCCAGATGGCAGTACCGGCGCGACACCAGGTCGGTCAGCCGCCCCGGCGTCGCGACGACCACGTCGGCTCCGTCCCGCAGCAGTGCCGCCTGCCGGTTGATCGCCAGCCCGCCCACCACCGTCGCCAGGCGTACGTTCAGCGTCCGCGCGTAGGGCTCCAGCGCGTCGCTCACCTGCTGCGCGAGTTCCCGGGTCGGCACCAGAACCAGCGCGAGCGGCCGCTTGGACTCCGCGCGCAGGCCTGCCGTCCGGGTGAGCAGCGCGAGCCCGAAAGCCAGCGTCTTGCCGGAACCGGTCCGCGCGCGGCCAAGGACATCGCGGCCGGCCAGCGCGTCCGGCAGGGTCGCCGCCTGGATCGGGAAGGGCTCCGTCACCCCGAGGCCGGTCATCGTCTCCAGCAGCCGCGGCGGCAGCCCGAGCGCGTCGAAGGACGCGGCACGGGACGTTCCAGAAGCCGACGGCTTCGCGTTCATGGGGGAACCTTCCTGGTCTGGCGCCGGTAAACGCACCGGGGCCCGTACCCCTTGGTACGGGCCCCGGCGGCGTCGAAGCGTCCCGTCACTCTACCAGCGGGCCTCGGATCAGAAGCTGCCGTAATTGACCTGCCAGGTCGGCAGCCCCATACGACGCCACACGGCGACGACGCGGTCACGGTCGTCGAGGGAGACCCGCACCGCGAAACGGTGGCGCACATGCCGGTCGAACAGTTCGGCCTTCACCACGTCGTCGCGGCGCCCGTCACCGGCGGCCCGCATCCACAGTTCGTCGTACGGGACCTCGTGCGCACGCAGCCACGCCTCCGTGCGCTCGCGGTGCTCCTCACCCCGGCCGGAGAGCAGGACGATGACATCACCGTCGGCGCTCCGGAACGAACGCAGAGCCCCGCGCACCGACACGTTGAGCAGATCCTCCTCGCAGCGCGTGAAGTCGTACGGCCCCCGATCGCCCCGCAGGGCCAGCGTGCCGTCGATGTCGCACATGACCGCCGAGGGAAGCGCCGGATCGGCGGTGTACGGCTCGACCACGGGCTCGTCGTTCAACCACTCCGCGGTGAGCCGCCAGCCGCCCCTGCGGGTCTTCGCGTGCTTGTCGGCGAGAATCCGGATGATCTCCTCGCCGACCGCCCGGTCCCGCCCGGCATCGCGCCGAACGCACTCCTCCACGGGGACGTCGGTGAAGTCGTGCACGACGAACGTGGCCTGTCCCGCCACCGCCGCCTTCAGCCGCTTCGGTATGTGCGGAGTCAGGTGCGTGTTGTCCACCACGACGTCGAAGCCGCCGTCGACGGCCGCGCGCACCGCCGCGTCCTGGATCGCCAGCACCGTCTGCTCGTGCGCGTGCGACCGGCCGCGCTCGGGCGCCGGGACGTCGAGCATCGTCCGCAGGTCGTCGAGGTTGACGCGGCGCATCCGGCCCTCGGACTCCGCCTGCAGCCCCCGCGCGGCGGTCGTCTTCCCCGAGGCCGGAAGCCCCGTCATGACGTGTACTACGGGCACGGTCAGTTCTCCTCGTCGGTCTTGAACGGGTCGGACGCCTCCGGCCGGGCGGAACGGTAGGTCACGAGCTCGGTCGGGCGCCCGTCCAGGCGCAGGAACATGGCGGGGCGCAGGGCGGCGTCGGGCAGCGCCTTCGCGGCGCGGGCGAAGGCTCCCCGGTCGCCGACAAGATGCGCGAGGGTCCGGAACGCCTCGTCGATCGCGCGCTCGCGGTCCTCCACCTGCTTCTCGATGCCCGTGATCACGCCCCGCACCCAGGCGTCGAACTCGTCGGGCACCTGCTCCAGCAGCGCGTCCAGGGGCCTGCCACCGGACGCCTCGATGTCCTCGGCCGAGCAGCCGAGCGCCTGGGCCACCTGCTTGGCGGGCAGCCCCGCGAACCGCTGGATGCCGTGACCGCGCCAGATGTCCCGCTCGGTCACACCGGTGAGCACCTTGTGGAGCCGGACGTACTCGGCGAGCTTGGCCTTGGCCCGCACCCCCGAGGCGAAGCGCAGCACGAAGCCCTCCGCGTCGGTGCCCGTGGCGGGACGGCCACCGGGCAGGCGGTTGGCCTCGGCCATGGCCAGCAGCTCCGCGAGCGGCATCGCGGGCCACACGGTCACGACCGACCCGATGTCCTGCCAGCCGGTCGCCGCCTCGGACAGCGCGACCTCCGTGCCGTCCTTGGCGAACGCGGCCAGCAGCACCAGATCACGACGGTCGCCGTAGTCGACGACGATCCGGTTCTGCGGGTAGAGGATCTCGGCGAGGTAGGTCACTCCCGGAACGAGACCGGAGGTGTCCTTCCCGTCGAGCAGCCGCTGCGCCCAGGTGGCCTGCGTGCTGATGAACGACCCCTTGGAGGCCACCTGCCACCGGCCGGCGTAGTGGAACACCACGGCCAGGCTGCCGTCGACCTTGTCGTACACGTCGAACGGCTCGTCAGGGAGGGCCGGCGCGTACGGCTGACCGGCCTCGTGCTCACCGACGTTGAAGAACTTCGGCAGCGGAAGCGCGACGATCTCACCGGTGCTGTCGTCGGCGACGAGGCCGCGGCAGCGGATGGTCACGCGGTTCCACACCCGCTCGTACTGGCATGTCCTCGTGTACGTGTAGATGGACAGCGGCAGTTCCGGGTGCTGCTTGCGCGTGACGTGCCCCGCGTCGAGTGCCGCCGCCAACTCCT
This sequence comes from Streptomyces capitiformicae, assembly GCF_002214185.1. NCBI lineage: Bacteria > Bacillati > Actinomycetota > Actinomycetes > Kitasatosporales > Streptomycetaceae > Streptomyces > Streptomyces capitiformicae. Next base: position 11,199 of record NZ_CP022161.1, on the reverse strand, counting down.
CGGGCGGCAGCAGCTCGTGAAGAGTCAGGTGGGCCTGGCTCATGTGTTCCTCCCCATGCTGGTGACTGATTGTCACGTGGGAGGAAGGCGGTTGAACACTGATTTTGTGGTGCGGGACGTCACTCGCAGACGATCTCGTTGCGCGGGGTGTAGTGGGTACGGAACGGCTCCCGCTTCACCTCTTCGCCGCCTGCGTGGAAGACCCGCTCCACGGTGACGTCGAAGCCCTCCAGCGGAGTCTGCGGCACGCACTTCTTGTCGGTGCTCACCTTCTTCTCGGGCTCCTTCACGTTTGTGCGCGGACCCGTGACCGACTCGATCTCGTCGTACTTCTTGGTGCCGAGGAAGGTGATGGTGACCGAGGTGTCGGTGGACTCGGCCTGGATGTAGATGGCGTTGCCGGAGTCGTTGTCGAACTTCAGGTCCAGGCTGCCCCAGGCGACCGTCGCCTCGCGGCCCTCCGGGTAGCGCTCGATGTAGAAGGAGTGGGCGCCGTACTCAACGGGCCTGACCCCGGCGAAGAACATCGCGTTGAACATGGTCGTGGCGACGGCGGAGACACCGCCGCCGGGCGCCTTGGTGAACTGGTCGTCGAGGATCATGATGCCCTCGACGAAGCCGTTGGCCTCGGTGCGCTCGCCGACGGTCCGGTTGAAGCTCCAGGTCTCGCCCGGCATGACGACGGAGCCGTTGATCAGCTCGGCGGCCCGGCCGATGTTCTTCGTGCGGTACGGCGCCGGTTCGAAGTTGACCGTGAAGGAGGACATCTTCTCGGTCAGGCCCAGCCGCGCGGCGTTCTCGCCGGTCACCTCCGGCTGTGTCACCCGTGTGGCGACCTCGCCGGTGCGGGCGGCGGCGCCCGACTTGGTGAGCAGCGGCAGCACGGCCTCGCTCAGGGCCTTGTCGGTGACCTGGACGGCGGGCGTCGCGTCGTCGGCCGCCACGACCCTGTCGCCGTCGAGGCGCAGCGTGGCGTTCTCGGGCTCGGCGGGCAGGCCGGACAGGGGCTCGGCCACCGCGGGGGCGGCGCGCAGGCCCTTGCCGTCGAGTTTCGGCACCAGCCTGCCCGTGTCGTCGGGCCGCATCGTCAGGTGCTCGCCCAGAACGGCCTGATCGATCGTGAACCGCGTGTCATCCGCCGTGAGCGTGACCGGCGCCGAGACGGCCGGCCGCGCGAACTCCCGCACCGCCCTCCGCACCTCTTCCGCCGAGACCTTCGGCTCGGTCTCGTCGGTGGGCAGGGCCGTGACCGAGCCTGTCGCGCCGTGCAGGAAGGACGTGCGCAGGGTGTCGACCGCCGCGTCCACGTCCATCGCGTATCCGCGGCGCGGGGCGACTTCCTCGACCCGGCCGTCCGCGAAGGTGACGGCGCCGTCCCGGACCTTCTGGTCGAGGGTCTTCGCCAGCTTTCCGAGGGTGTCGCGTGCCTTGTCCTCGTCGACGCGTACGACCGGTTCGACGGCACCGCCCGAGCGGAAGAACCCGCCGATCACGCTGACCGGATCGGAGCCGGTGCGCACCGCCCGGTCGACGGTCCGCCCGGCGTCGAAGCCGAGTCCGGCCTGCCCCGCGACGACCGTGTCCGTACGGTCACCGACCTTCACGGTCAGTTTCCGCGAGCCGGTCTGCGCCCAGTGTCTCTCCAGCTTCGAGGTGGCCTCCGCGCGGCTCAGACCGCCGATGTCGACACCGCGCACGGTCGTACCCGTTTCGATCTCCCCGCCCGTCAGCAGCAGCCCGGCGAGATACAGCCCGCCGAGGCCGACGCTCAGGGCACCGCCCGCCAGGGCGAGGGGTGGAACAGAGGCTTCGCGCGCGGTGAGGGGTATTCGGAGGCGCATGGGTCTCCTGGTGATCGACAGAGCGTGGATGATCGACGGAACGCCGGCCCGGTGGCGTAACGCTGTGAACAGGACGAGCAAACACAACAAACTATCCACAACCGGGCGGGGAACGGGTATGTCCCAGATCACGTCCGGCGTCCCGGATGGCCAGGGCCAGGAGTGACCGCCCGAATGCGGACGGTACATGTTCTAGTCTGATCACGCGATACGGCGTCGAGGAAGTACGGGGGCAAGTGCGGATCCGACCCGCACGAGCCGAAGAAGCGACGGCGCTGACCGAACTCGTCCTGCGCTCGAAGGCGCACTGGGGATACGACGCGGAGTTCCTGGAAGCGTGCCGTGCGGAACTCACCATCCGGCCGGACGAGATCGACGACCGCCGGATCGTCGTCGCCGAGGACGCACAGCCCGGAGTGCTCGGTGTCGCCTCCTTGGAGGGCACGGCTCCGCAGGGCCGCGTGGGCCTGTGCTTCGTCGAGCCCAGCGCCATCGGCCGAGGAGTGGGCCGGGCCCTGTACTCCCATGTGATGCGAGCCGCACGCGAGTTCGGATTCACCTGGATCACGATCGACTCGGACCCCAACGCGGAACCCTTCTACCGCCGGATGGGCGCCCGACCCGTCGGACGAACCCCCTCCGGCTCGATCGCGGGGCGTGAACTGCCCGTCCTCGAAGTGGTCTTCGTGCCCCGCCGCGACAGCTGGGCCCATGCGTGGACGGAGGGCCGTCGCCCGGTCCACCTCGGCAACGTGGCCTAATTCCAGGGCCAGTTCGGCCCCGCCTCCGCCGAAGCCGCGCACTACTCCTGGGCCTGGCCGCCTTCATCTCCCCGCACCCGGCCGTACTGATCCTGCCCCGGGCGGTGCCCCGCGACCGGATCGGTATGGTCGGCGACGCCCTGGGCTGGGAAGCCGTGGAGGTGTACGACGGTCTGACGGAGCCCGGTGCGGCATGGGGAAGCCTCAGCCGCGCCGTCCTGTCCCGCCCCGCCCTCGCCGAACGGCTGAAGTCCTTCGCCCTGCCCCTCGTACCGTGGGGCCGCGCCCCCGGCTTCGCCGAACTCGCCGGCGAGGCGCTGCCCCCGGACGCCCTGCGGTACGAGTCCAAGCGGGCCGCGCACGAACTGTTCACCCTGCTCGCACCCGCCCACCCCGGCATCAGGGTGCCGGAACACAGGCAGGCGGCCACCCGGCGTGCGGCGGCTCGGCCGCTCAGGACGCGCGGCCGGGCGGGGCAGACCACCGGCGTGAAGACCGAGCACGGTGCTGGAGGATCCGGCACCTGGGTGATACGGAAATACCGATTCCCCTCCCAACTGCCCCACGGTCCCCTGCTGCTGGAGGAGTTCGTCGCCGGGGAGGCCGGGGAGGCCGGGGAGACCGACGTCCCAGACACTGTGAGCCGCTGCTTGCCCAGGTCCGCCCCGGGATCGAGCGACGCGGAGGCGGCGACGCCGACCCCGCCCGGCCCACCGCCGCCTCCGCAGGCGGACAGAACCAGGGCGAGAACGACCGCCGTCGCGCCCAGCGGAACGTGCCTGAACATCGGTGCACGTAACACGCCACTCCCTTGAGGTCGAGACCAGCCGGACGAGTGCGGGCGGCGCCCGGTCCGCCGACAGGCTGACGGGCAGGCATCGATTCCGGAGTCTGGCACCGCTGACATGCACAGGGTAAGAGTGTGGTGGTCAGCCCGTGGGCCGAGCCGGCGTGGCCTCGTCGGCCTACCCGACCTGCCCGCCGCAGAACACGTCCTTGATGAGCCTGTCCAGCGCCTTCGGGAACTCCTGTGCCGGGTCGACGTCGGCGTCCCCGGTGGTCAGCCCGGCCGTCAGGGTCATACTGCCGTCGGGAGTGCTGATCATCAGCGCCCCGTAGCCACCGGGGGCGCCGCCGTTGTGGTGGACGATGGTGCGGCCGCCGCAGTCCGGGCCCAAGTCCTGCACGAACAGCCCCAGGCCATAACCGAGCATCCCGTGCGGCTTGCGCATCGCGGCCAGCAGCGGTTCCGGCAGGAGCCTGCCGCCCAGCAGCGCGGAGAAGAACATGTGGAGATCCCGGGTCGACGAGATCATGTCACCGGCGCCGACCAGCAGGGAGAGGTTCTGGCGGCTGACATCGACCACCTTCCATTCGCCGGCGTCCTCGTAGCGGTAGTAGCCGTGGGCGTGCGGCCCGGGGATCTCCGGCGAGTCGCCCGGCACCAAGGTGTCCCGCAGCCCGAGCGGCCGCAGGATCCGCCGCTGCATCTCCTCGTCGTACGAGCGGCCGGTGACCTTCTCGATCAGCAACACGGCCAGCGTGTAGTTGCTGTTGGAGTAGCTCTGGTCCGCCCCCGGCTCGAACCGCGCCGGCTTGGACAACGCGAACCGCACGAGCTCCTCCGGCCGGTAGGAGTGGAACCGGTTGTCCACCCACTCCTTGCCCACCGCGGGGATCCCCGGCACGAACGTCCCCTCGGGGTCGAGTTCGCCGGTGTAGTTGTACAACCCGCTGGTGTGCTGCAGCAGCATCCGCACGGTGATCCGCTTGTCCAGCCCGAGCTCGGGCAGGTGGTCGGCCACCGGGGTGTCCAGCTTGATCGTGCCGTCGGCCACCAGCTGTAACACCAGCGTGGCGACGAAGGTCTTGGTCGTGCTGCCCACCCAGAACAGCCCGTTCGGCGAAGGCTTCGCGGCCTCGCCCAGCTTGCGCACCCCGGCGCTGCCGACCCACTCGCCCCGCTCGTCGTGCACGCGCATCTGTATCCCGGCGAAACCGGCAGCGACGAACGTCTCGATGGCCTCCCGCAGATCCGGGCGATCCTGCCCGGCACCGGCCTGCGGCACGGCCGCGCCGTCCGCGCCGTCCGCGCCGTCCAGGGCTTTGATGATCTTGCGGGTCATCTCGGCCATGGGAGGGCTGGGCTCGCCCTGGTGGGTCCGGGCGGCCGCTTCGAGGGCGACGACGACGGTTCCGCGGAAGTTGTCGGCCTCCGCCGGATCCTGCTTCCTCAGCAGACTCATGGCTGCCGTCAGGGCCGGCAGCACCTGGTCGGCGATCGCGGCTACGGACTTGCCGTCCAGGTTCACACCCTTGGGTTTCTCGGCGAGCACATGCCCGACCGGGCCGGTCGCGGAGGCCAGGGCGAGGGAACCGTCGGTGGCGACCTTGTGGGGCGAGCCGGCGGCTCCGGCGGCGGCCAACAGCGAGACGGCACCGTACGCGGCGGTCCGCAGGGTGAGCTTGTCCTGATCGGTAAGGGCGACGGACATGGCTGTGCGCTCCTTTGAATCTCTCGACAGTGTTCAGGTTTCGCTGAACGTCTGTGACGCTACATTGCGTTCAGATAATGCGCAACGAACAAAGGAATCCAATATCCCCATTAAGGCGGGATGGTTGAGCTCTCTTTGCAATGACAGTGACGCTTAATGCAAAGGACGGGCCGAGCTTCTCATTGCAATGGGGTTCGCGTGAATGCATACTGTGTGGCGGGGCGCGCCGACGCCGGGCTCCGCGCCTGTCGACGGAGTCGACGGAGGGGAGACGAGTGCCGATGCCCGGAGACAGACTCACCAGTGAGGACCGTCAGCACATCGCCACGGGGCTGGCCGAGGGACTCGGATACGCGGAGATCGGCCGGCGTCTGGGCCGCCCCGCCTCGACCGTCATGCGGGAGGTCACCCGCAACGGCGGACCCGACGGTTACCGGGCGAATCGAGCGCACGAGGCCACACGGCATCGTGCGCGCAGGGGTAAGCGGGCGCAGTCTCCGGCACCGCCGGTCCCCGACAGCCGCCACGGGCGTGACCCCCGAGCGGTCCAGGACTTCGCGGAGTCCTTCACCACGGTCCTGATGCAGCAGGGGATGCCCCGAGTGGCGGCAGGGGTGCTGGCCTGCCTGTACATCACCGACTCCGGCGCTCTCACCGCCGCCGACCTGGTCCAGCGGCTTCGCGTCAGCCCGGCGTCGATCTCGCACGCCGTCGCCTTCCTCGAACAGCAGGGACTGCTCAGGCGGGAGAGAACTCCCGGCGTGCGCCGCGAACGCTATGTCATCGACGAGGAGATCTGGGTCCGGGGTCTGCTGGAAACCCTGCGGATGAGCGACGCCCTGGCGGCCGAATCGCGGCGTGGCGCCGAGATTCTCGGAGCCGCCACCCCGGCGGGCGCCCGCTTCGAGTCCTCAGCGGAACTCCTTTACCTCATGAGCGAGTCCCTCGGAAAGGCCATCGTGCAGTGGCAGCGGCACCTGGCCGCCCGGAGCGCCGAGCCCCACGCACAGCCCCGCTCGCGAAGCCGCTGAGGGCCCCGACCGACCGCGAGGAAGCCTTGGCATTGCCGACGGGCGACGACACCCGCCACGTGACTGGAGAGCCAGCGGCGTCGGACAACGGCCACCACGCCACCGTGAAGCGGTGAGTTCAGCGTTGCACGAGAGCGGTGAGGTTGTCGTGGCCGATGCCCGGCCGCCTGAGCGCGAGCCAGCCATGGCCGCGCATACGAGTGGTGGCACCGATGCTGTCGGGATCGACGGACAGCCGTGCACAGGCGTGGGCGACCCCCGCCGTGCCCTCATTGGGGTCGGCCTCGCCGGACTCCGGGTCGAAGTCGGGTTCGTTGACCCGGAGTTCTTCCCAGGGCAGCGGGTCGCCGGTCCACTCCGGGATGCTGTCCGCCGCGTAACGCCGACGGATGCGGCCCTTCTCGGCGACCACCCAGATCTCGGCACCCGCCACCGAGTCCTCGAAGAACATCTGCGCGGTACCGCAGTGGACGCTCAGTCGTTCCACCGCGTCCATCCACTCGTCCCAGTCGATACCGACAAGATCGGCCAGGTTGCCGAAGATCAGCCGCCAGCCGTCCAGTTCAGGCGTGACGAAGGTGGGCAGGGCGTCCTCACGGAACGGCAGATCCTCCACGTCGGCGCCCTCGTCCAGCGTGACCGGGAACCGGTCGTGCAGACCGAGCGCCTCGAAGAGCCCTTCGTACGTCGCGCCGGGTACCGCGTACCACCAGCCGCGAGGATCCAGGGCGAACGGCTCGTCACCAGCGGACTTGATAAGCGCACGCCGCTCCAGGAGCTTCCTGTCACGCCGGTCGAGACGGTCGGTCAAACCAGTGGCGACAAGGTCGCCCAGCCTGCTTCGGGTCACGGCCGATGATCTTATGCAGCCACGGGGGACGAGTACGAACCGGGCAGCCTTTCCCAGGAACAGCCACAACCCGTCGGCCGGGTCTCACCACGTGCTGTCATGGTTCCGCGGCCGGGTCATGTGGTGCTGCCGGTGAGGTTGGCCGGGCGCGGACCCAGCCGAGGAGCACCATCGAGCACACGGCTGCGAACGCGCACCAGGTCGAGACGAACTCCAGCCGCCACAGCGCCCAGCAGGCCGGCGCGCCGATGGCGACCAGAGTGCCCAGGGCGCGCAGCCACCGGTCGCCGGACAGCAGCAGGGAGCCCACGGTGGCCAGGAGATAGCCGGTGACGAGGACAGGTGTGTGGGACAGGCCGACTGTGTAGCCGATCGTGTGCCCACGGGGCTCGGCCGTCACCGGGCCGGTCGCAAGACCGTGGGCGAGCAGTGCGGCTGTGACGGTTCCTGCTGCGAGCGGGAGAAGCAGGCGCCGCCGGACGCCCGGCGGAGCGGCACACCACACCGCCACCGGCACCCATACCGCCAGTACGGGCAGCGCGATGACCGCCCAGACGACGGTGGCGGGTCCGCTCCCGCCCCCCGATTCCCAGACCACCGACTCGACGAGCTGATGGGCGCCGAGCAGGAGCGGGAGCGCGGCAAGTGGCACATCCCGGCTACGGCGTACCCGCGTCACACAGGCCACCCCGACGACCGCGATACCGCTGCCCGCCACGAGATCCGCCGTCGCACTCCAGCACATCAGGCCCCCATGGGGTCCCTCGTCGTGTGTCCGCCGTTCCGCGGCCACGGTATGTCCCGCCGACGCGACTGCGCGTCCTCGACACACGCCCGGATCGCCGCAACACCATCACGCGCGGCACGACGAGGGTTTGAGCCCGCCCGGCGTCGAAGGCTGCCCTGAAACGCGATGTGAACTGGGCGGTTCCGGCTCCCGGGCATGATGCAGCCCGCCTTCCTGCCAGCCCCCGCGATAGGGGCTTCCTTGACGCTTCCTCGGTACTGGTTGGCCGCGTCGCTGACTTCGGCCGGGCCGGCGTAGTAAAGAAACTGGTCGCCTTCGCCGGGGCGGCTGATGGCCACGATCTGCGGCACGTGGTGAGTCCCGTGGCCTCGGCTGCGGTGGGCAGGATGTGTTCGTGGTCGGCGAAGGTGTGGCCGGGCTCGGCCGGGTTGTCGGGGCGGGCGGCGGCGATCACGCACCCGTCTGCGTCCCGCCAATCCGGGTGGGAGATGGCACCGAGTCCTGACAGGGCTCGGGCCCTTCGCAACTTGCTCCACAACAGACCAAAAGCCTGGCTGGTCCGGAGGGAAGTGTGGACACATTGGGCTGAAGTCTTCTAGCCTTGTCGGCAGACCATCACGGTCGTCGATGTGACCCGACAGCGCGGTAGCCATCGACTTCTACTGTTTCCGAGCGGTTGCCCCCGCTCGGCGTAGTGGCCTGCTGAAGCACACCCAGCGGGCCGAAGCGGCGACATCCCGCTACGGCATCGGCGCGGCAGCGCGCGCCCCAAGCCTGGCAGCCACCTGTTCAGGAAGGGGATTGCATTGTCATGTTCATGAAGATCAAGAGGTCTCCCGCGCGTTGGCCGGCCATCGGTTCGGCTCTGCTCCTGGTCGTGGCCTCTCTCATCGTGGCCTTGTCCAGTGCGACCCCGGCCTCGGCGCACCCGATCAACGCCGCCGACTTCCAGCAGGTCCAACTGGCCCGCGGGGTCGCGGAGGTCGGTGAGCCGATGTCGCTGGCCGTACTCGCCGACCGGTCCGTGCTGCATACCGCTCGCAACGGGACCGTGCGCCGCACGGATGCGGGCGGCACCACCACGGTGATCGGCAGCATCCCCGTATACGTGCACGACGAGGACGGCCTGCAGGGCATCGGCATCGACCCGGGTTTCGCCGCCAACCGGCACATCTACCTCTACTACTCCCCGCCGCTGTCCACACCAGGAGGCGACGCCCCGACCACCGGCGGCAACTGGTCGGCGTGGCAGGGTGTCAACCGGCTTTCCCGGTTCACGCTCAACGCCGACTTCACACTCAACCAGTCCAGCAGAGTGGACATCCTCGACGTGCCGGCTGACCGAGGTATCTGCTGCCACGCCGGCGGAGACATCGACTTCGACGCGGCAGGCAATCTGTACCTGTCCACAGGCGACGACACCAACCCGTTCGAGTCCGCCGGATATTCCCCACTCGACGAGCGGACCAACCGCAACCCGGCGTTCGACGCGCAGCGCACCGCCGCCAACACCAACGACCTGCGCGGCAAGATCTTACGAATCAAGGTGAACGAGAACGGGTCGTACTCGATCCCGGCAGGCAACATGTTCCCGCCCGGCACGGCCAGGACCCGGCCGGAGATCTACGCGATGGGCCTCCGCAACCCGTTCCGGATGAGCGTGGACAAGGCCACCGGCATCGTCTACGTCGGCGACTACGGCCCCGATGCCGGCGCCACCTCGGCCCGCGGGCCGCAGGGCCAGGTCGAGTTCAACCGCGTCACGGGCCCGGGCTTCTACGGCTGGCCATACTGCACCGGCACGAACACGAGCTCCGAGACGTACGCCGAGTGGGACTTCGCCACCAACACGGCAGGCGCGAAGTACAACTGCTCGGGCGGGCCGACGAACAACTCGTTCCGCAATACCGGCCTGAGCGCGCTGCCCCCCGCCAAGGCTGCCTGGATCCGTTACGGCGGCGACGCCGGCAGCCCGCCGGCGTTCGGCGGCGGTTCGGAGTCGCCGATGGCGGGCCCGGTGTACCGGTATGACCCCAACGTCAGCTCGCCCACGAAGTTCCCGCAGTCGTTCGACGGGCAGTTCTTCGCCACGGAGTTCGGTCGCGGCTGGATCAAGCCGATCCACCTCAACGCCGACGGCTCCCCGGGGACCATCGACAGCTTCCCCTGGAATGGCAAGCAGGTGATCGACTCGGCGTTCGGCCCGGACGGCTCCTACTACGTGCTGGACTACGGCGCCGGGCTGTACCAGGGCGACCAATACTCTGCCCTTTACCGCTTCGACTACGTCGGCGGCGGCAACCGGGCGCCCACGGCGATGGCCGGCGCCAACCGAACCTCCGGCGCGGCGCCGTTGACCGTGACATTCTCCTCGGCCGGCTCATCCGACCCTGACGGTGGGGCACTGACCTATGCGTGGAACTTCGGTGACGGCACCAGCTCCACCGTCGCCAACCCGACGAAGACGTACAACACAAACGGCGACTACACGGCCACGCTGACCGTGCGCGACCCGCAGGGTGCCACCGGCACCGCCGACGTGCGGATCACCGTCGGCAACACCGCGCCGACCGTGACCATCAACAGCCCCGCCGCGGGGGAGATCTTCGCCTTCGGCGACACCGTGCCGTTCAGTATCACCGTGACGGATCCGGAGGACGGCACGGTCGACTGCACCAAGGTCAAGCTGACGTACATCGTCGGTCACGACAGCCACGGCCACCCGATCACCTCGAAGACCGGTTGCTCCGGCACGATCACCATCCCGGTCGACGGTGAGCACGACGACGCGGCGAACATCTTCGGGGTCTTCGATGCCGAGTACACCGACAACGCCGGGCTCACCACGCACACGCAGCACATCCTGCAGCCGAAGCACCGGCAGGCCGAGCACTACAAGACATCGTCCGGCATCGCCACCTTGGACAAGTCGACCGCCGAGGGCGGCAAGTCCGTCGGTGACATCGAGAACGGCGACTGGATCGCATTCGAGCCGTACAAGCTGAGCAACGCCACGTCGTTCAGCGCCCGGGTGTCGTCAGGTGGCGCGGGCGGCACGTTGCAGGTTCGGGCCGGCTCGCCGACCGGCACCATCCTCGGCTCCGCCACCGTCCCGGTCACCGGCTCGTGGACGAACTTCACCACCGTGGGCGGCTCGATCTCCGGTGCACCGGCCGGCACCACCACGCTCTACCTGACCTTCGCCGGCGGCTCCGGATTCCTCTTCGACGTCGACGCGTTCACCTTCAATCCCGGCGGCGGCCCGACACCCACCCCCGGCGCGGGTCCGGTCGTGGGGCTCGCGGGTAAGTGTCTGGATGTCCGTAGCGGCAGCTCGGCGGATGGGACGGCGGTGCAGATCTCGTCGTGTACGGGCTCGGCGGGGCAGCGGTGGACGGTGACGCCGGGGTCGACGGTCAAGGCGTTGGGCAAGTGCCTGGATGTCAGCGGTAACGGCACGGCGGACGGGGCGA